>PBDG01000024.1 GCA_002717225.1 Rhodospirillaceae bacterium | reverse complement strand
TGTGCCCGTGGCCGGCGGCGAATCTCAGAAGGGCAGCTCGTGAAGGCCGCGGATTTCATCTATCATAAAGCCAACGATACCTCCGAGGCGTTGCGCTATCTCGAGGATTATGACGGAGAGGCCCGGATTCTTGCTGGTGGCCAGAGCTTGGCGCCGATGCTCAATATGCGCCTTTGGCAGCCCGCTGCCCTGATCGACATCAATGGACTCAGCGAACTTTCAAACATAGCAATACATAGCGAGAAGGTATGCATCGGTGCTCTCGTGCGCCACTCGGAGGTAGAGGATTCAGCACTTATAGCCGAAAGATTACCGTTACTTGCAAGCATGGTCCGTTATGTTGGTGACCGTCAGGTGCGAAATCGCGGTACCATCGGTGGTAGTTTGGTGCAGGGCGACCCGACTGGCGAGATGCCCCTCGGCTGCTTGGTGCTTGGTGCAGAAGTTAGCGTGACAGGTTCGGCGGGCACGCGCGCTATCGGTATGGTGGATTTTTATGCTGGTGCCTATGCGGCGCGGATTGGAGCCGATGAAATCTTGACGGAAATCCGCTTCACCAAACATCCGCCACATTACGCATTCCGTGAATTCTGCCGACGGCACAATGATTTTGCTGTGCTCTCGGTCGCCGCTACAGGTAAATGCTCCGACGACGGCACCTGGCAGGATATCCGCATCGGACTTGGGGGAGTGCACGAAACCCCGGTGCTAGCTGCGGACAGCATGACCCGGGTCGAAGGTAGTCGTTTGTCTGAAACTGAGATCGTCTTGGCGGGTGATGATGCTGTTAACGCTATCGAGCCGCCGAGCGACGTTCGCGCCTCGGCGGAATATCGCACTCATCTGGTGCCGCGATATGTCTCACAGGCTCTTAGGGATTTGCGCGCCTCAGGGGAAAAAAGGGCATGAAGTTTCGTCAGGAATTTCACATTGCTGCACCGCCCGTCACTGTGTGGCGTTTTATAGAGCAACCCTTACGTGTTGCCGATTGCATTCCAGGTATTAAATCGTCGGAAGACATAGGTGGTGATCGCCTGTCGGTGCAGGCGACTCAGAAACTTGGCCCGATGACGACGACCTTCGAGGCGAAAATACGCATCACTGAGCGCCTCCCAGAGGAACGCATCTCATTTTCCGCGACCGGCAAGGCGGTGCGCGGCGCCATTGGAAATTTTCGCAGCGACAATGTTGTTACCTTGAAAGCCAATGGAAGTGGCACGGATATTGCTGTCGAGGGCGAGGTGGTGCTTGCGGGTGTACTCGGCACCATCGGCAATTCCATCGTCACTAAACAGGCGGAGAAGGTGACCATCGAGTTCGCCCACAATCTCGAACGAGCCCTCTCCGGTGATGCCGCACCTACGATTGCCGCAAGCGCCACTGCGCCGGCGTCCATAACAAAAGCGGTGCCGGTGCGTGATCCCTGGGTCAAGGTGGCCGCGCTCTTCAGCATCGCCACGACGATTATCGGTTTGGTTATCCTAATCAAAGGGCTGGTGTGATGTGGCTTGCAGCGCTGAAGAGCGCATTGAAAGTAAGGATATTCCGCGCCCGTCGGCGGAAGGAGATAGCTTGAACGAGAAGGAAATCACCTTCTTCCTTAATGGGGAGGAAGTCACCGCGAGCGTACCTGTTCGCATGCATGCTGCGGATTTTCTACGCCATCGGCTCGGTATGACCGGCACTCATGTCGGTTGCGAGCAAGGCGTGTGCGGCATGTGTACAATTTTGCTTGCAGGGGGCGCGGTTAAATCCTGCCTCTTGCTCGCTGTGCAGTTGGACGGTGTTGAGGTGTGGACGGTCGAATCCCTCGGTGAGGACGATCAGTTGAATGAATTACAAGCGGCTTTCAAGCGGCACCACGCCCTGCAATGCGGTTTCTGCACCCCAGGATTCTTAATGACGGCGACGGGTCTCAAGGCACGCAGCGCTGGTCGAGCACTTAGTCGTCGAGAGATCCGCGAGGAACTGGCCGGTGTTCTCTGCCGTTGCACCGGTTACGAGGGTATCATTCTCGCGGTCGAGGAATATCTCGACCATGGTGATAATGAGGGCAACCCGTTATGACCCGCAATGCCTATCGGGTAATTGGCCAGTCACTGCCGCGCAAGGAGGACGATCGGCTTTTGCGCGGAGATGGATGTTTCACCGACGATCTGCAATTGGTGCACCAGCTAGAAATGGTCGTTGGCCGTTGTCCGTTTCCTCATGCAGCCATTGGCGAGATTGATGTTTCCCGTGCGGCGGCCTTGCCGGGAGTAAAACATATTCTTACCGGTGCGGACGTGCGCAAGTTAAGTGATCCTCTCACCGTGTTACGTCCTGTGCCGGGTGCACCGCAACTGCCTTTTTACGCGCTTGCGCAGGAACGTGCTCTACATGAGGGCCAGCCGGTGGTCAGCGTTGTTGCGACCAGCCGCGCTGTTGCTGAGGATGCTCTTGAACTGATCGATATCGATTACCAGCCACTGCCCCATATTAGTGTCGCCCTCGACGCGCTTGCCGAGGATGCGCTAGTGATACATCCCGGGGTGATGAAGAGCAATCTTCTGAGCGCCCATGAGGATCGTGCTGGTGAGCCTGAGGCGCGGATGGCTGAGGCGGAGTTCACCGAGGAGGGACGTTTCCATATCAATCGCGTCAGCCCGCTACCCATGGAGACGCGTGGTATCGTTGCCACCTGGCGCCCCGCGGCGCGTGAGTTGATGGTCTACACTACGACGCAGACACCACATCTTGTTCGCCAGCAATTCGCTGAGTCGCTTCGCCTCGACGAGAGCTGCATACGCGTTACAGCGTCGGATGTTGGTGGTGGCTTTGGCATGAAACTTGGCATTAATCCGGAGGAATTGTTAGCAGCGCTCCACGCGATCGCGCTGCGCTGTCCGGTCAAATGGATAGAGGATCGTCTTGAATTCTTCCGCGCCAGCACTCAGGCGCGTGAATCTGTGTTTGACTATCGTATAGGTGCCACCATCGACGGCCGCATCACGGCCATCACCAACCAATACACCACCGATCTTGGTGCGTGGAATTCAACCTATGGCTCGGCCCAACTCTCCAGCGTGACTTTCATCGGACCTTATAAGGTGCCGGACGCGGTGGTTGAGCGGCGCGTGGCGATTACCAACAAAACTCCGATCGGCGCATATCGCGGCTATGGCCAGCCGGAAGTCAATTTTGCCCGAGAAGTGCTTCTGGACCGTTTGGCGCGCCGTCTAGGCATTGATCCCTACGATATCCGCAAGAAAAACATGCTGCAGCCGGAAGATCTGCCATGGACAACCCCTAGTGGCGCAATTTATGAGAATGGCGACTATCTCAAGACACTGCGCATGGCCGCTGATGCGTTAGATTACGAGACCCACCGGCTCTCGCCGCGCGTGACACGAGATGACGGCCATTTGATCGGAATCGGTTTTTCGTCCTTCGTTGAGCGTACTGGTTATGCGAGCGCACGCTTCCTCGCTGGTCGGGGCTCCCGCTTCGGTGCCCATGAGAGCGTGACCCTTCGTGCTAATCGCTCCGGCAGTATCGATCTCTATACCGGTGTATCGACCTTTGGTCAGGGGAGTGAAACCGCCTTCGCTCAGATCTGTGCCGAAATTCTAGGTATGGAGTACGACGCGATCCACATCCATGCTGGCGATACGGCAGCCTCACCGCTTAACACCGGTGCTTTTGCTTCACGAACCTTAATTGCTGCGGCGGGGGCAATTCTAGAAGCGGCAGAAACTATGCGCGGTAAGATTTTACGCATAGCTGCCTGGATTCTAGATTGTGCGCCCGACACGCTGACAATCGATGGTGATGCAGTACGCTTCCGCGAGGGCTCAAACCAAAGCGTGCCACTTTCCGATATCTTCTTCCGCGCTATAATAGGCCAAGGTATTCCAGAAAATGAATCGCCGGGCCTAGAGGCGAGTGCCCATTTTGAACCAACCGATGCCTCCTTCTCCTTCGGCACAGCTGCGGCCGTGGTTTCGGTTGATCCTGAGAGCGGTGAGTTTACCGTCGAGCGTTTCGTCATGGCGCATGATAGCGGCGTGCCTGTGAATCCTTCACTCGTTGACGGTCAGGTACGCGGCGGGTTGGCTCAAGGTTTTGGAGCAGCGCTTGCCGAGCATTTGCAGATCGACCCCAGTACTGGTCAACTGACCAGCGGCAGCATGCTGGATTATTTTGCACCTACGGCGGCGGACCTGCCGCCGATCGAGTTACTTCATTCTGAAATACCGTCACCGGTCACCACCTTCGGTGTACGTGGAGTTGGTGAGGTCGGAACAATCCCGCCGGGCGCTGCCGTGGCCAATGCGTTATGCGACGCATTGGCGGATTACGGTATTGAATTGTCCGCATTGCCGCTTACGCCTGAGAGCGTGTGGCGTGCCATAGAGAGTGCTCAGAGCACACGTAAAGGGGAGCCGCTATGATTGAATTCACCCCTGAGGGCGCCTATGCCAATGCCGCACTCTCCCCATTGGAGCAGCAGGCGGTCAAATGGCTAGACGGCTTCTATCAACTCGAACATCTACTGTGTACTCGGATGTGGGCGATGAAACTCACACCAGAGGCTTCAGCGGAAGTGAAATTTGCCTCTCTGGTCCATGACGCTGAACGATTTTTCCCAGGCGGCCCGCCTAGCACGCCCGGTAACGGCTTCGACGATCCCGATTATCTTTTTGCCCATTCCACCCGCTCCGCCAATATCGTCGAGGAGTGGCTACGCGCACGCACACCAGCGCCAGAGGACAACTTTATCCGCCGTGTACGCCATCTTATTCTCCGCCATGAGATTGGTGGCGGCTGGGAGGCAGATTTTGTCCAGGCGGCTGATTCGCTTTCCTTTCTGGATTCGCTCGATTGGATTACCGTCGATTGGGTAAAGAACGGGTATTACACCATCGCTGGAGCGAGAGAGAAACTGGATTACACGGTGGAGCGCATCCGACCGTCCAATGCTATCGCCGCTGCTTTGCCGCTCTATGAAAGCGCCGTGTGTGCCCTTGATGCCGCGCATGAGAGTGGGCACGATCTCAAAAAACGGCGCGAGATAGCTGGTAGCCGCCGTTATCTGCTAGGGTTGGGTAAGGTTAATTAGGGGTACAACAACGCTATTAAATGTTACTGCTGGCGGTCCACTCGCGACCTGCACCATCTAGGAAGTTGCTCGTAGTTCACGCCGGCACCCTGGTTAAGGTGATTTTTCGCCGAACAAACCGGCGCTCAGGACCTGCTCGAGGGGGGAGGAATTCAGTCAGTGCGTGATGACAGTTGGGAGGCCGACTAGCCGACACTCGCGTACGTGATCGCCTCAGTCGGGCAGGCGGTAGCGCATTTTGGATCGCCGCCGCAGAGATCACATTTGATCACCTTGCCGCTGTCCGTATTGTAATTCACTGTGCCAAATGGACAGGCCAAGGTGCAAACTTTGCAGCCAACGCAGGCCGCATCCGAAATCACTTTCGCGCCGGTTTCTCGGTCAACAGAAATTGCACCGGTCGGGCAAGCGGCCATGCACCAAGCTTCGGCGCATTGGGTGCAGGTATATGGAACTTGGCGGCCTTCATCGTGGAAGTTGAATACCTTTATGCGCGATTTAGCCGGATTGAAGGTGTTTTCGCTTTCGTAAGAACAGGCAAGTTCGCACTGCAGGCAACCAGTACATTTTTCCGGATCAATGTGAAGAGACTTAGCCATACCCCACCTCCCATTTTATTGGGGCGATCTTAGTCACAATTACCACCGGGCGCTACACACTTAGCCTACACCCTGGCCTGTCTCGGTCGCGTTTACCAGGGCTGCCATGTTGCCGTAAGGGTGTCGGTTTTTCATCATGAGCTGGTGGGCATGGCCAATCTCGTCAAAGCTGTATGTTTCCGATAGGCAGGGGTCGACCTTTCCGTCTACGACCATCTGGTTAACCGCCGCAGCCTGTTCGTCATTGGAGAGATGGCTACCTTGGAACCGCTTCTGACGCATCCAGTGAAAACGCAGGTCGAGCGTCACGTTGTAACCCGTTGTACCGGCACAAATCACCACCATGCCGCCCGTCGCGCATAGAAAATTCGATGTTGGCAGGGTAGCCTCGCCGGGGTGCTCAAATACGATGCGCGGACTTTCCTTGGCGCCGGCCGCTTCCCAAAACGCCTTGCCGAAATCACGCGCACCCTTGAACCAGAGACCCCATTCCTTGCTGTTGACATCGGGCATCGGTCCCCAATGGTCGAAATCGTTTCGGTTGATCACCCCGACTGCACCATGATCAAGACAGAATTGCCGTTTTTCCTCCTCGGAAATTACTGCAACCGGCTTACCGCCCGCTGCGGCGGCAATCTGTAGGGCCAGGCTGCCGAGACCACCTGCGGCACCCCATACCAAAATGTAATCGCCTTTCTCGACGGTATTAGGCGACCAGCCCATCAGCATTCGATAGGCGGTCGAGGCGCACAGAAGATAGCTCGCCGCTGCTTCCCAGGTGAGGTGATTTGGCTTAGGCTGACATTGATGTGATTGTGCCCGGGCGAACTGACAATAGCTGCCGTAATTAGTCTGATAGCCCCAAATGCGAGTGCTTTCGGCTAGCATGGGATCCTTGCCGGCTAAACCCCAAGGGTCGTTAGGCTCCCCCCAGCCGCTATGGACGACGACCTCGTCGCCTGGCTTGACATTGGTCACCTTGGATCCCACCGCCCAGACGATGCCCGAGCAGTCGCTGCCGCCGGCATGGAAATCCTCCGGCTCGCCCTTTTTCTGGCGGTCGGCAATGACATCGACTGGCCGACCAAGTGCCGCCCACACATTGTTGTAGTTGATGCCTGTCGCCATGACATAGACCAGCACATCAAGTGGGCCGATCTTCGGCGTGTCGATCACCTCGCGCTGCCAGGCGTCTTTGGGCTCGCCGAAACGGTCCTGACGCACCACGAAGGCGTGCATTTTCTTTGGTATTTCGTTCAGTGGCGGCTTGTCGCCAAGGTTACAAAGCTCCATGATTCCTCAATGCTAGATCAACGATAGCGTTCGCTGCAGGCTCGCACGGCGCGCAAAGCTTAGTCAAATTTCTTGGTGTTAAAACGTTAGCTGTGCTTATTTTCAGTCAGTCGTATTAAAGGAACTCTAGCGGAGCAAATTCCTTGACGAAATTGCAGCAATTTGCCTGCCGCCGGGTTATCAACCCTCAGGCCCTGAAGGGTCGGCTGGCGGGCGGACGCACGACGGAGATTCTTGGTGGTGACGTTGTCGCCAAGGCCAAATACGACATCACCGCTTGGCCAGGCTACGCTGCAACGCCGTTAGTCTCGCTCGCTGGCTTGGCTGGGGCGCTTGACCTTGAAACAGTACGCTACAAAGACGAGGGGCAACGCTTCGGCTTAAAAAGCTTCAAGGCGCTGGGCGGTGCATATGCGGTTCTCAAGCTGCTGCGTCGTGAATTATCAGGGCGCGAAATTAATATAAAGAATGTTAGGGACCTATTAACCGGCAATCATCAAGCGGTGACCTCCTGCGTTACAGTCTGCTGTGCAACCGATGGCAATCACGGCCGATCTGTTGCCTGGGCGGCGCAGATGTTTGGCTGCGAATGCGTAATCTATCTTCATGATGGTGTTAGCCAGGGGCGTGAGAAAGAGATTGCCGCCTATGGCGCGTGCATTAGACGGGTGCCGGGTGGCTATGACGATTCGGTCCGCTTCGCCGCGGCGGAGGCCGATGAAAACGGATGGTATGTTGTGTCGGACACCGCGTGGGAAGACTACGAGGAGATACCTGCCTGGGTGATGCAAGGTTATACAGTGATGGCTGATGAGATCGCTACGCAGTGGCCCGAATGGGACGCTAGCCCGCCCACCCATCTCTTTATTCAGGGTGGGGTGGGCGGGCTAGCGGGTGCGATCGCCGGGCATCTTTGGTGCATTCAGGGCCCTTTTCGCCCGCGTACTATTGTGGTTGAGCCGGAGCGAGCGGATTGCATCGCACGCAGCATGGCTGCGGGCACGCCAACATCGGTAACAGGCGACGTGGAGACTTTCATGGCTTGCTTGGCGGCGGCGGAAATGTCGCCGCTCGCCTGGGAGGTATTGCGCGATTGTGCAGACGAGACCATTATAATTCCTGACCCTTCGGCTGCGGAGACCATGCGGCTATTGGCTGAGGGCATTGACGGTGACCAGCCCATTGTTGCGGGAGAATCNGGNGCGGCAGCTACGGCAGCCCTTATCTCTGCCTGTAGTGACGACGCGATGCGNGTTTCGCTCGGGCTCGGGCTGGAATCTCGGGTCTTGGTCATTGGCAGTGAGGGNGCCACTGACCGGGAAATCTATCAACGGACNGTGGGTCGCNCACCGGAAGAAGTCGCCNTTGNCTGACTCAGATTGGCACGCTCGATATTTGTGGCTCACAGCCGAGTTCCTGGGCGAGTGAGCGAAAGCGGCTTTGCACCACATCACCCACCAGTACATCGGCATGGGCTGGCAATTCCAGCTTTAGCCTATTGCTATCGCGTTTCAGTGCTGTCTGCTGAAGCAGTGACATGACCCCGCCGGAGAAAGTATAGGCTAGGCGCATGGCGAGGCCGGTGGCTCGGGCGCGGCTCGTCTCCTCTTTGTCCATCAGGCCGTACAGCGCGTTTTTAATCAACTCTTCATCAACCTTGGCGTGACGCGAGGCTACCGCCAGCGCCATATAGGCCCGACCCGGGTGAGCAACGCCGATCAGCGGATAGCGCAGGATTCTGAATAACGCATGTTCGGCGCGGTAATCCGGATGCTCTGACCATTCAAGATCAGCTAGCAGGCAGGCGGCACGGCGTAAACGTGCTTCGTTTTCCGTCTCGTCGGCGAAGGCGGGCGAGGTCCATCGAAAGAGTGCATCGCCGTCAGCAGTAGCACGTCCGGTCATCGCTGCGAGATTGCGGCAGGCAGCGATTAACGGGTCTTCTACCTTGAGTTTCTTGGGTAGGCGGTCAAAAATCAGTCCCTCGCGCACGCCATAGGCCGAGAACAGCACACTGGTGACACCGGTCAGTTCGATCATTCGCTTGAGCAACAGATTGGCGAAAGGAATAGCCTCGGCGCGCGAGCTTTCGAAGCTGGGAAGATTAGCCAGAGCATCCAGTGGCAAGGCGGATATTTGTGCCACGAAGTTGAGCGCAGAATTGGCCGTAATCTCGTAATGATGGGCGATGCTGAGAGGATAGTCAGCGTGGCTCATATGCATGCGTGCCCAGGTTCGCCAAGCACCGCCGACAGCATAGAAGCTGCCTCCACGCGCAGATTGCAGCCATGGTACGGAGGCGAGTTGATCGTCTAGGCCATCAGTGTATTCGCCAATGCATCCATCCTTGACCGAGCCGTAGGCCCGCCGGAGTGGACCGATCTTCAGGGTCGCCTGGTTCGTGTTTTCTCCACTCCGAAGATGGGCCAGTTCCAGGCTGGCCCCGCCGAGATCACCCATGACGCCTTCCGCTTGTGGTATTTCCGCGGTTACGCCGAGGGCCGAGAGGCGGGCCTCTTCTTCACCGCTGATGACGCGAATTGGAAACCCACAATCCTCCTCGACTGCCGCCTGAAATGCCGCACCGTCGGTTGCCTCGCGAACTGCGGCGGTAGCAAAGGCATTGATGTCGGTGACGCCCATGGCTTGCGTGAGCGCGGCAAAGCGGTGGACGCTCGACTGTGCCAGCTTGGCACCTTCCGCATCTAGCCGTCCAGTTTCGTCTAAGCCGCGGCCGAGACCGCAAAGCACCTTTTCGTTGAATACTGGAACCGGCGCTCGCTTGGCTGCGTCATAGACTACCAGACGCACCGAATTTGAGCCGATGTCGATGACTGCAACCGGTGCCAGGGTATTGGGCACGGGGGCAAGGGAAGCCGGTGCAATGGCTTTAGGCGTGCTCAACGGGCGTACGCCAAATGTCTGAAGTCGACTGCTATTGTCATGCTGGCGAAACCCAATTCGCGCCTGGTCACTAGGGGAGTTTAATGCCCCGCCACCGATTGGCAACAGAATTGCAACACGGCTGGCTAGCGTGTTCATATCCAGCTAATTTCAATGTAGATTGGATTCATCTGGAAGGTTTGCGATGACCGAAGCGATGAACAAGAGCGTCGCCAAGCTGGCCGAAAGCCAGATTCGCCAAATCATGGAGATCGGTCACCGAATGGAGGGAGTAATCCCGCTATGGTTTGGTGAGGGTGATGAGGCGACTCCGGACTTCATCAAACAGGCAGCGGTCGAGGCTCTGGCCACAGACAAGACATTTTATGTCCCTAATAGCGGTGTGCCAGAGTTGCGGGAGGCCATTGCCGACTATATGACCACGCTTTATGGCCGCCAGATCACGATGGAGCGTATTACTGCGACGACATCGGGGATGCATGGCATCATGCTGGCCTATCAGATGATTCTTGACCCTGGCGACACATTGGTAATTATCGGCCCCATCTGGCCAAATGCGGTGCACGCCGCCGAAATTTTGAGCGCCCGACCGAAGGTAGTGGCGCTTCAAGAAGCCGACGGCGAGTGGGCGATTGATCTCGATGAGCTATTCGACTCGCTCAAGGGGGCCAAGGCCCTGTTTATCAATTCACCCAACAACCCGACTGGCTGGATGGCGGAGCTGGCAGAACTCGAGACGATTTTCGCATATTGCCGGGAACAGGGCATCTGGATGTTATGCGACGACGTCTATGCTCGCCTCGTCTACGACGGGCGCGACCTGGCGCCCTCCGTAGCGGCGCTGGCGAATCCAGAGGACCGAGTAATTATCATCAATAGTTTTTCGAAGAATTGGAACATGACCGGTTGGCGACTTGGTTGGATAACAGCACCGCCAGACTTGCTGCTCCCCTTGGCCAAACTGACGGAATACAACATCGCTGGCCCGACAACCTTCGTACAGCATGCCGGTATCGTTGCACTTCGAGACGGCGAGCCCCATGTCGCCGCTAACCGGGCGAGCTACGAGGCTCGACGTGATCTCGTCCACGACCGTCTCTCCGTGTTCAATAACATTTCCCTGGTCAAACCCAGGGGTGCTTTCTACGCCTTTTTCTCTGTCGCAGGTGAGACCAACAGCCTCGCCTTCGCCAAGAAATTATTACACGATGCCGGCGTCGGCCTGGCTCCAGGAACGGCCTTCGGTGATGTTGGCGAGGGTTATGTGCGCCTTTGTTTTGCCGCTAGTCCAGGTCGATTGAACAAGGCACTGGATCGCCTAGAGCGAATTTTGGTTGGGGGGGGGGAATGAGCGATCTTGAACAACAATTAGCAAACCGCCTGTACGATGAAAATATGAGCCGCAAGCCGTTTAGCCTGGTGCACGGTGATTTGCGTCCTCCCGATATGGCAGCTGCCTATCGGGTGCAGGATTTGCTCAACGCACGCTATATTGCAGGCGGGCGTGGCCCGGTTGCCGGCTATAAGATTGGCCTGACTTCAGAGAAGATTCGCCAAATGTACAATGTGCGCGAACCTATCTCCGGTATTATCTATTCATCGACCGTGCATCGCTCTCCAGCGCAGCTCAAGCTTGGAGATTTCATGCACCTCGGTATCGAATTTGAGCTTGCCGTGGAAATTGCGCGGGATGTGCCATCCGATGCGCTCCCCCTCAATATCGATACGGTGCGTGAATTTATAGCTGCTTGCATTCCGTCATTCGAACTGATTGAAGACCGCAATGCCGATCATGATGACTTGGATGCACTGTCCATCGTTGTCGACAATGGCTGGTGCGGTGGCATTGTATTAGGAGAAACATTTGGCGATTGGAAGGCACTCGATTTTGCTAGCAACTCTGTGGTGATGTATTTGAACGGCGAGTTTGTTGAAGACGCTGTCACTGGTGACGCTATGGGGCATCCCTTTAATTCNATAACNTGGCTCGCCGATTTGTTGGCGCGGCAAGGAAAGGAGCTCAAAGCCGGTGATATCGTATTGACCGGCTCTACCCTTGCCACACATTTCCCTGAGCCAGGTGACAAGTACCTCTATGAGGTTAAGGGCTTGGGTAGCGTCAGTGCGGAAATTTACTAACCTAAATAGCAAAGGGTACTCCGCTGACCGGAAGACTCAATTCGTTTCTACAAGCGCTTTCGCGTACCCGAACTCATAAGAGACCAGCTTTGGTAGTCAATTAAGAAATTTACTTAGCATCAAAAAATGCAGTTTGAGCATCAGACTGAATTTACGCAAACATGAACTGGGACACACAGCAACACGTTAAATGTCAAACACAACGTGCTTCGGGAATTCTGTAAAGTGGCGCAGATGACGCGGCGCTAGCGATTTTCTATCTGCTTTCGTGAAAGTTCTTTGTCTTTTTTTTGATAAGTTGATGCCGGTCAACTCTATACCCGAGGTAGACCCCAACGAACATGAGCAAAAAAAATGCAGGTTGTTCTGTAAATACCACGAATATCGTTCCAAGAGAGAAGCAAACAATGCCACCGACTAAACCCCACCGGCCTGGTTTAAAATGCATATCGTCAGACATACTGGATCGTATCGCCAATTGTGTGTACACGCCCAGGGAAAAATCAGACTCGACAGATAAACTTGGACGCTTGAGCATTCTTCTTCAGTAAACTAAAGCCACTGAATGGTATGTGTGCGGAAGAAGCGCGGTAGTTTTTGGCTGATCGAGGAAGAATTTGATTCTTGGGCACCGCCAGAGGCTACGCCTCACCCGGCGATCACGAAGTCGGAACGGAATAGGAAAAATTCAAAAGAGTCCAATGCGCCGGGCGCTTGTGCTATTCAGCCTCTGATTGAATTAACACTACCACTCAGGCGAGGTAAGCCAACAAAGCGGAGGCATCTCGGCACTCGTGGGTCAAATTAAATGGAGCGGGTGAGGGGAATCGAACCCCCGTCTCAAGCTTGGGAAGCTTATGCTCTACCATTGAGCTACACCCGCGTGTATGTCAAACGATAGTGACAAACCACCTATCGAGGCAAGCCCGGTTCGTATGGCAGAGCGAACAACAAAAATTGGATTGCCAACGGATCTACCAGTGCGGTAGGGCAGTTTCGTTCGTCAATCGATCGAGTCCAGGATGTACAAGACTGAATCACCCGCGCCCCCCAACCTCGATTTGCGTAAATTCAAGAATCCGGACCGGACAACATCTGGAGAGATGCGCGCCAGTGTAGCGTTGCAGCGCTTGCGTATCCTTTGGTTTAACACTGGGAGCTTATGCAATCTGACCTGTGGGAATTGCTATATCGAGTCTAGCCCGCGCAACGACCGCTTGGCTTATTTGACCCGTGCCGACGCGGCCCTCTATCTTGACGAACTTGACGGGCCGGACTGGAGTGCTGAGGAGATCGGTTTCACCGGCGGCGAGCCGTTCATGAATCCAGAGATTATCGTCCTGTTGCGGGATAGCTTGTCGCGCGGTTATCGTGTCCTCGTCCTGACTAATGCCATGCGGCCTATGATGCGCCACCAGAAAAGTCTGCTTGCGTTGAAGACCGAATATGGCGCGAATTTGAACTTTCGAGTCTCGGTTGATCACTACAATGAAGCACTGCACGAAGTAGAGCGCGGCATAGATTCATGGCGGCGTATGATGGAGGGCTTGCTCTGGCTGGCAAGATCAGGATTCTCCCTGAGTGTTGCGGGGCGCACTCGTTGGGAGGAAGACAATGCGGATCTGCGTGCCGGTTATACTGCTTTTTTCACCCGCTACGGCATTTCTCTAGACGGCGACAATCCGAAAGACTTGGTACTTTTCCCGGAAATGGATGTGAGCCGCGACGTGCCCGAAATCACCACTGCTTGCTGGAGTAGCTTGGGGGTCGACGAAACCAATATGATGTGTGCCAGTTCACGGATGGTGGTAAGGCGAAAGGGTGCGTTAACACCAGCGGTTCTTGCCTGCACTCTGTTGCCGTACGCGCCGGACTTTGAGCTTGGAAACACGTTGAAGGAGGCCACGGTGAAGCGTGTCAGCCTCAACCACCCGCATTGCGCACGGTTTTGCGTCCTCGGCGGCGGCGTTTGTGGCACCACGGCTAGGGAAGGATAATTAGGCTGCCCCTTGACGTCTCTGGCGTACCATGCTTTTGAAGCAGTCTAAACCGTGGTGATTTGAGCCGACCGGCTTGCGACCACGCTAAATATTCAGCTAAAAGGTCGTGTTTCTTCGGAGCCCTGACCTTTCCCGGTCGGGGTTTTTCGTTGGGGGTATGGCGAGATGACACACGATAGAGAACAACGGGAAAAGCTGGAAGAAAAATGGCGCCCGGCAACGCGGATGGCGCGCGGCGGAGTACGGCGCTCATCTCATGGTGAAACCAATGAAGCCATGTTTGTTACCTCTGGATTTGTTTATGACAGCGCTGCTGAGGCCGAGGCGCGCTTTAAAGGAGAAAAAGACGGTTTTATCTACTCACGTTTTGGCAACCCCACCGTCGCCATGTTTGAGCGCCGTCTCGCCCTACTTGAGGGCGCCGAAGCATGCATGGCGACGAGCACCGGTATGGCCGCCGTCTACGCTTCGCTGATGTCTCAACTGCGGGCTGGAGATCACGTGGTTGCATCTCGCGCTCTCTTTGGGTCTTGCCTCTATATTGTCAGTGACCTGCTCCCGCGCTACGGATTTGACGTCACTTTGATTGACGGTACTGACCTGAATCAATGGCGTGCCGCCTTCCGTCCGGAGACGCGTTGCGCTTTTTTGGAGACCCCGTCCAATCCGGGTTTGGAGATTATCGATGTTGAGGCGGTCGCGGAAATGGCGCACGCCGTGGATGCGCGACTGGTGGTCGATAATGTATTTGCCACTCCTTTGCTTCAACCGACGCTCAAATTCGGCGCCGACATCGTGGTCTATTCCGCGACCAAGCATATCGATGGCCAGGGCCGTTGCTTGGGCGGTGCAGTCCTGTCGAGCGAGGGGTTTATCCAAGAAAAATTGTTGCCTTATCTTCGCCATACTGGCCCGTCACTTAGTCCATTCAATGCTTGGTTATTGTTAAAGGGATTGGAGACTCTGGAAGTCAGGGTTGAACGCATGTGCGTAAACGCCTTAAAATTGGCGTCTTTCCTGGAGAATCATGATTCTGTCGAGCGAGTTCTATTCCCAGGCTTGCAGAGCCATCCTCAGCATGCATTGGCGATGCGTCAAATGAGCGCCGGGGGCTCGGTAGTCAGTTTTTCTATTTCCGGCGGCAAGAGTGCTGCATTTGAATTTCTCGATCGGCTTTGTATTATCGACATTTCAAACAATCTTGGCGATGCGAAAAGTCTTATCACTCATCCGGCAACGACAACGCATCAGCGCCTGAAACCGGAGGAACGTGCCGTGCTCGGCATCGGTGATGGTATGGTCCGCCTATCTGTTGGCCTCGAGGATGTTCGAGATATCCAGGACGATCTCTCCCAGGCACTCGGAAGTTAGTATTATCTGAGGCCTGGACAAACCGCATGTCCTTCCCAATATTATGAAGGCGCAGATTGAGCGATATCATGTATCAGAAAATTACCCAGTCGGTCGAAATAACCGTTCGGCCCTTTTATCTCGACGAACAGTCGGAGCCAGAAAAAAGCCACTTTGTATGGGGTTATCACGTGACGATTCATAATCAGGGCGGGCACACGGTCCAACTGCTTAGCCGCTATTGGCGAATAACTGACGCTTTGGGGAAAATCCAGGAGGTGCGCGGTCCAGGCGTGGTTGGTGAACAGCCCATTTTGGCACCTGGCGAGAGTTTCGAATACACGAGTGGCTGCCCGCTCTCTACTTCGTCGGGCATAATGGGGGGATTTTATGAGATGGAACGAGATGGCGGTGAACGCTTTGAGGTTGGGATTCCGACATTCTCGCTTGACGACCCGAGCCAGCATGTGCGTCTAAATTAAGGTGAAGAAGCAATTCACCCGGCGTGGCTTGCAACAAAGGGAATTAGACGATAGACATTGCCCGCCCTCGTTGGTGAGCGGCCACTAGAGATGATTTACGCGATTGATTTTTCGCCTATAGGAGTGGTGTTTTGAGTAAACGCGGAGCAGGGGAGTCCAACCCTGTAAGGAAACCTGCGCCAAGCTTGGAGCGGCCCAGCAAGGAAGAAGCGTGTGAAGCAGTTCGCACCTTGATTCGTTGGGCGGGCGACGATCCAGACCGCGAGGGTCTGTTAGACACGCCAGACCGCGTGATCCGTTCGTATGACGAATATTATTCCGGCTATACTCAGGATCCGGTGGATATTCTGCGGCGCACCTTCGAGGAAACCGACGGCTATGACGAGATGGTTGTGCTCAAGGATGTCGAGATTAATTCGCATTGTGAGCATCATATGGCGCCTATAATCGGACGCGTACATATCGGTTATCTGCCCGACAAGAGTGTTGTTGGCATCAGCAAACTGGCACGCGTCGTCGATGTTTATGCCCGGCGGTTGCAGATCCAGGAAAAAATGACCGCACAGATTGCTGATGCGCTGGACCAGGTGATTCGTCCGCGCGGCGTCGGCGTCGTTGTCGAGGCGGCACATCATTGCATGACCACCCGTGGTATTCAAAAGCAAGGTGTGACGATGGTAACGAGCCGGATGCTGGGTTCGTTTCGCTCAGATCCGAAAACCCGGCGCGAATTTCTTGCTATCATTGGACAGGCGATCGGATACGTTTCCAACTAGTAGAAACGATCTTGCGGGCGGATAGTTGCCCGGCAAAGGATAACTTTCTTTCTAGTCACGCTGGAGCACCGGCGACATGGGCTCTGTTAGGGATTTTCGACCGATCTTTTTCGTGATCGGGGTACTGTTGACGACGATTGCACTAGCCATGCTATTGCCTGCGATTGTGGACGGCATCGCCGGCAATCCGGATTGGCAAGTGTTTCTTGCGGCCTCGGTTTTTACGCTTTTCATCGGCGTTGCCATGGCGCTGGTGAACCGGACTGGTGAGGCAAATCTCACGGTTAAGCAAGCCTTCATCCTGACTACCTTTAGCTGGATCATTATTTCCGCTTTCGCGGCGTTACCTTTCGTCTTTTCTGATCTTGATCTGAGTTACGCAGACGCTTATTTCGAGGCGATGTCGGGTCTGACCACAACAGGTTCTACAGTAATAAGCGGCCTTGACGACGCACCACCTGGAATCCTTCTGTGGCGTGCGTTACTGCAATGGTTGGGTGGCATCGGCATAATCGTTACAGCCATAGCTATTCTGCCAATGCTCCGAATCGGCGGCATGCAGTTGTTCCGAGCCGAATCTTCGGATCAGTCCGAGCGGGTATTGCCACGCACGGCACAGCTCGCTGGCGCCATCTTTCTAGTTTATCTCGCGCTCACTGTTATTAATGCATTGGCCTATTGGGTTGCCGGCATGACAGCCTTCCAGGCGATTTGTCATGGCATGACGACCATTGCCACCGGAGGTTATTCGACTTCGGATCGTTCGATTGGCCTGTTTGATAATTCAGCCATCGAGGGCATCGCTATTATCTTTATGATCCTTGGCTCGTTACCTTTCGTGCTTTACCTCCAGGCGGTGCGCGGCGGTGCCAAGCGCTTGTGGCGAGACACACAGGTGCGTTGGTTCATGGGGATGGTGTTGTTAGCTCTGCTCGCGCTTTCCGGCTGGCTGTGGCTGTCTAGCGGTATGCCGGTCGATAGTGCGGTGCGCTACGCAACTTTCAATGCTGTCTCCATTCTCACTGGTACCGGCTATTCCTCCGCCGATTTCGGCGCTTGGGGCAGCTTCGCCCTTCCGGCTTTCACAGTGCTTATGTTTATTGGAGGCTGCACCGGCGGTACCACAGGCGGTATTAAAGTATTCCGTTTTCAGGTGCTCTACGCCACAGCGCGGGCGCAGATCCAACAGCTAATTCAGCCCCACGGCGTATTTCCAATGAAGTATAATTACCGACCCATTCCCGATACCGTCCCAGGTGCGGTGATGGGCTTTTTCTTCCTGTTCGTTGTTAGTTTTGCCCTGCTCGCTATGGCGCTATCGTTGATGGGGCTCGACTTTATCACCAGCGTATCCGGAGCGGCAACGGCACTTGCCAATGTCGGACCTGGGCTAGGCCCCATCATTGGCCCAAGCGGCACTTTCCAGTCGTTGCCTGAAGCCGGCAAGTGGCTTCTCTCCTTTGCCATGCTGCTGGGTCGTCTTGAGCTCTTTACTGTGCTTATCCTGATTGTGCCGGCCTTCTGGCGCGATTAAGCGTCATCGGCTGTTTGGAATACGCTGGCCACGATAGCGAGCCATCAGCGCCGTCAGATCACCCTGGATTGCAAGCAGGACCGGTACTAGCACCAACACGATGAGTGTTGAGCCCATCAGGCCGAATACGATAGTCACGGCCATCGGCTTGAGGAATTGAGCTTGAAGGCTGGTTTCGAATAGAAGCGGCAGCAGACCGAACATGGTGGTCACGGAGGTCAGGATAACCGCCCTTAAACGGTCGCGTGCGCCGTTGACGATAGCGTCAAACAGCGGCTCGCCAGCCGTTAGGCGAATTTGGATAGAGCGAACTAAAATAATCGAATCGTTGACGACAATCCCGGCGAGCCCAAGCAATGCTACTAAGCTGAGCACCGAAATATCATAGCCGAGCAAGAGA
The DNA here is from genome assembly GCA_002717225.1 of Rhodospirillaceae bacterium. Taxonomy (GTDB): domain Bacteria; phylum Pseudomonadota; class Alphaproteobacteria; order UBA828; family UBA828; genus PTKB01. Next base: position 18,057 of record PBDG01000024.1, on the reverse strand, counting down.
TGACCCAAGACAGCGCCTATAACGCCGAATGGGATAACTGCCATGACGAAGAACGGGCGAAAATAGCTCGAGAAAATGGCCGCAAGGATGACATAAATTGTTAGCAGCGCGATTATCGAACCGAGTTTCATATCGCCGATGGTTCGCTGCTGTTCTTCTGCTTTGCCACGAAATTCGGCGCTCGCACCATGGGCACGCACCATGGCGTGGAGCCCTTCAGCCAACATTGCCTCTATTACCGTGTCGCTCGTATTGACCCGCTCGTCTACCTCTGCAGTAACGCTCACCGTGCGCAACCCATCCTCACGGCGGATACGGGCGAAGCCGGTCTTTTCTCGGAATGCTACAACCTCGCCGAGCGGCACTTCGTCGCCATTCGGATTGATCAGGAAGAGGCCGCGCAGGTCCGCTTCGCTTAGCTGATCGCGAGCATAGAGAACACGCACAGTTATTTCTTCATCGCCTCGGGCGAAGCGCTTTGCAATTGCACCTTCGAAAGCGTTGCGTACCTGTCGTCCGACGCTCTCCGTAGTGAAGCCCAGCGCTCGTCCGCGCGGCGTAATTTCGATAATTGCTTCTTGTTTACCGAAGGGCAAATCGTCATTAACATCGCTCACGCCGGGAAAACGCACTAATAAAGCTTTCGCCTCCTCGGCGGCGGCTTTTAGGTCTTCGAGTGACTGGCCACTAATTCTCAAATCGATCTCACGCCCCGGTGGTCCGGACTGCTCTTCGATCACGGTGAAACTTTCGACTCCTGCCATGAGGCGAGTTTCCTTACGCCACGTTTCAGCTAGATCTCTGGTGCGTACGGAGCGACTGTCCGAGGGTATGAGCTCCACCCGGATGCCGGCGATGTGGTCACCGCTACCCAGAAAAAAGCTATCCGAGCGGCCGACTGGTTTGCCCAGTTGCGCGATGCTGACAACGATCAGTCCACCTCTCCCCTCCGTCAACTTTGCTTCACTTGCGCGGAGCGCGCGCTCCATCTCATCTAACATGGCGCGGCTGATTTCGCGTTTAGTACCTTCGACAAATGCGACATTTGCATAGACCGTATCGGCTTCGGGCGAGGGGAAAAATACGAATCCAACTCGTCCGCCCGCCGCCAAACCACCAACCAAGACCAGGAGAGCTATGGCGAAACTAAGCGTCAGATATCGCCTGTTGACGCAAGATCGAACGAGCCGCTCAAACATGCCGTCGCGGAAAGCTTCAAAGCGGGGATTGAACCAGCGCGCAAAGCGGTTTTCGGCGCGCGGATCTCGGGCGAGTGCACCTCTAAGATGTCCGGGAAGAATCAAAAAACATTCGATTAGGCTGGCAATTAGTACTGCAACGATGACTAGGGGTATTGCAGAGATAATTTGGCCGATTATGTCCGACACCATAAAGAGGGGCATGAACGCTGCCAGTGTAGTGAGCGTCGCGGCAATTACCGGCGCTAGCATGTGCTTGGCGCCGATTTCAGCGGCCTGAGTCGGTGAATCGCCGGCGCTCCGGCGCGTGACGGAATGTTCACCAACAACGATGGCCTCGTCCACAATAATACCGATCGCCATGATCATAGCGAATAGTGACACCATGTTGATCGATTGACCCATCAGTGCCATTACGGCGAGGGTGGCAAGCATTGCAACTGGGATGCCAACAGCCACCCAGAAGGCAACTCTTCCACTAAGGAAAACGAAGAGAACTGCGATGACCAGGGCGAGTCCACCAGCACCGTTCTTGAGCAACAAATTTATGCGATCGTTGATCGCCTCTGCGACGTCATTATATTGCTCAAGCTTCAGGTTGGGCGGAAGTGTAGCGCGAATTTTTGCGATATAGGCATCGAGTAACGCGGCTTGCTCAAGTGCGTCAGAGGTAGGAGCACGTTGAACTAGAATTTCGAGGGCTGGTTCTCCGCGGCGGAAAATACTCGGATCGTCCTTATTAAAGCGGTCCGAAATCTGTGCGATATCGCGCAAGTAGATCTTCTCGCCATTATTAAGTGCACGGACCTCAATATGGCCGAGTGCTTCGGCTGTCTTGGCAAGGCCAAGGCTCCTTATTTGTTTGTCGGTGCCACTGGGAACGATGCCGGAAGGCAGATCGAGAGAGCTTTGCCGAATGCCCGCAGCAATGTCCTCTGCCTCGAGATCGAGCTGGCGCATGGTGCGAGGATGAATTTCGGCCCAAATCTCTTCGCGTCGGGCTCCAGCGAGTTCTACTCGGTCGACGCCTGCTGCTAGAAGACCTTCACGGATATCCTTGGCGAGTGATTTGAGTGAAGATTCGGGAAAGGGGCCGGACAGTACCAGACGCCCGATTGGCTCGTAACTAAATACTCGTTGGATGATCGGTTTCTCGCTATCTCTTGGTAAGGTGGTGATTTGTGCCACCTCTGATTCGATATCACCGAGCGCTATTTGCAGATTGGTATTTTGTTCAAATTGGATGGCGACCATGCCAACGCCCTCAGACGATTGCGATGAGACGCGGTAAACATTGTCGAGAAACCGCACTTTGGGCTCTATGACACTAATGATATTGGCGTCGATGTCCTCGGCACTGGCGCCCGGCCAATCGACGACTACGGTGATCCAGTCAACTGTAAATTTGGGAAAGAATTGTGTATTAAGCCGTTCGAGCGAAAACAGGCCTACAATAATGAGAAAGACCATCAAAAGATTGGGACCGGTACGATGGCGTAGAAACGCGCCGATCAAATCGCGCCGCGGGGCCTTCATTTTGTGTCGACTTTGACTCCGGGGCCGATGCCCGGAAAGCGCGTGGTGGCAACTGTTTCACCATGGGCGAGTTCGCCCTGCACCAGAACATCATTGCCGATACGCGCCACCAATTCAACGAGGCGCGCCTGCAGGCGACCGTCGACCACGACATAGACCCTCTTGTCGTCATGCAGTGCGCTTTCTGGTAGCCTTGCCACTTGGCGGTAGAGCCGATCGCGCAGATAGACTTCGACAAAGGCGCCGGGTCGGAGCGAGCCATGCGCTGTTCCCGATCCGATCCGCGCATAAGCTTGAACACCGCCACTTGCAGGGTCAATTTCTGCGCCGACTCGGGATATTTCGGCATCAAAGCGGAAAGTTTTGTTGCCGACCCGCCAGACCACCCGCGCCGCACGGTTTTGTAGGCCCTCCGGCGCGCTCATTAGACGGCCAAATTCTTCATTGCTGAGATAAAATTTGGCCTCGAGACTGCTGAGGTCGATTAGTCGCGCTACTTTGCCGTTGATCGGGAGGCTTTTGCCGATGGCAGCTCCGGTTTCAGTCAAGTAGCCGTCAAACGGCGCAAGCAATCGAGAATTGTGTAAATCTCGACTTGCTCGGTCGAGCTTCACTTGGGCTTGCGTGATGACCGCCTGTTGACGATCGGCAGCAGNATCTAGCATGTTTAGATTGCGCTCGCCGAGAGCCACCGCGCGTGCTCGCTCGTTGCGTGCGAGACGTCCATCGTCCAGTGCCTTTTCGGAGATGACCATTTGTTTGGCCAAGGCAACGCGGCGNTGCAATTCGCGAGTAGCAATTTCAAATTGCTCGCGATCATAGGTGAGATTGCTTTCTTCTGCGTCAATCTGAGCTTGAATTTCCTCGAGATGTGCCTTCGCCTCGAGAACAAGTGCTTCGGTTGAAGTGACGGCAGATGAGAATTCAAACGGGTCGATCTCTACTAGAAGATCACCTTTGGTTACGCGACCACCATCGATAAAATTGCTGCCGACAGCGACCACAGGCCCGGCGACCAGGGCGCGCATCTCGACGTTGCGCTGGGCGATGATCTTGCCATATGCGAGCAGTTCGGGTTGTTGATCAGCAAGTATCGCCTCGACAGGGGAGATCAACCACACCCGTTCTGCCAGAACTTCTGGTGCGAGTTTCGGTTTGGTGGCCTGCAAATAACTGGCAATGGCCAGAGCACCGACAAGAACCAGTAGTGGAAGAGCAAATTTCAATACTTTCCGACGGCGGGTCAAAACTTAATCTTTTCAGTTATTTTAATCTGGCTCTATTCAACGCTATACGGGGTAGCATAATTGTCAATTCAATGTTCTTTGTGGCATCGGCGTTCTGCAGGATAGGGTTCTTGAAATGATGTAAACGGGACGCGACAATTACCAGACCAATCCCATCCACCGGAAGCCCCCCATGTTCGATATTCATTACGATTCGATCGAGATGATTAAGAAGCTGGTGTCCTTTGATACCACCAGCAGGGTATCCAATTTGGAACTCATTTATTTTGTCAGGGATTACCTGANNGAATTCGGTGTTGAATCCCATTTGATGCACGACGACAGCGGAGAGAAGGCTAACCTCTACGCTACCATTGGCCCAACTGAAGTGCCCGGTATNGTGTTGTCTGGCCATACCGATGTCGTGCCAGTGGACGGTCAGNCTTGGGACACGAANCCNTTCGAAGTTGTNGAGAAGGACGATAAGCTCTATGGCCGAGGCACCTCTGACATGAAGAGTTTTATAGCCATCAGCTTAGCTATGGCGCCCGANTTCGCAGCCAAAAAGTTGAAAATGCCAATACATTTCGCACTTTCATTCGACGAGGAGGTTGGCTGTTTGGGCGCACCAATAATGATTCGCAAAATGGATCAATTCGCTGTCAAACCGCGCGCTGTGATCGTCGGCGAACCGACTGAGATGGCAGTGGTGAATGCCCATAAGGGGGTTTGCGGCTTTGTTACTCGGGTGACGGGGCTCGAGCGCCATTCGAGCGAGACCCACCGCGGCGTCAACGCGGTCACCTACAGTGCCGAACTGGTGACATTTCTGAGTGAGATTGGTGCTGAGATGCGGGAGACCAGGAGCCAAGCCGAAAGTGGATTCGATCCGCCCTATACCACTGTCCATGTTGGCACCATACAGGGCGGCACGGCGCAAAATATAGTACCGCTCAACTGTAGCTTCAGTTGGGAGTACCGTTTGATGCCGGGTGAGAACGCGAACGAAATTAAGGACCGTTTTCAGGCCCATATAGATGAGGTGGTGCTGCCGAAAATGCGCGCGGTTGATGCAAGTACCGCTATCGAAACGGAGGTCCATGCCTTTGTTCCTGGTCTTGTTCCTGAGGACGGNTCCCCGGCCGAGGCGCTAGTGCTCGCTCTGGCGCGCAAAAACAGCACCGGGGTAGTATCCTACGGTACAGAGGCCGGTCAATTTCAGGAGGCGGGTAATTCGGTGGTGGTATGCGGGCCGGGCAGCATCGCTCAGGCGCATAAACCAAATGAATTTATTGCGCTGAGCGAAGTACGGGCCTACGAAGGTTTCATGCGCCGGCTGCTCAACGAAGTGTGCGCCGNNTAGAGGACTNGGCGCCGGGTAGATCGNCAGTTGATGACGAGTATGAAGTTTTCAATTTTTTTTGACCCTCGGCATACNGTATTTTTATGCCNCTAAAAGATTGTGTANGCTCCTGACGTGTTACACNTGAACCAAATTTTAGGCAATTTGAGCGAAGCGGCCATGGCAGAGCGGATTCATAGCCTCTCGCATGACGGCAAGCTCGAGGAAATCCATCTCAGCGCGGCTGATACCGCACGAAAACGCCTCCGCGTGAAGACCGATAAAGGCACCGATTGCGCGATCGCACTCGCCCGGGACGCCTGCCTCGAAAATGGCTCCGTACTACTTCTTGAAGATGGACGAGCCATCATTATTCGCATGTTGGAAACGAAATGGCTGCGCATTGTTCCGGTAAATGATGCAGCTGCGCTGGAGCTTGGTTATTTTGCGGGCAATCTTCATTGGCGGGTACGTTTCGATGAGGCCGTATTGGAGATTGCCCTTGACGGCCCTGAGCAAAACTATCTCGATCGCCTGGCAAACCATTTAGATAGCGGCCGCGCGCGTCGCGTCGACAATGCTTGAGGGACGTGAACTTCTTGCTCTGCTGCAGCATGGCGATAGCTTCTTTCCGTCGGGTGCGGTGTCCTTCTCATGGGGAGTGGAGACTCTGGTGGCAGACGGCAAGATTAGCAAAGCGGGAGATGTTGAGCGCTTCATCGCCGGTCAGCTCACCGGGCGCTGGGCTTCTTCGGATCGGCCGGTATTGTTGGCGGCAGTGGCTGCTAAAGGAGATCTAGATCAGGTCGCTTCAGCCGATCTCCTGATGGAAGCCAATAACCTCGCAGCGGAGAGCCGAGAGGGCTCGCGCCGTATGGGCGGAGCTCTGCTCAACGTCCATGTCAGGTTGAAGACCCCAGGCGCCAAAGGGTATCAGGGGCNCATCCATGCTTCCGAGGCACCGGGGCATGTTGCCGCGGTACAGGGATTACTTTGGAGCGCTCTTGGTCTTGATGGTGACAGCGTTTGCCGCATGGCGGCCCATGGCATGGCGGTGAATATTCTGGGTGCCACGCTTCGCCTTGGCCTGATCGGCCATATCGACAGCCAGACCATTCTTGGCAAGCTTCATCCGACGATTGAAGATATTGTAGCATCGCCGCCGCCAGCCCTTGACGAGATACACGCCTACGCGCCGGCGGGAGATATAGCAATGATGCGCCACGAAACCCAGGAAAGCCGGCTGTTCTATAATTGATGGTATGGAATCGGGAGACAGACGATGAATCTAACCCCCACTGAACAGGAACGCTTGACGATCTTCACCGCAGCATCGCTTGCTCGCGAGCATATGAAGCGTGGAATTGCGCTCAGCCACCCCGAGGCAGTGGCCTATATCTGCGACGAGATACTTTACGCCGCGCGCAATGGAAAGTCGCTGAAGGAGGTTATGGGTTTCGGCTCGCAATTGCTCAGCACAGACGACGTGCTCCCCGGCGTTGCAGATATACTGCCGGTGATCCATATCGAGGCGAGTTTTCCTGACGGTACCAAGCTGGTCACGGTGCATCAGCCGATCCGTCCCGGCAAAAAGCCTATCAAAGAGCGGCCTCTCGCTGGCGAGATCATCACTACGGATGGTGAGATAGAGATCAATGCGGGGCGCCGCACCAAGGCCCTCAAGGCGACTAATACTGGTGATCGCCCGGTCCAGGTTGGCAGCCATTTCCACTTCTTTGAAGTCAACAAAGCCCTCGAATTCGACCGTGTCGCGGCGTTTGGCATGCGCCTCGATATTCCCTCCGGCACGGCGGTACGCTTCGAGCCGGGTCAGGCACTGGAGGTGAAACTGGTAGAATTTGCNGGCAAACGGCAGGTAAGCGGTTTTANCAGCCTGACCGAGGGCGNGATCGATTCCGAAGATGTCAAACAGGCGGCGTTTACCCGCGCCCGCGAACAAGGCTTTAGGGGGGCTTAAGTCATGGCAAAAATCAGCAGACAGCAATATGCCAGCCTTTATGGCCCGACGACGGGAGACAAGGTCCGTCTTGGGGACACTTCACTTTTCGCCGAGATCGAGAAGGATCACACCGTTTATGGCGAGGAATGCTGGACCGGTGCGGGGCGAGTGATGCGCGACGGAATGGTATATGACGCCCACACTTCGCGTGCCGACGGTGCCATCGATATGTTGATAGAGAACGCGACAATCATCGACCCTGTGCTTGGCATCATTAAGGCCGATATTGGTGTTCGTGACGGGAAGGTCGCTGGGGTCGGTAAGGCAGGTAATCCCAACGTCCAGGATGGCGTTGATGACAATCTGGTATGTGGGCCGAACACTACCTATTACCCGGCTGGAGGCCTTATCGTAACACCGGGTGGCATCGACGTGCATATCCATTTCCTTTCCACCGAGCAGTGCGACAACGCCATCTCGACCGGTTTGACAACGATGATCGGTGGCTCGATGGGGCCACTTTTTGCCATCGATTGCGGTGGGCCTTGGAACACCGCACGGATGCACGAGGCTTCTGAACAATGGCCGATTAATTTCGGCTTCTTTGGGCGAGGCTCGTCACATAATCCAGATACCGTCGCTGAACATCTTGATGGCGGTATCATCGGTGTGAAGATCCATGAAGATTATGGCGCAATGCCAGCAACTATCAACGGTGCGCTAACTGCCTCTCAGGAATACGATTTTCCGGTGATGATTCATACTGACACACTGAACGAATCTGGCTTCTATGAGGATACGCTGGCTGCCATTGCCGGTCGCTGCATGCACATGTATCACACAGAAGGCGGTGGCGGTGGCCATGCGCCGGACATCATCCGCTGCAATGGCGAGCCGCATCTCCTGCCGTCCTCAACCAACCCGACCAATCCCTACACCCTGAACGCCTTCGATGAGGGCCTCGATATGACTATGTCGTGCCATCTCTTGCGCTACGACCTCCCTGAGGATGTTGCCTTTGCCGAAAGCCGAGTGCGCCCACAAACCATGATGGCAGAAGACGTGCTGCACGATATTGGCGCGATCTCTATGTTTGGGTCGGACAGCCAGGGCATGGGGCGGGTCAACGAAGTGATTTCGCGCTGCTGGCAGCTCGCTAGCAAGATGCGCGATCAGCGTGGGCGCCTAGGTAATGAGAAGACTAAGGACGCCGACAATGAGCGGATCAAGCGCTACATTGCCAAATACACCATAAACGCAGCACGCGCCTTTGGTATTGACCAATATGTTGGCTCTATCGAGGTCGGAAAGATGGCTGATTTGGTAACCTGGAAGCCAGCTTTTTTCGGCGTCAAACCCTTGGGAATCATCAAGGGAGGCTTCGTCGCTTGGGGAGCCACGGGTGACAGTGCGGGCAGTTATTGGCAGACTGAGCCGGTGCAGCAAAAGGCGCAGTTCGGTGGCCAGGGACGGGCGCCACAGAGCCTTAGCGCTAATTTCGTCCATCAACGGGCACTCGATATCGACCTCCAGGATAAACTGGGCCTCATCAAACCGATGTTACCGATGACGAGCTTTACCGCACTTGCCAAGAAGGACATGCTGCACAACGACGCCTGCCCTGATATCCGCGTTGATCCATCGAGTTTTGACGTTACGGTCGACGGCGAACTCGCGGCTTGTGATCCGGTTGCCGAGGTGACACTCGGCCAAAACTATTTGATGCGGTGAGGACAGAGTTTTGCACGCAACAGCGCAACTCATGGAAACCCGTTTAGGACCGCAGGCGGAGCTCGTCTTTTCGTTGGCACCAGATGGGCGAACCTTCATTTCCCATCAACGGGTGGGCTATCCCTTTCACATTACCAGGCCGTTTTATCTCGACCGAGATCCCCCCGAATTACTGACGCTCTATCTACAATCGGTCTCTGGTGGTATTTATCGGGGCGAAAGGCTTGAAATCAGCCTAGAGGTTGAATCCAGCGCGCTTGCGCAGGTAACGACGCAATCGGCGACCATCGTGCACCGCATGAAAGATGGTGCTGACGCACGCCAGGACATGAGAATCCGTGCCGCCGAGGGTGCCCTCCTGGAATATCTGCCGGACCCGCTTATTCTATTTCCCGGCGCTAAATTTGAAACAACGCTTAGGATAACCGCTGCGCCCGGTGCTAGCGTGATTATTCAAGACGCTTTTACTCAACATGATTCAGAAGGCGTTGGCGGACATTTTGATCGCCTTCTAAGCGATACCAGAATCGAGCGTCCCGACGGCACCCTTCTCGCTTTCGATCGATTCGATGTCGGCGGCAATTTTGGTGAAGCCCATCTCGATGGTGCCGGAGGAGTGTTGTATACGTCACACGGTACGGTGATGGCTGTGCATGATGACTGCCCTGCGGAAGAGCTCGCCGTTTGTTTGCGCGAGACTTTAGACTGCTGCCAAGGTATCTATGCTGGAGCGTCTACGCTGCCCAATGATTGCGGCGCCTGGTGTCGCATCCTCGCGGAAGATGGCCATGCCTTGCGTACGGCACTCAAAGCGAGCTGGCAGACTCTTCGCACGAAAATCACTGGCGCCGTACCAGCGGCGAGACCGAAATAGACCATCGCAATAGGGAGAATAGATTCGTGGCTAGTGCAGTGGAATCGAGCACTCCATCATCGGCAAGACTGGGCATCGGCGGGCCCGTAGGGTCGGGCAAAACGGCATTGATTGAGCGCTTGCTTCCGCTCCTCGCAGCGCGCGACTTTTCGGTCGCTGTGGTAACCAATGACCTGGTGACCAAGGAGGATGCCAAGCGTCTGCAAAAGGGCGGCCTGATTGCTCCCGAGCGCGTCGTTGGTGTTGAGGCCGGTGCTTGTCCGCATACCGTCATTCGCGAGGACCCAACTCTAAATATCGAAGCTGCAAATATCTTGGAGGCTAAATTTGCACCTCTTGATATAATCGTTATCGAATCGGGTGGAGATAATCTGGCATCTACTTTTTCGCTCGATCTAGTGGATTACTGGATCTTTGTTATTGACGTCGCTGGAGGTGACGATATTCCGCGCAAGAAGGGTCCGGGTATAGTTCAGGCCGATCTCCTGATCATCAATAAAACGGATTTAGGCCCGCATGTAGGGGTGGATGTTGAGACCATGCGCAACGATGCCGAAGCGGTACGCGGCGGCAAGCCGGTGATCCTCACTGATTGTCGCGTTGGCAAGGGTCTTAACGAAGTCGTTTCCCGCCTCGCCCATGATCTGTTGATGGCGGAATAGTTCCAATAGGATAGTTCGAATTTAAGCTAGCCTCGTGGGGCATCAGGTAAGATTTTGCATTGGCTTTTGACGATGTCATCTGGTTATGAGACGCAGCCGTCATCACAACATTCGTTAAAGGTACCGCCCTCCATGTGACCGCTACGGGTGAGCAGGTTGAAATAGCTTCCTGGATCCGCGATAGGGCGGACATCCCTACAAATCGGCGGTTTTCGACCGTCACTTGTTTTGCTTGCGTTGTGAGCCCGCCGCTAGCTGCTAATCATTTTCTTTTCAACGCCTACCCCGGCCGCCACGGCGCGTTCGTATTCAAGCGGCACGGTGGCGGAATCCTGTATTGCGATTCCGGTGGAATCGAACAAAGTGATTTCCTCGACTGAGGTACGGCCTTCCTTTTTGCCGTTGATCACCTCGCCAATCTCGCCGGCGACATCCGCCTCAGTGATCTCGTCATGGGCGAGCGGCATGTTGATCTCACCGTCTGTGCGGCATTGGCGGATATCGTCGACGAAGATGCGTGCGCGTTTGGTAATGGCGCTTTCGAGCTCTTGATTGCCGGTGAGATCAGACCCGAGGGCGGCGATATGGGTGCCTGGCGCGACATGTTCGTCGCGCACCACGATGTTGCTGCCGGTGGTCATGGTAACCACTACATCGGCGCCCGGTACCACATCCTCGATATTAGTTGAGGGCTTGATCATGAGGTCAGGGTGGCGTCTTTCTTCGCTCTCCATAAAGTGATCGAGGGTCTCCTGGCCGCGACTCCAAACGCGCACCTCTTTCCAGTCGAACACGGTGGCGCAGGTACGGAGCGCACCGATGCCGACATCGCCGGCGCCAACCAGGGCAAGAGTTCGCGAGTCCTTACGCGCTAACCAGCGCAGTGAGACAGCGGCTGAAGCTCCGGTACGCATCATGGTGTGATAGCTGCCATCGACAATGGCAAGCGGGAAGCCAGTCTCTGGCTCAGTGTATATCAAGATCGAGAATACGGTAGGTAGATCGAATTTGGCGCGGTTGTTTTCGCGAATTGAGACCCATTTGCAGGCAGCTGCTTCGGTCACGCCCTCTATCGGTGCCTCGATATAGGACGGCATCACCTCCCATTCGCCAGGATATTTGTCGAGCACAATATGACCTTTGGGTTCAAGATAGACGCGACCCTCACCATGACGGCGGTACGCCATCTCGACGCAATCAACATACTCCGTCGGGGTCAATAGGCCCATCATGTCGGTTCGGCTAAGAATAAGTGTCTTGCGGTTTCGCCAGCTTGTCGTCGTCATCTGTTTCTCCCTTGCGCATCCTCATCTACCGGAAAGCAAACCTTTTAACTAGTTGATTACTACATCGCATGTGCCTATTGGAAACACGCCAACGTGATTAAGCTAATAGATAGGGACGATAGGCAGCGTAGCTTTTTGTGTAGCGACCTGGGAGCAATTTTGACATTGTTGAGTTCCAGTTCGCTATCCTTATAGAAGGCAAAATCATTACCTAGAGAAAGCACATCTGCGCATCCGACTTGATTTGTGTGCAGATCGGTATCACGCGATCTTCGAAACACAGCTTGCAGAGTGCTCTACCGACAATTACTCAAAGCTGTCAGGCTTCGTCGCTCCGACGCGCGTCCAATATCTTTCTGGTATCAATTCGGGATTTTTGTAGAACAACCAGCGGCAGGGCTTATTGGCGTCCGAATCATAATCTGTAACCCAGAGAGGTGAGCCTCCCCACTCGATGGGGAGGATTTCATTCACCGCACAATGGGTGCAGTAATAGGGCACGCCTTTCTTCCCCCAAGACCAGGGGTGGGCCTCTTTGGTGACGCCAAAATTATAAGGTGAACCGAGGCGAGACGGCGAGCTGTCCTTGTCGTCGCCGCGTCGCATGCGACCACCGCTGCCGCAGGGATCCATTACGATAGCGAACTTCTCCTCGTCTTCGGTAATTGTTAGTTCGCCCTCCTGGCCAGGCCCAGAGCGGTGGGCGCGCATCATTTCCGCGGTGAGGTCGAGCTGTGTTTTGACCGGCATCTTGCGAAACGCTTTCCAGGTGCGGCGCATCATCCATTTCTCCTGGGTCGCGCGAAGCATTACGCCGACTTCGGCTTCACCGAAACGCTCGGCGATTTTGGTCAGCATGTCCCACATCCAGTCGCAATAGAGATCGTGTAACGATTTGAATTCTTCGTGAGCTGTCTGCGTCAGAAGTTTGGCCTCGTCGAGACGGCCTGCGTTAATTGCCTCTTCAGCGAACTGATGGGTCGGCTTGCCGAGTGTTGCTGTGTCGTCGGTGCGCATTAGGCGGCCTGCGAAATCGCTAAGCTTGAGCATGGCTTCCTTCCGTTAATTGCGCGCGGTGGACGCGAGGAGGGTCACGGTTGCAGTAGCAGCATCATTGCCTATCCATCCGCCACCGTTTTCAGCCAATCCAATTCGTGCGCCTTCGGTTTGCCGTGACCCGGCCCGGCCCCGCAGTTGATCGGCGAGCTCCACTAGCTGCGCCGCTCCTGTGGCACCGATTGGGTGGCCCTTGCTGATCAAACCACCACTCGGATTAATCGGCATGGCCCCCCCGAGAGAGGTGCGTCCGGAGCGGAGCAAAGAAATCGCATCGCCGGGGCGGCAAAGACCGAGTTGTTCCGAAAGGATATATTCTGCCGGCGCCGCCGCATCATGCAGCTCAACCACGCTCAAATCCTCCGGACCCAGGCCTGCTGCCTCAAAGGCGGCGTGCGATGCAGCGGTCGCCACCGGCCTTGCCTCTGGGTCATCGCCCTGACCCGAACGAATTTCGCAGGCGAGAATTTCTACCGGCTGAATATCCCGCTTTGCGGCGGCTTCGGCGCTCATCACCACCAAAGCAGCCGCGCCGTCGCCAATCGAAGAGCACATCATTAGCGTGATGGGATCGGCTATCATGCGGCTAGTGAGCACTTCCTCAACATCTACATCAGCGCGGAACTGGGCGATGGGGTTGAGTGCGCCGGCATGACGCTGCTTGACTGAGACTTGAGCAAAGTCTTCGGCTGTTGCGCCGCTCTTATCCATATAATCGCGCGCCACGCTGGCATAAAGATCCATGAACACTGAGCCTGTGCCGGTTCCATCAGGTGAAATGCGTTGTTGCAAATTGGTAAGTTCATCGAGATCAGCAGCCGATTCCAGAGCCTTAATTGGCTTGGTGCGGTCGTCATTGCTCATTTTTTCTGCGCCTATCGCTAACGCAATCTCTGTCGCACCTGAAGCGACCGCCATGTGTGCCAGCTGAAATGCGGTAGAGGAAGAAGCGCAGGCATTCTCGACATTGACAATCGGTTTGCCGAGAAGGCCCGAATGCCGAAGTGCTACTTGGCCGCGCACGCATTCCTGACCGGTCAACAGGCCGCCGGCAGCGTTGCCAAAAAATATCATCCCGACATCGTCGACCTCTACCGCCGCATCTTTTAGCGCTTCTGTGACAGCTTGCTCCGCAAGCGGACGTACGCCGCTCTCCAGAAATTTTCCGAAGGACGTAATGCCGGTGCCGCCTATCATGGTTTTACGAATGTTAAGACTCCGTATTCAAATTTTTCGTTCGTGGCCGACCCAGAATTTCTCGCGAACTTTGCGCTTGAGAACTTTGCCGACGCTGCTACGTGGCAATTCATCCCAAACCTCTACGGTTTTCGGTACCTTATAGCCGGAGAGTTTGGATTTGCAGAGCGCTATAATTTCTGCTTCCGTGGCATCTTCACCGTCCTTTAATTCGATCACCGCCTTCACCGCCTCGCCCCACTTATCGTGCGGTACGCCGATTACGGCACAATCCTGCACCGCCGGATGGCTCCAGATTAGGCGTTCAATCTCAATCGGGAAGACGTTAAGCCCGCCAGAAATGATCATATCCTTTTTGCGGTCAACGATATAGATGAAGCCATCCTCATCCTTATAACCGATATCACCGGTGTGGTGCCACCCATGCTCGCGCACCGCGGCAGTGGCTTCTGGGTCGCCATAATAGCCCAGCGAAACGAACGTGCCGCGCACTACGATCTCACCCCATTCGCCTTGCGGCACGAGATTACCGTCATCATCCATCATTTCGACCAGCGTGAAGACTGGCGGGCGGCCGCAGCTCATCAGGCGTTTTTCCTTGGCCGGATCGCTAAGAGCCTCTAGATGATCTTCGGGCGAGAGGATACCGATGGTACAGGGACATTCGGCCTGGCCGTAAATCTGTGCCATCGCGGGACCGAACAACTCGATTGCTTGCTTCACCTTATCCGCTGACATCGGCGCGCCACCATAGACGAGATAATCCAGAGCCGAGAAATCGAATTGCTTGGCCTCCGGCATGGCGAGCATCATGTAGATCACGGTGGGTGGTAGGAAGCTGTGCGTAACGCGGTATTTGTGCATCGCTTCTAGCACCAGAAGGGGCTCGGCACGGGGGATGCATACGATGGTGCCGCCGTAAGCGAGCGCCGGCCAGGCGAACACACCAGCACCGTGTGACATCGCCGTGGCAACTAGATGTACGGGTGGTTTCTTGACTGGCATATGGGCGTACGCACTGGCGCACCACGCCTCCCAGATCAGGTTTGACCACATCGCGCCTTTGGGTTTGCCCGTTGTACCACCCGAGGTGAAATGGCTGATCACCTTGTCGCGGTAGTCGGGCAACTCGGGCGCTCTAATGCCAAATTCGGCTATAAATTCACGGAAATGGGGATGGCTCAGGCCAGGTTTATCGAGGCAGATGACATGCCTTAACTTGGGACATTCGGCCTTAATGCGGTGGATCTCGCCCTCGAAGCTCGAGTGATAGAATAGCCATTCCGAATCGCGGTTGTTGATAACGTAAATATTTTCGTCGATTGAGGCGAGAGCAGCCAGGCCAACCCAGGCACCACCAGCCCGTGCTGCCCCGATCCAAGCTTCAAAAGCTGGCGCTCCGTTGGGACTGAGAATGGCTACCGTGTCTTCTAACTGCAGGCCGCCGGCGAGCAGTGCATTGGCAGTCTGATGGCTGCGCTCGGCAACTTCGCGATAGGAGAATTCACCGCTTTCATCGATCAGGCAGGCGCGGTCCGGATAGTAGCGCAGACCACGTTCAAAAAGGTCAATCAGGCGCATGGCAGGGCTGGCTCGTTGAGTGTTTGGAGAAAGTTTAGTTTCGTATAGGAATCATCTTCTGAGAAATACTTTGCGTGGCCCACTGCTTGCGCGGGCGTTTCGCAGGCGATATTAATTCAAACAAATGTTCAATTGGCAAACTGCGATTTCTCAATGGATTTTTCACTGACCGCTGAGCAAAAGGAAATTCAGAATCTGGCGCGGGATTTCACCCGGAATGAGATTGCGCCAACCCAGCTCCAAATGGACGAGGATCACGATTTTCCATATGAGCTATGGCGTAAATGGTCACAGCTCGGCATGGCGGGGATGATGATCCCGGAGCAATATGGCGGCAGCGGCATCGATCCCCTGACCTATATTCTTGCTCTTGAGGAAGTTGCCACCGAGAGCAACACCTTTGCGCTCATTTGGCAGGTTCATGTGCTGGTGAGCGAAATGTTCCGTAAATTTGCTAGTGAGGAGCAGAAGGACTATTGGCTGCCGATCTATGCCAAAGGTGAAAAACTTGCCGCTTTCGCTCTCACTGAAGCCGGCGCTGGTTCAGATTCTTACGGTATGACTACCAAGGCTGAGCTCGAAGGTAATCAGTGGACAATCAATGGTAACAAGATCTTCATCAGCAATGCTGGCACCGATATTAGTGACGGCACAGTGTTAATGGCGGTTACCGGAACACGCGACGACGGCAAGAAGGAAATTTCCTCCTTTATCATTCCTCAGGACGCGGATGGCTATACCCTCGGCCAATCCTTTCGAAAAATGGCTTGGCACGGTATGGACAATCGCGAGCTCGTATTCGAGGATTGCCGCATTCCTGCTGGCAATATTATGGGCGAGCGTGGTGCTGGCTTGCGCCAAGCGCTCGGCGGCCTCAACCTTGGTCGCATCGCTTTCGGTGCTATCGCTACGGGCCTAATTCGTGGCTGCTTGGAGGAATCCCTCGTTTATACCAAGGAGCGCCATCAATTCGGGAATCCGCTTTCGAGCTACCAGCTAACCCAGGCGAAGCTGGCGAACATGGCCTGCGGCATGGAATCAGCGCGCCGCCTCACTCATTACGCCGCATATCTTTTCTCCAACGGCTTGGAATGCAAGAAGGAAGCGGCAATGGCCAAGCTGTTTAGTACTCAGCGTTCGACCGAGGCAGCGATGGATGCATTTCAACTGCATGGTGGCTCGGCCTTCATGGAGGACACTAAAGTCAACCGATTTTACCGCGAGGCGAAGATCCTGGAAATCGGGGAAGGCACTAATGAAATCCAGCAAATTTATATTGCTCGCGAATTGAGCCGCTAGGAGCGCCGACGAATGATTCAGTTGACGCTGGAAACGGCACGCGCCATGCACCGTTCTATGTGCCGGATCCGCTATTTTGAGGAGGCTGCCTCTGCGAAATACAAGGATGGCGACTTGCCAGGCTTCATCCATTTGTCAATCGGTCAGGAAGCCTGTGCGGCAGGCGTTTGCATCGCCTTGGAATCAACCGATTACATCACCAGTACCCATCGCGGCCATGGCCATTGTCTGGCCAAGGGGGGCGACGCAAACCGCATGATGGCTGAGCTTTTTGCCAAGCAAGCGGGTTATTCGCAAGGGCGCGGCGGCTCGATGCATATTGCCGATGTCTCGGTCGGTATGCTCGGCGCCAATGGTATTGTAGGCCAATCCATGCCGCTCGGCGTTGGTGCCGCGCTCACTGCCCAGGTGACGGACTCCGGTTCTATAGCTTTGGCGTTTTTCGGCGAGGGCGCATCGGGCGCGGGCGTTGCCCATGAGGCGATGAACATGGCATCACTTTGGCGTTTGCCTTTGATCTTCTTCTGCGAGGCCAACCGCTATGCCGAGCTCTCTCCTTACGAGATACATGTGCCGCTCGCCAATGTTGCCGACCGTGCGCCAGCCTACGACATGCCAGGTGTCACTATCGACGGTGGCGATGCGGTAGCTGTATTTGAAACCATGACGGAAGCGGTGGCTCGCGCCCGTGGCGGTCAGGGGCCAACCTTGGTGGAGGCCAAGACTTATCGTTGGCACGGTCACTATGAGGGTGATCCCCAGCGCTACAAGCCGGAAGGTGAGACCGAGGCGGAAATGGCACGCGATCCGATCCGCCGCCTTGAGGCCGTGTTGAATGATAGCTTCGGCATTGACGAGGCTACGCTCGAGACGGTGCACAGGGAAGAGAAGGTAGCAATCGCCGCGGCGGTTGCTTTCGCCGAGGCAGCAGATGATCCAACTCCAGATGAGTTGACCGCTAATGTTTATGCGGAGGGCGCGATCGTCTGATGGCAAAGCTGAAATATTTTCAGGCCTTCAATCGTGCGTTGCACGAAGAGATGGCGCGTGACGAGAATGTCATAGTGATGGGCGAGGATGTTGGTGAATCGGGCGGGATTTTCGCCCA
>PBDG01000023.1 GCA_002717225.1 Rhodospirillaceae bacterium | reverse complement strand
GTGCTTTGCACAATAACTGTGCCAATTCCACTCGCATTGAGAAAAGTGAAGACGATAAACTCGTCATAGATCGAAGAGACATCCACACCGCGGCTGACCAAAATAGCGAGACAAATACCGAGACCAAAAATAACCGCGCTAACAGTGATAACAGTGCGTGTAAGGATGTTTATGCGCTGACGAACCTCAATCGTCACACGACGGCCGCGGAGGAAAGAAAAGGAAAGCGCCTGTATCATCCGTCCCTACCGTCGGCCTAGGCGTGACCGACCATCAGATGACCGACCGCCTCTCGTTCAACCGGTGCATCGAACTCGCCAACGAGACGGCCGCGGTTAATGACACCAACCCGGTCGGAAACGGCAAGGACCTCATCCAAGTCTTCACTAATTAAAAGAATGGCGACATTCTGCCTCGAGGCTTCGCGCAAGTATTCATGCACGGCAGCACAGGCGCGCACATCNAGTCCACGGGTCGGTGAATGGGCCAACAGCACCCGTGATTCGCCAGACATTTCACGTGCCAACACGAGTTTCTGGGCATTTCCACCAGATAGAAGGCGTGCCCGCGTCGATGGACCGGCACCAAGAATGTCATAATCCTCGATAGCCTGCTGCGTTCCTCTGAGAAGGGCGCTGCGGTTGATCCACCAGGAAACACCGAAAGCCCTATTGCCAAGATGAGAGACGACGAAGTTATCCATTACCGACAAATCGCCCGCCAGGCCATAGATATAGCGCTCCGCAGGAATCGTTTTCACGCCGTTATTGCGCAGCTCGCGGGGTGTCGGCCTTTTCAGTACTTTCCCCCGGAGGAGAAAGTCTCCTTCCTCCAGCTGGCGTATGCCCATCAGGGTTTCAGCCAACTCCGTTTGGCCGTTACCACCGACGCCAGCCAGACCATAAACTTGCCCAGCACGAAGCGAAATCGAAAAGTCTTCGAGCGCCGTAGTTCCGTTGGCTCGCTTGGCGCTGACATGGCGAAGCTCAAGCACCGTATCAGACCCAGGGCGTGGCTCGAGGCTTTCAGTCTCCGTTGCCTCCCCAACCATCAGGCGTGACAGCTCGGCCGGGGTCATTTGGCCAGGATTCCGCCCAGCAGCGACTGTTTCGCCAGCGCGCATCACCGTCACTTTATCCGCATGGCTGAACACTTCACGCAATTTGTGAGTGATGAGAATTACACTCTTGCCTTGCTGAGCAAAAATTTTCATTTGCTCCAGCAAGCGCGTTGATTCCTCGNCAGTGAGAACAGCTGTCGGCTCATCGAGAATGAGAATATCCGCGCCGCCCATCATCACTTTAATGATCTCGGTTCGTTGTTGTTCGGAAACCGAGAGAGTATCGATGCGGCGATCGGGGTCGATATCGAAGCCTATTTGTTGGCTCGTCTCCGTGATTCNCTTGCGCACAGCGTTGAGGCTTTCGCGTTTGACCGCGGCCATGTGGCAGAAGGCGACATTCTCCGCCACAGTCATATTTTCGACTAGTTTGAAATGCTGATGAACCATGCCCACACCAAGCGCGTTGGCGGCAAGCGGCCCATCGATGGCGACCGGTTCACCCTTTACCTTGACCTCTCCGTGATCGGGCGAATAAAGGCCACAGGCAATGTTCATCAGGGTAGATTTACCAGCACCGTTTTCACCGAGNAGTGCGTGAACCTCGCCACGTTCGGCGAGAAAAAAGGCGTCCACAAGAGCTGGATTGCCATCGAAGCTCTTGTGGACGCCGTGAAATTCGAGAGCGGCGGTCATCGCTACGGCTCGNTTGCCGTCATTATTCTTCAGACCACGATGCCCACTAGACTTAAGGCTCTAGAGAGTTTTTGTAGTTCCGACGACACCCTGGAGCAGCCAATCCATACCCCAAAGATCACCATCGGAAGGCACCTCGCCTTCTTTGACTCGGAGTGTTCCTTCCTGATCATAAAGTGGGCCTTCAAAGACATGCTTACCATTAGCGAGTGCCGCCTTTTCGGTCTCGATCTGGGAAACGATATCGGCTGGGACGGCATCGCCACAGCACGCAATGTCGTTGCCACCATCATGGATATGGATGAAATCGCCATACGGCTGGCTTGCCGGATCCCATACTCCGTCGACCATNTCCTGGATCTTTGGAATGAGATAGCGATCCCACACCCAGAGGTGCGAGCATTGCGTTGCGTTAGGAGCGAACTCACGCATGTCCCGGTGGTGGCCAGTGGCGTAAATCCCATTTTCCTCTGCGACGATCTGAGGAGTTGGGGTGTCAACATGCTGGCCGATCACGTCCACGCCCTGCTCGACGAGAGCCTGGGCTGCAGCACGTTCCTTTACCGGATCGTTCCACGCACCGGTATAAACGACATGAAGTGTCACGTCAGGATTGGTCTTGCGCGCACCGACGAGATAGCCGTTGACGGTCCAGTTCACGATGCCGAAAGGGTTCGCCGCGACAAAGCCGATCTTGTTGCTCTTGGTGAGTGCACCGGCAGCCATACCACAGAGATAATGCGGCTCGTAGGAGCGTCCATAAATTCCCTGCAGATTACTGTGATTGGTGTTGCCGCCTGGGTTGATAAACGCAACATCAGGATGCTTTTTGGCTAGCTCCAGGAAGGCGTCACTATGGCCATAAGCGCTGCCCAGAATGATGTTGTAGCCGCGCTTGATATAGCGCTCAGCCGCTGGTTTGATTTCCGATACCACTTCCGGAATTTTCTCAACATACGGAATGTCCCAGCCAAAGTGCTTGTCGATCCGAAGCTTCGATTCGTGAATGGCCTGGGTCCAACCACCGTCGCTCTTTACGTCAAAGTAGAGCCAAGCCGGTTTCGGTTCTCCATCCAGTTTAAACGGTTCCGCTTTGGCAGATTGACCAAACGTAAGTGCCACTGCCGACACGACGGCGGCAGCNATTGCTAAACGCAAAATTTTCATTAGTTCTCCCCTTGTGTTGTCTCGTGTTATCTAACACCGCCTCCCCAGGCGGATGACGATTATTAATTCTNTCCTGTGGGCCATAGATATATTCATCTAAGCCCTCGGCCGCATCCCTTGGCAGAAACGTAGGACAGAGCATATCCCATCGGCAAGCCCCTAATAACGTTGTTGGAATTTTGCTTGCGATTGAGCACGGGTCGATGNGTNTGGGTNTGCTTTTTTNAATCCNCCCTTGTTGCCGTTATCTCTCACCCCAGGTTGGGTNAAAGNTACAATAACTGACCGATATGCGGATAAAGTATNCGTNTATTGGCAACACCGTCAAGATTACTCGCTAGAACTTCTGACATGATGCTCGTCGACTATGATTTTGAGCTTCAGCGCCAGGGGCCGCAATTCGCCATCGCTTCAGTATCTTCGTAAGCATCCCACAGCAATATTTTGCCGTCACTAATTTTAAACACCCAGCACCATTTTGCGCGATAATCCTTACCACTNACATGGGACGCGGCCACTTCCAGGCCGGTNACCGCAACCATATCATCCTCTGCGATCCATATTTTGTGCTCATGCTCGAGGATCTTTAGCGCCGCTGGCATGACCTTGAAATATTCATCTATCTTGGCCGCACCCTGCCAGCGTCCGGCCCACGGCAAATCACTCGACCCCGGCATGTCAATCACGGCATCGTCGGCGAACATGGCTACGATGGCGTCCATATCACCAGTCGCCAGCAATCCAACCCATTTTNCGACGGTTTCTTTGGCCGATGGTATGCTCATATAGTTTTCTCCCTGCGCTCATATCTCGTTCAATTCTTCACGGCCTTGACCGAACCGCCACATTATCCGATATACGGATACACATTTTCGATATTTGCCGCGTGAGACATCATGGCGCAAAAGAGACCAAAGGCCAAACGGAGTGNCACGACGGAAAAGATGCCAACGCTGAAAGGCGTCCACCGTTCACTTCAAGTANTGGAATATCTTGCCCTGAACCCGGGCCGCGCGACTGATGTGGCAGAGGGCCTTANAGTCTCTTGGGCNACGCTACACCGAACCTTGAGCGAATTGGAGCGGGGCGGCTTTATCGCCCGTGATCCAGACACTAACCGCTATTCTATNGGAGCACGAATGTGGTTCATCGGCACTTCTTATCTTGCCGAACACAAGGTACTCGAAGCGGCNNGNCCCTANCTCGACGCNGCNGCCGAGGGNGGTGACTTTACAGTACAACTCGTCGAACGATCAGGCCGCCTCGCTGTCACACTCTATTCCTACCAGACGGCGGGCGAAGTCATTACCAAATCGACCTATGGTTACCATTTTCCTCTTCATTGCGGGTCCAAGGGCCAAGTTCTGCTGGCCTATTCTGCGGATGAAGATCTAGAGAATTTTCTGAACGAGCCGCTCGAGGTTCTAACGCCGGAGACCATTACCCAGCCCGAAAAACTCAAAAAACTAATCAAAGACATTCGGGCGCAAGGTTATGCCCGCACGGTCGGTGACGTTCAGCAATTTACTGGCTCAATTTCAGCACCTGTGTTGGACCGTTCTCATGCGGTGGTCGGCGCCGTTTGCTTCATCGCCAAGCGCAGCGTTTTCCGCGACGAAACTAAAGTAGACTTCATGCTCGAGACCTTGCTACGCACTACACAATCCGTTTCGCTCGCTCTTGGCTGGCGACCTGGCGCCGTGNCGCCCGGATAATCTCGGCAAGCGGCAACTNGTGAGAAGGGATTGAAGATATTCGCATATCGGATATAAGAACCAATTGATGGATAAATTGAAACTGTTATAGAATCACCATGCCGGAGATCGCGCAACAAATTAAGATCGATCAGCCTCCACAAACGGTTTGGCGCATCTTTCAAGATGTGCCACGTGTTGTGAACTGCATGCCGGGACTGGAATATAGTGGAACGGCGGAAGGAGAAGACGGCACAGAAACTCATCGTGGCAAGGTGCGCATCAAGCTCGGCCCGGTAAGCGCTGCCTTCGAGGGTGAGGCCACCATCATTGAAATCGACGCAGCTGACCGGTCAGCGCGCATTGAAGGCAAGGGCGTCGATAAACGCGGTGGTAGCCGCGCTAGCGCTTCGGTGATCTACAAAATTGAGGAGGACGGCAGCGGNAGCCGGGTAAATATAGACGCCGATATCAGGCTTTCTGGCGCGTTGGCACAAATGGGCCGTACCGGCATCGTACAAGATGTCGCGGCACAGATTACCGAACAATTCGCCGGTTCTTTACGTGCAACTCTAGCCGCAGAGATGACTTCGANNCNGGGTGATGAAAGCAAGGGTAAAACTNCGCCACCGCCACAATCACACGAAATCCGCGGGGAGTCTCTGCTTCTCAAACTAATCTGGCGGCGCATTCTCGCNCTGTTCGGCCTTAATTAACCGCGGATNGACGAAGCCATTTCATCGCCTATGAAGCNAAAATTAAGCTCTCGCGCTATGGCCGATATCGAATTTTTCTGTTCCACCCATTCTCCATGCAAACTATTTCGGCGCGGCAACAACGATATCTCAGGAATACATGCGTGGAGCAGGTAATATTACCCGTATGACTACGCTATCCAACGCCTTGCAGGAATAAGTCATGCATCTGCATAACAGCGAATTATCCAAGCTCTGACCGACTCACATATNCAAACCGGCATCCTAGAAGAGAAGCNCACGGATTTNGAAAANTTTTCNGAGTACGNTATAGCCCATGCTAACACTCGAGGAAAACGGGCCAGCTTTACAGAGCTGANAGCTTAATCCCCTTCTTCACCACCGAGAGCCTGGAAGATCATGTCCGGCGTGAGAGGAACATGCTCCAGTGGTGCAACGCCTAGTGGTTTGAGCGCATCCTCGACGCCCGAAGCCACGACCTGACCGACGGGTATGCAGCCCGCCTCACCAACACCCTTGACGCCGAGCGGATTGAGCGGCGAAGGCGTTTCGAGGTGGCAGATCTCCACCTCAGGCACCTCAGTCGCATAGGGNATCAGAAAATCCATGAAATTGGCATTGCGTGGATTGCCCTCTTCATCAAATTCGATACGCTCNTAATGAGCGCCACCGACACCTTGTGCGATACCCCCCATAATCTGGCCTTCGACGATCATCGGATTGATCATGTTGCCGCAATCATGAACACATACATATCGCTTGAACTCGATCGAGCAGAGGCCAGGGTCCACCTCGATGATCGCCGCATGCACGCCATAAGCCCAAGAGGCGTGGGGCGGTGAATAATANTCTGTNGCCTCGAGGCCNGGCGCAGCGCCGTCAGCCAAGGGCGGNCCGTCATGGCGACTTGCCGGAGCAAACTGGGTCGAGGTCTTAGCCGCCTCGTTGAAAGCGTATCTCAGCGGGTTCGACGCGGTGGCTATTTCAGCAAGGGTCACTGCCATATCAGGTACGCCACTGACGAAGGCCTTGCCGTTCTCAAGAACAAGATCTTCTTTGTCGGCCTCAAGCATGTTGGAAGCAGCTTCCAACACCTGCTCGCGCACCAAGCCGGCCGCCTTGTGAACGGCATTTCCGCTAACCACCGCAGCACGACTAGCGAAGGTGGCGACGCCCCAATCAAACGCACCGGTATCGCCCTCGACAACGATCACCTCACTCGGATCAACGCCGAGTTGATCGGCAGCGATTTGGGCGAAAACGGTTTCGTGACCCTGGCCCTGGCCCGTCAGGCCGGTGTTGACATAAACCTTACCAGTGATCGGATGAATACGGATATGGCTGCCCTCATAGGGGCCAAGCCCGGTACCCTCAACATAAAAGCCAAGACCGAGACCGAGATAGCGACCCTCAGAGCGCGCAGCCTGCTGTTCAGCAGCAAATGCATCGAGATCAATTTCGCTCAAAATCATGTCGAGCGCGCGATGATACTGGCCCGAATCATATTCCACTGCCAAGCCATCGGCGAATAACAGGCCCTCGCGACGATAGGGAAATTCCTCATCTTGAATGAGATTACGCCGGCGCACCTCGAAGCGATCAAGGCCAAGCTCATCGGCCAATTTGTCGAGAGCACGCTCGATAGCGAAACATGCCTGCGGTCGACCACAGCCGCGATAGGGCGTGATTGGCACGGTCGGAGTGTAGACCGCCTTGAATTCGACCCAAATATTTGGCACCCGGTAAGGCCCGGCGATAGAAGTCGATGCGACCTGCGCGACGGCGATACCGTAGGGAATAAAGGCACCAGTATCGTGCAAAAAAGAATCCCGCAAACCTAGAATTTCGCCCTCCTTGGTGGCGGCAACCTCGAGCTCATGGATTTGTGTACGCTCTTGTGAAGAAGCGATGAAATTCTCGTTGCGATCCTCTATATATTTCACTGGACGGTTCAACTGCATCGCGGCATAGGGCACGAGTAATTCGTCCGGATAGAATAGCAGCACCTTTTGGCCAAAGCCGCCACCAACATCGGGCGCAATAACGCGCACCTTGTCCTCGTCAAGGCCAAGAATAGAAGCGAGGCCCCCACGAACTGAAATCGTTGCCTGAGTGCCGTCCCAAACCATAAGCTCGCCGGACACCTGATCCCAGCGCGCGGCAACGGCGCGGCATTCAAGCGGAGCTGCCGTACTGCGATCGACTTGAACCTTTATCTTGGTGATATGATCCGCACTGGAGAAGGCTCCATCTGGGTCGCCTGAAGTTTGCACAAAATGTGCCGCTACATTGTTGGGGACATCATCATGCACACGCGGCGCATCGTTCCGCACTGCCGCCTCGAGATCCAATTCCACATCGAGCGGTTCATAATCCACATCGATCAAACGGATCGCATCCTCTGCCGTGTAACGGTCAACCGCTACCACCATGGCAACCGCCTGGCCGACATGAAACACATCGCCCTTCGCTAACGGACGCTGGGTGCGCGGCTCGGTGAGCGACGGGTGGGGAATAAGTAGGGGCATGAGGATATCCAGGTGCCCAAGATCATCTGCGGTATAAACCGCTGCGACGCCTTCCATCTTACGGGCCGCCGTACAATCAATCGAGACGATGCGAGCGCGGGAGAAAGGGCTACGGGCAAAAGCGACATGGAGCACATCAGCAAGTGGTATATCATCGACATAGCTACCTTCACCGCGTACCAACTTAGCGTCGGCTAAACGCTGCACCCGTTCTCCGAACATTTGGGTTGACATGTGTCTAGTCTCTGTTGTCGTTGGACATGAGTTCATGGGCACGGCGCACCGCCTTAACGATATTCTGGTAGCCGGTGCAGCGGCAGAGATTACCTGAGAGTGCTTCGCGTATAGCTGCCTCACTCAGGTCGGGATTTTTGTCTTCCTCAAAATAAGCCACCACCGCCATGATGAAGCCCGGCGTGCAAAACCCGCACTGCAGGGCGTGACATTCGTGGAATGCCTGCTGCACGGGATGAAGCGCATCCGATGCTGGCGCAACTCCTTCAATGGTAAGGATCTTAGCGCCATTGGCCTGCACCGCGAGGGTCAGGCAAGAGCGTGCGGCCGCGCCGTCGATACTAACCGTGCAGCAACCACAAACACCGTGCTCGCAGCCAACATGAGTGCCGGTCAAGCCGAGCTCGTGGCGCAAGAAATCCGACAATAGCATGCGTGGGCTCACTTCGCGCGTTATCGCTTCGCCATTAACAGTGAGTGATACCTCGTGGGTAGGATCGCCGCTCTCCTTAGGCAGTACCTGGCGGACGCGGCGATTCATGAAACACACCTTTCCGCCCGACCCTTGGCTTCAACGAGGGTGCGTTTAGTCAGGGTATCGACCAGATGGCGGCGGTAGGTGGTGCTCGCCTGACTATCATCCGCTGCCGTTACCGCATCCCGTGCCGCCTTGGCCGCACGGATAATAGCATCCTCGTCAAGAGCCGAGCCGGTGATTTCGGTCTCCGCCGCCTCAAGGCGCACCACCGTCGAGGCGATACCGCAAGCGGCGAGGCACGCACTCGCGCAACGCCCACCGTCATCGAGAGTAACCAGCGCGCAGATACCGGCCAACGCGTAATCGCCGTGGCGCCGGGCGAATTCCTGAAACGACCAGCCGGTCTTGGGCGGCAGGACGGGAACGCGCACGGCTGTGATCATTTCATCGGCGGCAAGACTGGTGGTAAGGTGAAATTGGAATATATTGTGAGCTTCAATACGGCGAGCACTGGACGGGCTTTGCACCTCGACCGAACCACTAGTAGCCAGCAGCATAGCCGGAAGTTCCGCCGCCGCATCGGCATGAGCTATGCTACCGACAACGGTACCCCGGTTGCGCACCACGCTGTGGGCAACATTTCCGAGCACCTCGCGCAAGAGCGGATTAGCTCGATGCACAGCATCATCTTTTTCGACCTGGCGCTGACGCACCATAGCACCAATGATAATTTCCGTATCGCTTACAGAGATTTCCTTAAGTGTCGGGATGCCACCTATATCGATAAGTAGGACCGGATTAGCAATGCGAAAATTGAGTGTCGGGATAAGGCTTTGCCCACCGGCAAGAAAGACAGAATCGTCCTCACCAGCGCGCGCCGCAACAGCGTCCTCGACGCTCTCAGGCTTTAAGTAGTCGAACAGCGGGGGCTTCATCTTGCCAATTCGTTTCTTCGATATCACTAGCTAGACAGCCTTCGTCCGGATCGTTCCATCCTACTGGCCAATCTATGCCTGCATCTCTTTTTATTTTTTTGAAATATGGTCCGCGATCAAACATCGCAAGTGGGCCACGCTCTTCTGCAAGTTTGGTGCGCCGTTTTACCGTTGCCCCGTCATTAACAGAAAGGCTGTATCCGTCCTTGATCAGCACTACGCCATATTTATCGCTCGCCGCTTCCTCTGATACCAGGCCGGCACGTACATCGGCACAGACTAAATCGGCCTCACGCTTCAGGGGATCACCCCAACCACCGCCGCCGGTGGTGCGGATATTTACCACTGAGCCAGCCTCAACAGAGATATTATCGGACATACCTGGGATGGTTTCCTCGCTACCATCGGTATGGAGAACGGAGATTCCATAAGCATTACCTGGCCCACCACCATTTACGCCATAAGTGTTGAGGAGCGCCCGATCAGCATTAGACAGCAGCTTGGAATCAGCGAGCGCTCGGATACGCTTGTCATAGCCGAGACCGCCCCGGCGATAACCCACGCCGCCGGAATCCGTCGCCAAACCAAGCTTCTCAACTAGCACGGGATAGCGCGTTTCCGAAAATTCTGCCGGCAAATTGCGTGAATTAGGCACAATATGGACGACATCGCTGCCATCTGCCCAAGGACGACCTGGGCCGCCACCGCCCAGAACCTCTCGAAAAAGATAGAAATCCTCATTGGTCTTGCCGCCATGCAGACCCCAGATGCGAATTGTCTCGTGATCCGCCGGCATACGCCCCTTGGTCGCCTTGGAGAGAAGCGCAGCAAACACTCCGAGGGAACGCAGGAGAATAAAGAAGCGCAAGCCTGTCGCTTTGCCGAAGGTCGGCGTCACCAACGTACCTTTGGAAGGAAATTTGACCTCAATGATATCGAGAACGCCTTCGTTCATATCAATCTCAGCGGCTCGTTCAGGCGTCTCCGCGAGCGAACGCAGTACCGGCGCCATCCATTTGCGTGCGAAACGTCCCTCGGTGTAGTCGATCGGCCAGTTGATTGGCCCCTTGGCCTCGGGATCAGTGCCAGTGAAATCGAGTAGGATCTTATCCGCCGTTTTGGTCATTGTAAGGCGGAGTGCGTGTAGCTTTGGCTCATCAACGCCGTCACACTCAATATAGTCCTCCCAGTGATAGACGCCGTCGGCTATCCTAGGCAGCAGCTCTTCACGGATGGTGCGGGTACAGTTCTCAATGATCGAGTCGAACGCGGCCTCCAGATTGTCGAGGCCGTAACGCTCAGCCATGGCGACAATACGCCCCGCGCCGAGTTTCGCGGCACCAATTTCCGCGTCAACATCGCCGCGCAGATGCTCAGAGAGGCGCGAATTTCGTTCAACGATCTTGAGTACCGCCTCGTTGATCACTCCGCGCTCGGCGAGCTTGACTGGCGGGATAACGAGGCCCTCCTGCCACATGTCGGTAGCGTTAACCGGCAAACTGCCCGGCACCATACCACCAACATCATCGTGATGGCCGAACACTTGGCTGAATCCGATCAATCGCTCGCCAAAAAAGATAGGCACGGTAGTGCAGAGATCCGGAATATGGCCGATGCCGCCAGAGGAATTGTAAGGATCGTTCCAGAAAAAAACGTCGCCGGGATGTATATCATCCGCTCCAAAATATTCGAATACCGGCTCTACCAACGCCGAATAGGACCGGCCAGTGAGCTTGCGCCCCTTGGCGTCAAAGAGCGCAACGCGGTAATCGTGCTGATCACGGATCATCGGTGAACGTGAGGTGCGTTCGACAGCCGCCTCGATCTCGAGCTCCGCCGAGCGGATGGTGCCGACGATGACTTCCAGTTCGACAGGGCCAATGGCCGGCCGGGTGTTTTGTTCGCTCATGTCACCTTCTCCAGCTTGAGATTACCATGCGCGTCTGCGCCAACCCACCAGCCCTCCGGTACCACCACTGTCGAGCCATATTCCTCGACGATCAGCGGTCCTTCCAACGCATTGCTAAGGGTCAGTTTCTCACGCCGGAATATATC
Source organism: Rhodospirillaceae bacterium (assembly GCA_002717225.1). Classification (GTDB taxonomy): domain Bacteria; phylum Pseudomonadota; class Alphaproteobacteria; order UBA828; family UBA828; genus PTKB01. The sequence continues at coordinate 6,394 of PBDG01000023.1, read as the reverse complement.
GCATTCGACCCAGCCCTGGCCACGCCAATAGACCGGGCGGGTATGATCTGGCTCAGGCGCACCTCCCAGAGCGTCGCACATCGCAACAACTGGGCGATGCATGCGGCCGACTGCCTGGACGCGCAGATTGACGACTTCAACATCCTGCTTACCCTCATAAGCGAAACCGAAGGTGCGCATATGAACCTTGTGAAACTCGGCCCAGATATGATTAACAGCGGCATGACCAGTGAGACCCGCCAACACTGTCACCGGCACCTCATGTCCCTCACCAACATAGCGCATATCGGCCGAACGAGCCAGGTGAATAGCGCCCTCGGCGACACCCTCGGCAGCTATTTCGCGCCGCCCCTGAGCCTCGAGTTCGACCCAGGCAGCCTCGATCTGGGCACCGTCAGCGGTCGACTTCTGGCGAACAAGAGTACGGATATAGTCGCGCTTAATATCAGAAACATGCAGGCCGAAAGCCGAAAGATTTCCTGGAGCGGGTGGCGACAGAACGGTGGTAATATTAAGAAAATCCGCAACTACAGCAGCGAACAAGCCACCCGCGCCGCCGAATGCTACAAGGGCATAGAGGCCAGGCTCGCGACCTTTCATCACCGAAACCTGGCGGATGCCGTGCACCTGATTGGCAGCAGCAATTTCCATTACTCCAGCGGCAACCTCTTCGGCGGACATGCCGAATTGTGCACCGAGCAAACCATAGGCGCGTCTAGCCGCTTTGCCGTCGAGGGCAATCTCGCCTCCGACCAACGCTTCGGGCAAATGTCCGAGCACCAGCGCAGCGTCGGTTACGGTTGGACCAGTACCCCCGCGTCCATAGCAAATCGGACCAGGATCAGCGCCAGCGCTTTGTGGCCCAACCTTCAGCGCCCCATAATCGTCGACCCAGGCAAGGGACCCTCCGCCGCTAGCCACCGTAGCGATATCGAGCATCGGCGTCTTGACAGGATAATTCTCAATCAGTGAGTTACTGGTAAGTTGCGGCTCAAGATTCTCCACTAGCGACACGTCGGTCGAAGTCCCGCCGACATCGAGGGTAAGGATGTCCCTGAAGCCAGCAAGATCGGACATAAAGGCAGCGCCGAGCACGCCGGCAGCAGGGCCAGAAAGCAGCATGGTGACCGGCTTGTCACCCGCCGCGCGGTTGCTCACCACGCCACCATTGGACTGCATGATAAGGAACGGAATCTCGCCAGACTCGCGCTGAATCTCTGCTGCCGCGTGGTTAAGATAAGTCTTGCAATAGGGTTTCACCATGACGTCGATCAGAGTCGTCATAGCCCGCTCATATTCTCGATATTCCGGCAGCACAGTGGAAGAAAGCGAGACAAAAAGCTGAGGGAAATGCTTGGCAACGATCTCACCGACGCGCTGCTCGTGTCGAGCATCAGCATAGGAATGAAGCAGGCATACGCCGAGCCTCGTAACACCATCAGCTACCAGTTCCTTAACCACGGCGACGATGCCATCCTCGTCGAGTGGCGCAAGCTCGTTGCCCTCATAATCCAGCCGGCCGCCGACCTCACGCACGAGATGAAGCGGTACTAGCCGCGGCGGCTTGACCCAAAAGAAAGAATTGCCATAGCCGTCCGGCACCGATTGGCGGGCGATTTCGATAATATGGCGAAAACCATCAGTCACCAGCAGGCCGAGGCCCTCGAATTTGTGTTCCAAGACGGCGTTAGTTGCCGTAGTTGAGCCATGCAACACATTGCCAACATCCCCCGCACACCCGCCCGCAGCTTCTGCCGCCTTGCGCAAGCCCGTGAGCAGACCTACGGATGGATCAGCCGGCGTGCTTGGCGTTTTCACAGCATGCTGCACCCCAGTCTCCTCATTGATCGCGACGACATCAGTGAACGTGCCGCCGGTATCAATAGCAATCCGAAGATTCATCCTCTACTCCCGTAATCGCCTATATTTTATCCGATATGTGAATACGTTGTTCGAATATAGATTGCGCAATCGCAGTCCGCCTGTCAACAGACGCCGGGTAGACCGAATACAAAATTACGAAACATCACACTACGGGCTTGCACCACGAGAGTTTTGTCAAAATAGATCCTCCCGATCGGCGTCCGCAATTTCAATCCAATGGCGTCTACCGCGATATTTGATACTACCCGACTGGTAGAGATAGCCCTTGACCACCGCCATTGCAAAGCTCTTCACGCCGTGCATGATTGCCTCGCTTAAAATTACGAGATGGTAAATGCGCGATTTTCAGCTTCCCGGACGATCCACGGCATACGGCATCCAAGGCATGGCTGCAACGTCGCAGCCCTTAGCCACACAAACGGCGATCGAGGTGCTCAATGCCGGCGGCAATGCGGTGGACGCGGCAGTCGCCGCCTGCGCTGTACTCGGTGTCGTCGAGCCGCAATCGACAGGCATCGGCGGCGATTGCTTCGCCCTTTACGCGCCCCAAGGACGCATTCCACCAATCGCTATAAACGGCTCGGGCTTTGCACCCGGCGCTGCCACGGTCGAGAAGTTGCTCAATCTCGGACTGGAGCAAATCGATTATCAAAGCCCTCACGCTGTAACAGTTCCCGGCGCGGTAGATGCTTGGTCTCAGCTTCTTTCAGATTACGGCAGTAAAAGCCTAGACGAATTGCTACAACCGGCGATTCAGTTTGCCGAAAACGGCTTCTCCGTTTCTCCACGCATCGCCATGGATTGGGCGGCAAACGTGGGAAAGCTCTCCACCTGCCCCAATTCCAAGCGCATATTCCTACCAGGCGGACAGGCGCCTCGCGTTGGTGATATTCACCGCCAACCAGAGCTTGCAGACAGCTTGAAATCTATCGCCCAGAATGGCCGCGACGCATTTTATTCAGGCCCCATTGGAGAGGATATTGTCACTCACCTTTCCAAACTAGGGGGGTTGATGACAATGGATGACATCGCTAGCTACCGCGCGCAGTATGTTGAGCCAATCAAGACCAATTACCGCGGCTTCGATGTCTATGAATGCCCACCCAACGGGCAGGGCATCATCGCCCTGATTATGCTCAATATTCTGCAAGGTTACGACATGGCGGCGCTCGATCCGAATGGTAGCGAGCGCTTACATCTCGAAATAGAAGCAGCGCGTCTCGCATATCGCGACCGTGCACAATTAATCGCCGACCCGGACGCCATCGCTGTACCTAGCGCACTTTTGCTGTCGCCCTCATATGCCGATGGTCTACGCGGTCACATTAAGCGTGACAGCGCGATGGAAGCCCTTCCGCTGGCCGGTGAAACCGAGCACCGCGACACGGTATATCTCACCGTGGTCGATTCAGAGCGCAATGCGATTTCGTTTATCAACTCTACCTTCCATTCCTTCGGCAGCGGTATTTGTACACCGAAAAGCGGCGTGATTCTGCAAAACCGGGGCGCCAGCTTCGTACTCAATGCGGAACATCCGAATTGCATCGCACCCGGAAAACGACCAATGCATACGATTATACCGGGCATGCTGAGCCAAGGCGACCGCGCCGTTATGCCCTTTGGTGTTATGGGTGGACATTATCAGGCGGTGGGTCACACACATTTCCTCACTAACTTCATCGATTATGGAATGGATCCGCAGGAAGCGCTTGATTCGCCTCGCGCCTTTTTTTATGAGGGCGCCCTTTCACTGGAAAACGGAATCGGTAAGGCAACCGCCACAGCCCTAGCGGGGCTTGGCCACACTGTCAAAGCGGCCAATGCGCCGATCGGTGGCGGCCAAGCGATACACATCGATTGGCAGCGCGGCACTCTCGCTGGCGGTTCCGATCCTCGCAAGGACGGTTGCGCTTTGGGCTATTGAGGCAGCTCTGTTAGCATTACTGCCCCGCAATCGTGAATACGAGGACACAATGCACAGACGCCATAATCCAGACACCGTCGTCGAGGCCTTCGGCAAGGGCTATAGCCAAGCCATCGAGATTGACCCTAACAAGCGCTGGCTCTTCACGGCCGGTCAGGTCGGTGTTACGCCCGAAGGCAAAACACCAGCAGGTTTTGAGGATCAAGTGGCACAAACCTGGGCCAATATTATGGCGCTGTTGAACGAAGGCGGCATGGGTGTCGACGATATCGTCAAAATCACCGGCTATGTCGTTGGCACGGAAAACTTTTCAGCATATGCAGCAGGGCGCAAGAAAGTCCTGGGCAACGCGCGCCCAGCTTCTACGGCGATTATTGTCCCAGCATTGGCACTGCCTGAATGGCTCGTCGAGATTGAAGCAGTCGCCGCCAAATAAGATTTAGCAAGGATAACAACCCGCTTCGATGGCACGTCGGCGTACTAGTGCATAGACGGCGTCGATGGTTGGCGTCGCGACACCAACCAGGCATCCGAGCTCGGCCACTCCACCCACAAGCGCATCAATCTCCATGGGACGGCCAAGCATTAGATCCTGCAGCATGGAAGTTCGGTGGGCACCAACCTGTTCAGCGCCGTCGATGCGTTTGTCGACATCGATGGCGAAGCGCGCTCCGAGCTTCTCCGCCACGGCTTGGCCCTCAACCATCATGGCGCGTGCCAGCGCGCGGGTCCCCGCATCTCGCGCAATATCTTCGAGGGTCGAACCAGTAAGCGCGCTGATAGGGTTAAAGGCTAGATTGCCCCACAGTTTGACCCAGATATCTGAGCGAATATCTGTGCGTACTGGCGCTTTAAAACCAGCAGCTATAAGCGCCTGCGATAGCGTTTTTGACCGCTCAGAGCGGCTACCGTCTGGCTCGCCAATGGGCAAGCGATTCTGGCTGACATGGGGCGATACTTCAATCACGCCTGGCTCGACAATCTCCGCCGCCGGATAAACGACACAACCGATAGCTCGAGTGGGCCCTATCTTGTTCCACTGCAATTCGTCAGGATCAACGGCTTTAACGCAATGATCTTCATACGGCCCACGCAGCTTATGAAAATACCACCACGGAATGCCATTTGCCGCAGTCACTACGGCGCTCTTAGCCCCCAGCAGAGGCTGCATCGCATCGCATACGCCGGCCACCGAATGAGCCTTTAGGGTGACAATGACGAAATCCTGAACACCGAGCTCTGCCGGATCGTCGGTGCAGCGTGGATGCACAGTATACTCCTCGTTGCCAACACGTAGCGTGACACCGCTATTTTTCATTGCCGCGAGATGCTGCCCGCGAGCGACCAGTGACACATCGACCCCGCCACGCGCAAGCTCAACGCCAAGATAAGCACCAATTGCGCCGGCGCCAAAAATGCATAGTTTCACGAGACCAGACCAAGTTTCTCGGCAAGGCCGATGCGTTGCAATTTGCCGGTTGCTCCCTTGGGGATCTCATCCAAAAGCAAAATTTTCTGCGGCACTTTGAAGGCTGCCAAGCGATGGGCAGCAAAATCGCGAATTTCTCTCTCGCTTGCTTCCTGACCTTCACGCAGCACGATCGCGGCTGCAACCTCCTCGCCCAATTTGTCATGAGGCATAGCAAATACGACCACCTGGGAGACTGCCGGATGGGCAATCAAAATGTCATCCACCTCACGTGGTGAAATCTTCTCGCCACCCCGGTTGATGATTTCCTTAAGTCGGCCAGTCAGCGTGAGATAACCAGCTTCGTCCATTTGGCCTTGATCACCAGTCCGGAACCAGCCCGCGGTAAAGGCCTCAGCATTCGCCTTGTCATTGTTCTCATATCCCTGGCTCACATTATCCCCTCGGATAACAACCTCACCGATTTCGCCAGGTGCGAGCAATTCGCCGTTTGGCGCCATAATTGCAACCTCCGGCCCGGCGGCAACCCCGACGCATCCCGGCCGACGCTCATGCGGCGGCAAAGGATTACTTGTCATCTGATGCGCTGCCTCGGTCATGCCATAAGATTCGATTACCGGCGCACTAAAAATTTCTTCAAGTTCTGTCATGACCGTGCTGGGCAAGGAAGAGGAGGAGGAGCGGATGAATCGCAAGGGATTACGATCGAGGATTTCCTGGTTGCGCCCGGCACGCGCTAGAATCACCTGATGCATGGTCGGCACTGCGGTATACCAAGTGGGCCTGATCTCATCGACCCAGGGAAAAAATTTTAGCGCATTAAAGCCCGGCGTACAGGCGACGCTCGCCCCGGCATAGAGGGAAGATAATACGGCAGCAATTAGCCCATGAATGTGAAAAAGCGGCATCACGTTGAGGCAACTATCGCTGGTCTCGAGCTCAAGCCAACTAGAAATATTTCGTGCCGAAGCAGCAAGGTTTCGCTGACTGAGCGGCACGATCTTCGGTCTCGATGTGGTGCCCGAGGTGTGCAGGATCAACCCGATATCTTCCGGCCCGGCCATGCCTCCGGCGACAGTCGATGCAACACTCACAGGCTCCAGAGAAAACGCGCCTGCAGGCCCATCGTGTCGTCGCGTTAACTGTATCAGCGGAAC
>PBDG01000022.1 GCA_002717225.1 Rhodospirillaceae bacterium | reverse complement strand
CCGGGGGCAGGGTGAGTGAGTTTTACCGCCTCATAGGAATAATACTCGCCCTCTTCCGTGATCTCCTCGCCCTTGAGGAGCCGTTTCACGCCAGTGGTGCATTCTCCAAAGCTCTTCAGGAAAGATTTTGGTTTGAGGCGCATTTGATTGGTCCAGGCTGGCACGCCATGGCCGATGGCCATCTTGAGACGGCCGGGATGGGCGCCCGCAAGGGTCGAGGCTTCCATAGCTGTGACGGCTGGGTGGCGCACCCTCCCCGAAATTGCTCCAATACCGACGGTTATCTCGTTCGTTCCCTGCAGAGCTAGGGCGGCGGTGGAGAAGCCAGATAGCATGAAATAATCCTCAGCGACCCAAATCTCAGAAAAGCCGCTTTTTTCCAGATTGCGGCTGATCTCGACGATTCGATTTGGTGGCGTATCGCCAAATATGAGTGCGCCGATCGGGTAAGAACTGCTTTGGGTCATTCTGGTTTCCTCGACTTGGGTTTAGATTTTGCCGCTATCGAGCGCCGCGAGGACGTCTTCCGGCGTAATTGGAATCTTATTGATTGGCTTGCCAATAGCATCGGCCACCGCGCAGGCGATTACTGCGGGCGGTAGTAGCACCGGAGCCTCGCCGGAGCCCTTAGCGCCAAAAGGACCTTCCTCATTGTCGGTCTCCATAACGGTATATTCGACTTTGGGAATGTCGACGGCCAGCGGCAAGCGATAGAACTGGAGATTGTCCTCGATGATCTTGCCGTCTTCCGCAAAGCGCATGCTTTCATAAAGCGTATAGCCGATACTTTGAGCTACAGCACCCTGGATCTGTCCGGCGACACAGGCTCTGTTGATAACTCGACCCACATCTTGAGCGACGACATAGCGTGTGACAGTGACATTACCTGTTATTGGGTTCACCTCTACTTCGGCATAATGCACGTGATAGGTTGGCGAAGTGAAGAAAGGGAAGAGAAGGCCATTGGCGCATCCTGGATTGTATGGCACGGCAGGCAGCGCCGCACCGCCATTGCCTTGGATAGGCTCGCCACCGAAGGTTGCCGCGATTGCTACTTCTGAGAGCGTCATGCGCATTTCAGTGTCACCGTGGACACAAATGCCACCATCGATGATGTCGAGGGACTCTGCATCGACCTGGAGCAATTGAGCTGCAGTTTGTAGTGCCTTGGCGCGTAGCTCCTTGGCCCCCTGAATCGCGGCAAGACCGACCACTTGGGTTGTCCGGCCGCCTTGCGAACCACCATCCCAGGCGGCGATATCGGTATCTGGATCGGTTACGCGCACCTGTTCCGGACGGATACCGAGTGTTTCGGCGACGATTTGTGGAATACCTGCTGCTAGTGCGCCGGACCCATTGTCGTTAGCCCCGGTAATTATGCTGACTGTGCCGTCTTCCTCAAGCTTGAGGCTGAGGGAGCCCGGTAGTGAATTGACGAGCCAAATTGCGGCAGAGATGCCGCGCCCTTTTAAGGTCTCGGGAACTTTTGGCCTGCCTTGCCAGGGAACAATTTTCTCGATCTCTTCGAAGCCACGTTGGAGCAATTCAGCATTATCAAGCTGCTGGCCGTTGGGCAGCGAATCGCCATTGTTGAAGAGATGGTCTAGCCGGTATGCCCGCCGATCGAGATTGAGTTCAGCGGCAATATGATCCATATGGCTTTCCAACGCGGCATACATGGCGGGGCCGCTGACGCCGCGCATAGCTCCGGTCGGCGGCGTGTTGGTATAGACCAGTTTGCCGTTGGCGCGGAATTTGTCGACGCGGTAATTGATTGCGCCACAGTGAAATGGGAACGATGCCATATAGGACATCTCTCCAGTGTAGGCCCCGTTGTCCATATAGGCCTCGACATCGCGCGCCAGGATATTGCCCTCGGCATCGACCGCCGAGCGCATGCGCACCAAGGTACTTTCGCGGCAATTGGCGGTAATTAAATCCTCGACCCGTCTATTAGAAATTTTGACCGCACGTCCACCTGCGGCCTTTGAAAGAGCGGCGGCATGGGGCTCGACGCTGTAGTCCAGTTTACCCCCAAAACCGCCGCCGATGGCATGGCCGATGACGCGGACATTGGTAGTTGGCACGTCGAGGAACTGCGCTATGCGATCGCGCACATTGAATGGGAACTGATGTCCTGTGTGAACGGTGTAGCGCCCGTCTCGATAGGAAGCGATAGCGCTTTTTGGTTCGAGGTAGGCCTGATATTGGCGCTGGCTGGTAAACTCGTCCTCAATTACATATGGCGCGCTCGCGAAGATTTCGTCAATACCACCTGGATCTGCGAAGCATTCCGCTGCGATATTGCCTTTACGCGGAAAATCACTGCCAGCCGCAGGGATATAATCTTTCCAGTCTGGATGGAGGACTGGCGCTTCAGGTTGGCAGGCGGCTTCGAGGTCGAGAACCGGTGTCTCAGAATCAATCTCGAACATGATTGCTTCTGCAGCAGCAAACGCTTTGGCAAGGCTGTCTGCGGCGACCGCAGCGATCGGCTCGCCCACATAGCGAACCCTCTCGCGCGCAAATAGTGGCGTGTCACGTATGCTCCAGCCAGCAAGCGTCCGCGGTACGTCGGGTGCTGCGATGGCAGCGCGTACACCGGGCATGGCGCGTGCCTTTGTGAGATCGCAGCGCACCAGCTTGCCCGCAGCATAAGGTGAGCGCAGCAGTACGCCATAGAGCATGCCGGCTTCCTTGTAGTCGTAGGTATAGACTGTTTCGCCATTAACCTTGCTCCAGGCGTCGGAGCGGATCGCTGCGCTGCCTATGTGACTCATGCCGTACCTGCTTTTTGATTGACCACGCTGAGCACGGCGTCGACAATCTGGGCGTAGCCGGTGCAACGGCAAATATTGCCAGCAAGCGCTTCGCGGATTAGTGCCTCGTCCGGTTGATTGACGCGGCGCAGAAGCGAGGTAAGCATTACGATGATACCTGGCGTGCAATAGCCGCACTGCACCCCGCCTTTTTCGACAATCGCCTTCTTAATACTCGTCGCGAGATTGTCGCTAAGTCCTTCGATGGTTTCGATCTCGCACCCGTCCGCGGCTACCGCTATGTAGGCGCAGGCATTTATCGGCTTGCCGTCTAACAGCACAGTACAGGCGCCGCATTCACCCTCACGGCAGCCTTCCTTGGTACCGCTTAAATACAGCCGATTGCGCAGCGCATCCATCAAACTTTCCAGNCCGGCCACTTCGAATGTTTCCTCGNAGCCATTGACCGTTGCNTTAACGTTGTATGTCTCGGTCANCGTGTGCCTCCGATGAATTCCCGGCAAAGGGAGACCGCATGGATCACGGCGCGTGGCAAGACAGCNTTACGATAGGACGCNCTGGCACGGGCGTCGTCGCGAAAACTGCTACACTTCAAGATTGCATCCACTGCAGCGTTGAGGGCGTCGCCTTCCGGAACGGCGCCAGCGAGCAGATTTTCCGCCTCCGCAGCCCGGAATGCCATTGGGCCTGCTCCGCAGACAGCGATGCGCGCTTGGGTAGTCCTGCTCATGTCTTCATCTAGCGCAAGGCGAAGGGCAACGCCAATAATTGGTCGCTCCATCGCGCTTCTTCTCTGGATGCGTATATAGACATCTGCGCCCCGCTCCGGTTGAGTGGGGAGTAGGATGGCAGTTGCTAATTCATCTTCTTTGCGTGCTGACTTATGAGCATTAAGGATAAAATCGTTGAGTGGTAATTTTCGGCTACCACGCGCTTGGCTAGCAAGTTCTATTTTAGCATCCTGCACGAGGAGTGGCGGTAGAAGGTCTGCATTGGGTGCAGCTCCGCAGACGTTACCGCCAATGGTGGCGACGCTCTGGGTTTGCCAGCCACCGCATTTACCTGCTGCTGTAGAGATGGCAGAGAAGTCGCTTTGAATATTTCTGTCCTCTGCAATATCGCGCAGGCATGTTAGGGCGCCGACCCGCGTCGAACCATTCTTGGAGATGCCTTTTAGTTCGCTAAGGCGCTCAATATGTAGAATGGCTTTTGGCACGATTTGGCCGCTTGTGATTTGATATCTTACAGCCGTACCGCCGGCGACCATGGTGGCGTCGGTGCCGAGGGTACCAAGCTTTTCCAAAGCCTCGTTCATTGAGGTAAGTGTGAAAAAATCCATAGCATCACAATCTTAAATAAGATTTGCGCCAAGGCAAATATACTCTGTCGGGCAAGGTGTTTCTCTAAACTGGACTTGCATTGATAAGGGGGTCAAACTCTTCTGGATAACTCAGGTGCGGAGAGAAATCGTATGAGCGAAATTTACCTTTACGGCGAAAAGCGTCCGTTGCCGAATGATGCTAAGTTCAACACTTTTCTCGAACCGATGCGAACAGCGGTGATTTCCATCGATATGCATGAAGGCCATTTGAGCGAGGATCCGGATTGCCCTTGCCCTGCGCCGCGGGCTCGCGAGATCGTCTCACCAATCGATGGTTTCCATGACCAATGTCGCGCCCGTTCGGTTCCCATCATTCACGTGCGTACGGGTTTGCGTCCGACTGGGCGCGACGATATCAAGGGCGGTATAAGCGCTTGGCGAATAGTGTTTCCGCTCTATACCGGTGAGATTCCGGGCGCTGATCAGCACGCCATCCAGGGCACCAAATGGACAAACTTGCGCACCCGTATCGAGCCCGAAGACGAACTCGTCGAGACGAAGAAACGCTTGTCAGTTTTTTATCCTACGGATCTTGATTTTCTACTGCGTAACATGGGCGTGCGCGCCGTAGTGTTTAACGGCGGATTTACAGATTGCTGCGTACTTAATGCGGCATTTGATGCATCCAACCGCGATTATCGTGTTGTTATTGCGCGCGATTTAGTGCGTGGCACGAATGCAGAAATGGAAGAAGCAGCACTCAAAATGATGTCGATTCATATGGCGCTGGTAATGGATTCGAGGGACATCCTTTCGGCGTGGGATGCGCGCGGCGCAAAAGCTTCTCAAGCAGCCGAATAATTGTAAGGTTTAGATCGGCGTTGATAGCAAGCGCGGGATTCCGAAGGTGTCTACCACGGCAATTTTCTCTCGAAATATGGGAATGCCGCCGTCGAAAACAACTAAGTCACGATAGGTGCCGACGCTGAACAACTCACTTACTCCGTCTTGATTGGTCTGGTAGAGGCTGTAATTGGCCTGCACACGATAGTCGCCATTTTTTTCTTCTAGGATGCGCACTGCGCCAAGAATGTGCTTGTCGTAATGGATGTTGTATATGTTGGCTTCCCGAAGCGATAGAATACGGTCGCGTAGCATGTTTTTGTTGCGGCAGGATAAAAGCTCGAGCGGCAGGTCGCTGGCCTCGTTTTCGCGCGAGAGAACCTTGTACATACAATCTTCGGTAAAGAAGTCGAGCCATTCCTCAAGGCGGTCGTCATCGAGAAAGTGGCAAAAGTCGGCCATTAGATCGGTGATAGCCTCACGTATGTCTGTCCCAATCATTTAGCAGTCGCGTCCGAGCCGACTGGAAAACCCATCAACTCACAATAATAGGAATAGAAACCCCGGATCGGCACTTCGGTGACAAGAGATTTCTGTGTCTTAATCTTGCCTTTCCCACCGATCTCTACAGTTGCGTGCTTATCTTGCTCGCGCTGCACCGCTGTTTGTACGAGCTCCACTGCTTCGCCGTCCTCCATAGAAATCAAACCCCCAGGGCCGACCAAATTAGCCTGGTCGAGGCGGTGTCGTGTCATGTCTTCGTCATCGTCCGCGTAACCAAAATAGGTCCAGTACAGCTCCATCCGGTTATTACTGTCAGTGCGGATCTGTCGAGTGCACAAGCTATTGGAGATTTGCTGAAACACCACATTAGGAAAAACTGAAAGAATCACCAAAGTCACGTCATCATCATGCTCTGTACGGTTTTGCAGCATCGACATGTCTTTGAGGTGAAATTTCGCGTTATAGACATTCTTCGTGCCCTCATAACCTTCCTCGGTAGTTTTTTCATCATCCGTGCCCAGGGCGTTCCAGGTAATGTTATGCCGCCCGCGCGCATCCAACTTGGCGCCGCCCTTCTGGCTTAGACGATAGAGGCCAAAGGTGGCGTGAAACATGTGCAGCAGGCCGCCATGGTTGGGGTCGCGCACATTGTCGTTATAGAGTTTCCAATTGCCGAAAATCCGTTGGCGCTGATACCCAAGGATGTGGACCGGTTTGTGAAACAAGCGGTCAATCTCATAAATCACTTCCGGGCCAAGATAGTCGAGAAGGGGTTCGGATTTGTTGGAGAATGTACCAAATATGACGCCTTTATATGATTCAATCTTGAGCTCGTGAAGGTGAATATTCTTACGATCAAAATCCTTGGGAAGGCCCCCCTCGCCATTGACTCCCTTGGGGAAGGGAACGGCGCGGAGTTGGCCCTTCAAGTCGTAAGTCCATTGATGATATGGACAGATAAAATTGGGCGAATTGCCCTGACGCTCACGGCAGAGCAACATGCCTCGGTGCATACATCTATTGACGAAGGCATGAAGCGAGTTGTCATTGTCGCGGCAAACTAGGACCGGTGTTTCACCTACCTTGGTGGAGAGGAAATCACCTTTTTTGGGCAGTTCGGCGTCGAGGGCAAGGTAGTTCCATGTTGGGCCGCGAAAAATGCGATCCTGCTCCTCTTCATAGATGGTCGGATCGCAATAAACGGCATAAGGAATGCGGCTCAAATCGCTGGTTGGCCACGTCAATTGTGGCTCGTTTTGCATAGCGTTTCCTCAAGAAGTTAACTACCTTTAGCGATACTATCTTTGGCGTAACGGGCGCAAGTCAAGCCTTGGCCGATAGGTTGATGACAATGTGTGTTGGTGGCGTGCCTAGCATGAAACAAATCGTGGAAACCAATCCACTTTTTTGTTTCTTGCTTGCTTGGTCAGTAGGGAAATTTATCTCAGTTCGGTGGGTTAAAAATATAATAAAGTGCCGCGAAAGTGATTCATGGCAACTTATAAACTTGCCGAGGCGTTAATTAATGTGGCGATTGGTATTGTTCTTGGTCTCAGTTCGAAAATCGAGGCCGCTTCAGCACGAGGGGAACTTTTCCGGCAAGCGGTTGGTTGCCTTATTGGCTTTATGGTCTTCGGGGCGTTGCTGATGATCCTTCTGTTGTGGCAGATAGCCATGATCAAAATTCAGTAACAATCAATTGACTTCAGCGCCGAACATTCTGGCGCGGGTCAGTAAAAACGCGACGATTAAAAAATTCATCGAGTTGAAGGCAAGCGCGTTAATGAAAGAGACGGTATAGGAGCCGGTTACGTCAAAAAGAAAACCAGCAATCCAGCCGCCCAGCGCCATGCCTAATATGGTAAAAAACAGCGCCAAGCCGATCCGCCAGCCCGCTTCTCTGGCTGGGAAGAAGGTACGCACGATAATGGCGTAGGACGGCACTATGCCGCCTTGCGAGAGGCCGAAGCAGGCCGAAACGATATAAAGTGCCGTCAGGCTATCCACGGCCAGAAACGCAGCAAGAACAATGCCCTGCAGTCCTCCGCCGAGCAGCAGGGTGCGCAAGCCGCCGATACGGTCGGAGATCCATCCGGAGGCGAGGCGTGAAATGATGCCGCAACCCAGCAAGATCGATAGCATCTCAGCGCCACGCTGAGCAGAGAAGCCAAGATCGGTGGCATGAGCGACGATGTGAACCTGAGGCATGGACATACCGACGCAGCAGCCAATACCAGCCAGACAAATCACACATTGTAACGTGTTGGGCGAGAGATTTAGCGGGCGTGTGAATCGATGTTCCCGCGGTTTGCTTTCCTTGGCGGCTAAATGCGGCGGTTTTCGATAGAGGACAATGGAGAGCGGCCCCATAGTGGCTAGGCAAAAATATCCGATGGTGGTGAAAGCGCTACGCCAGTCATTCTCGCTGATCAAATATTGCAGTACAGGAGGCCAAATGGCGCCGGCGAAATAAGAACCCGTTAAGACGATAGCGACCGCGAAGCCGCGCCGTGCCGTAAACCAATAGGATACATCCGCAACGATGGGTGCGAAGACGGCGGATGAACCCATCGTTCCAGCCAGCAGGGCAATTGCCGCAAGGAACTGCCACAGGCTATCGGCGCGGGCTGCCAGTATAAGGCCTGCAGGGAGCGCTACGCTTCCTATCAGGGCCGGTAGCATGGTGCCGTACCGATCCGCGACCCTGCCATAGACGATATTGCCAACGCCGAAGCCGATCATGAACAGGGCGTAGGGCAATGAACCGATGCCGCGTGAAACATTAAATTCCGCCGCGATTGGCTTCAGGCCGACGACACCGACATACATGGCGACACTCCCTACTGTCATCAGAGAGAGCGACGCGATTAGGCGGATAATAGCATACGAACCAGCAGAAGTTCTGCCGTCGTGGGGCTCGGAAGAAAGGCCATTCATCGTCGGAAATTGTCCAAAAGAATTGGAGCTTAAGAATTATGAGCGGCGATTATGACTGAAGTCGTGTTACGTCGCTATGGTCTGCCAACCTTGCCAACGCATCCGGTTTTGAAGATATTGCCGATTGGCGACGATTTTCCGTCGGACATTCACCGCCTTAGGATCAAGAATTTGTTGCCACCCAACCCGGTTCCGCTTTCAATTGTTGCCAATAGATTCCAGCGGGAGATGGTGGGGCACATGAAATGGAAAGAGTGTGGCCGTAGTTAGTAAGGAGTGCCAGATCTAGTCCCACCTATTAAAAAGGTGGAACGTTGCGGTTCCCGGTGACCCACTTGTTCCTGAAACAAATATGTTGAAAATTGCTGACACTAAATTTAGGGAGAACCGACTATGACAGAAAATGTTGCTGAATTGCGTCCGACCGAGCCTACACCGACTACCCATCCTTATGCCGTTGGCGAGCTCGTACTCGATTCGATCCCTAAAGATAAACGCCTCTGGGTTCCAATGGTGGATGGCGTTTGGTTCCGTCCGCTGATGTTTAACACAGTGCAAGGCGGTTGGTGTCATTTGATCCGCGTGACCAAGGCTGGTGTGGTCAGCCGCCACCGTCATCCTGACCCAGTGCATGGCTTGGTATTGAAGGGCGCCTGGCGCTATCTTGAACATGACTGGGTAGCCACCGAAGGCACCTATATCTTTGAGCCGCCTAGCGAAACTCATACCTTGGTGGTCGATGAGGGTGTCGAAGAAATGATTACATTTTTTCAGGTTACAGGTTCGCTGCACTATGTCGACGATGAGGGAAAGGCGGTCGGTTTTGACGACGTCTTTACCCGTATCGACCTTGCTCGGACCCACTACGAGAAGGTCGGTCTCGGTTCCGATTACGTCAAAAAGTTCGTGCGTTAATCCGGGTATTTGGCTTTGAGTAGGACGCCGCGGTTATGTTCATTGTTGGCTTTGAATTCATCGGAAGCACTGTTCAACTCTTGAGAGACCGAAAATTTCGGTTATGGCTCCAAGACACGAGCCAAACTTTTCCCTCACCGTCTTTCCGGCCCGACCAAGGTGCACTTTCATCTTGCCGTTTTGCTAGACGATGCACTCACCTTTTCCTGCGACTCTAGTCGCCAAGCGCTTCGGTCCCGAACTTTGAAATAGATGGACTAGCTTAATTACGTTTTCGCCGAAATAAGATGGCGGTATCATTTGCGCTGTAATATAACCATCACAGGTTAATGATGATCCGCCCCACTGCGCGACGTTCCAGAAGCTCGGTCATGGCTGCGGGGACTTCCTCGAGGGGGAATTCCTTTGAAATGAGTGGAATTAATTTTCCCTCCCGCCACCAAGAGACTAGTTCCTCAACGCTAGCGTGTAATAAGTCGGGTCTGAATTCTCGGTAGTAACGCAAGGATGAACCCATCGCCGAACGGTTCTTGACAAGTAATCTGTTGGCTGGAATTTGCGGAATACCGCCAACGAATCCGATCACCAGAATGCGTCCACCCCAGGCGAGGGATGACAGCGCTTCGTCAAACAAATCGCCGCCGACCGGGTCGTAGCAGACATTGGTGCCGATGCCGCAGGTGATCTCGGCGACGCGCTGCTTTAGGCTATCTTGCTTATAGTTGATTAGCTCGTCGGCGCCATGCCGTTGCGCGATTTCCAATTTTCCTGATGTGCTTGCACCGGCGATCACTGTTGCGCCCAATGCTTTGCCTATCTCGACAGCAGTCAAACCAACTCCGCCCGAGGCGCCAAGGACAAGCAAAGTTTCACCTGTTTCCAACTTAGCTTGCCATCGGATGGCGACATGTGAGGAGACATAGCCGATCAAAAAAGATGCAGCGATTTTGTCGTCCATCTCATCCGGCACCGCAAAGCAATCCGTCTCTTCAGCAGTCGCCTGTTCCGCGAATCCACCATTCCCAAGGAATGCCATCACTCGGTCGCCCGGTTTAAACCTAGTGACGTCCGCACCACATTTTGTCACCTCGCCGCACGCTTCAAGGCCTGGCGCAAAGGGAAAATCGGGACGAGACTGGTAACGACCTGCGATCATAATAGTATCAGCGTAATTAACGCAGGAGGCCGCCACCTTAATTAACACTTCATTCGCTTCCGGGTGTGGTGGCGAAATCTCTTCCAATTTGAGGTCGTTTGGGGTCCCCCAGTCGCGGCATATGATGGCTTGCATATTTTTTCCTATCGTTTATTTCCCTATTGTCCTTGCCCGTTCTGCAATTCTTTGAGCGCCTCTACAACAGCCTCGTGATCCTCGCTACCCTTAGGGAGTCGGTCACGGAGCCGTGTCCAATATTCACGTGCCTTTCTTGTCTGGTCCCGACTCGCCTCGGCGAACCCCATAAACCATAGGGCCTCCGGATAGTCAGCATCGAGCGCGAGAATGCGCCGAAATATATCGATTGCTTGGTCTGGAAACTGATGCGACTCGCCAGCCGCATTCATCACTGCACGGGCGTAAAAGCTGAGTATTTTGATGTCGTTGGGAGCTAATTGTGCAGCCCAGGCATAGGCATCGCGGGCCTCTCCATGGCGCTCGAGCACCGAATAGGCCCGGCCAAGGCGTAGCCAGTTTTGCACATCATCCGGGTTTTCCCTTACGTCATTGGCAAGGCGAGCCAGCATGTTTTCGTGATCAGGTGGCGCGGGATTATCAGCCGACCCCATTGCTGCACTGGATTGTAATTCGCCAACGCGTTGTTCTGCCGCCGCTGCTCTGGCATCTTCGCCGAGTACCCGATATGCATTAGCGAGTCGCCGCCAACCTTCGAGGTCATCAGGTTCTGATTCGAGACGAGTAGCGAGTCGGTCGACCATTGCGCGGATCATTTCCATGCGTTCTTCCGGGTTCATCTCCGCTGCCGCCGCTATATCTTCCTGGTTGGGTCCGGACGCACCAACGCCGCTATCGGCCACGTTGCTAGCTGCAGGTGCTGAAGCTATCAAACCAAGCTCGATACCAGTCTCTGAAGCGGCGCGTCGCATTAGAGTAACTAGGTCGGCACGCCAGGGTGCATTCGCGGGTGTTTCGGTCGCGAGCTTCTGCCATATGTCAAGGGCCTCGGCAGGACGGCCCTGTTGAGCTAAGGACATGCCAATGTAATATTGAGCCGCCGGGTCGTTTGGACGTGTTCCGAGCACCGTTTCAAAAGCGGCTAAGGCTTCACCAGTGACAATTCCATCGGCAGCAAAGACCATGACCTCTGCCATCGATCCGACAATGTCGGGATCACCTTTGGAGAGCGTAACTGCTGCGCTTAGCGCTTGCGCTGCTTCATCGTAGCGCTCCAGAGTGATGAGTGAACGGCCAAGTAACAGCCAACCATCAAGATTATTAGGATTCTGTTCGAGTCTCTGGGCCAGATTGAGGATGGCATCATCAATGCTTTGTCCAGCCATGTCTTGGCTCGCTGTGCCGCCTTGCTGAGCTACACCAGTGAAGGGCCGACCTGGTGTGCCGGGGGAGCCGAGCGTGAAATAAAGTGCTACTGCTAAGGCCGGTATTGCCGCACCGAGGCTACCGTTCGAAAACCAGCGCACTTTCTTGTTCAAAGGGGAAGGCTTTGCTTCGACAGTGTTTTCCTTCTCCGTCTCAGCTTTGTCTCGTTTGGTGGCAGCCAGCATGCGGCGTTGAATTTCGAGGCGTGCTGCTTCACTTTGTTCCGCGTTGACGAGACCGAGAGCCCTGTCACTTTCCAGCTCGTGCAGTTGATCCCGGTAAATCGTAAGATCATATTCGACACGTTTGGGCGCGCGGCGTTGGCGCAGTGTAAGTGGCGCCAGCACTATAGCCAGCGCAATCGCGGTCATCACTGCCGCCACCAACCAAAAGATCATATCGTATTCCCAGGCCGGTGCTTATCCGGGGTCATCACGGTACAAGCGCTTCAATTCCTTGCGCTCGGCCTCGTTCAAGGGTGGGGGCTCACTTTCAGAGCCGCGGTGTCGCCGTCGAATTAGAAAATACCAGAGGCCCACGGAGCCGCCGATGAGGACGATCGCAGGGCCGAACCAGAGCACATAATTGGTCGGTTTGACGCGCGGGCGCAGCAGGATGAAATCGCCGTAGCGGTCGACTAAATAGTCAATTACCTCATCGTCCGTATCGTTAGAGGCGATTCGTTCGCGCACGATGCGGCGCAGATCGCGGGCCAATTCGGCGTTGGAATCAGAGATCGCTTGGCCCTGGCAGACTGGGCAACGTAATTCATCATGTAGANGAAGTGCTCGGGCTTCCGCTACTGGATCATCTAGCGCCTCATCAGCGCTAAAGGCGAAAGCGAGCCCCGGTGCCAATAGTAATAGAAGGACGAGGAGGGTCAGCAGCCGGTTCATGCTCACTCCTTCAAACTTTCAATCAACGGGCGGATTTTTTCTTCCCAATCAATGCGCGTGAGCACGCCGATATGTTTGTAGACAATTCGNNTCTCACTATCGATGACGAAGGTTTCGGGCACGCCGTAGACGCCCCAATCTATGCCTACTCGGCCACTCAGATCGGATCCGATCTGGGAGTAGGGGTTATCCAATTCTTGGAGCCAACGCNCTGCGTCGGCCGGTTGATCTTTATAGTTGAGGCCCCAAATCGGCACGAGGTTTAGCTTGGCAATNTCCATCAGGAGCGGATGCTCGATGCGGCAGGGGNCGCACCAGGATGCAAAGACGTTGACCAACGAAANGCCGCCTTGTTCGATATCTAAGCTCGACAGCCCAACTTCATTCCCAGGCAGGGGNTCGAGTTCAAATTGTGGGATTGCCTTGTCGATGAGAGCAGAAGGCAGTTTGTTTTTATTCGCCGAGCCTGTCACCAATTCCCAGGCAAGAATGGACGCGAGTATGGCGAAGGCGGTGGGCACCAGGATAAACAAGAAGCGCCGACGGGCCGGTGGTGCTTTTTTCGGAGTTGGTGCTCGAGGGGGAGCGTTATTAGGCTCCGTCATGCTTTGCTCTTTGCTGGGGTTGAGGGTTGTGCTCTTTGCTGCGCGCGGTTTGGTGCGCCGACCCGATGGCGCCGGTCGCTGAGCGAGATCAGCCCTCCCGCTACCATTACCACCGCTCCGATCCAGATCCAGGGGACAAGAGGGTTGTGATAGATACGCACGGCAAGGCCGCCNCCGTCAGCNGGATCGCCAATGGCGANATAAATATCCTCGATCCAGGTGGTACGGATTGCGGCCTCCGTTGTATCCATGGTTTGNACCCAATATTTACGTTTCTCAGGGTAGAGCATAGCGATTTCTTCGCCACCGCGCGTGACACGGAATTCAGCGCCAAGGCGGGTATAATTTGGGCCATCCGATTCCTTAAGCGAGACGAAATCGAACCCGTATCCAGCAACCTCGACCTTCTCGCCGACCTTCATCACCTGGACATGCTCTGTCTGCCAATTGGTGGCACCTACTGCACCGGCGATCAGGATGGCGATGCCCGTATGGGCAAGAGTCATGCCCCAGGCTGAGCGTGGCAGTACCCGGGCACGNTGCCAGCTGTTGCTTAAGGATACGCGGAAGAGGCGGATACGNTCGGTTAGTTCGGCTACCACGCCACCCAGGANCCANGCGGCGATGGTGAGGCCAAGGATTGCTCCCCACGGTCCGCCTTGAAGCGCAACTAGAAGGATCGCCGCGATCGCAGCCGCGCCGAAAGCCANTATNAGGCGCTGGTTGACGCCAGGAATGTCTGANCGCTTCCAGGCCATCAATGGTCCTGCGGCCATCAGGATAAAGAGTGGTACCATGATCCAGACGAAAGAGGCTTCAAAGAAGGGCGGGCCAACCGAAACTTTTTCTCCGGAAATGCCATCTAGTANGAGAGGATAAAGNGTGCCGATAAAGACTGTGGCGCAGCCCGTGACCAGTAAAAGATTGTTGACCACCAAGGCGCCTTCGCGGGAGATTGGGCGGAAGNGCCCAGTTGCGCGCATCGACGGCGCGCGCCATGCGTAAAGTGAAAGTGAGCCGCCGACGACTAAAACGAGAAAACCGAGGATGTAAACGCCACGTTCCGGATCGGCTGCGAAGCTGTGAACCGAGGTGAGCATGCCTGAGCGCACTAAGAAGGTGCCCATCAGGCTTAGCGAGAAGCCGAGGATGGCGAGGAGCACAGTCCAGCTTTTAAGTGCGTCGCGTTTCTCGGCAACGATCGCAGAGTGAAGCAGTGCGGTCGCCATCAACCAGGGCATAAAAGAGGCATTCTCCACCGGGTCCCAAAACCAAAACCCGCCCCAGCCGAGCTCGTAATAGGCCCACCAGGAGCCNAGTACTATGCCTGCGGTGAGCGCCGACCAGGAGGCGAGGCTCCACGGTCTTACCCAGCGTGCCCAAGCTGGATCGACTTTGCCCTCTATCAGCGCTGCGACNGCGAAAGAAAAAGCGACTGAGAGNCCGACATAACCGAAATAGAGGAGCGGTGGATGGAAGGCGAGACCTGGGTCCTGCAGTAACGGATTGAGATCGCNGCCATTGAGGGGCGCCGGGTCGAGACGCAGGAACGGGTTTGAGGTCGCTAATAAAAAAATTATAAAGCCGACACCGAGTAGTCCCTGAATGGATAACACTCGGGCACGCAAGGCCGGTGGCAGATTGCGACCGAAGCTAGCAATGGCCATGCCGTANAACGCCAATATCCAAACCCAAAGCAGCATGGAGCCCTCATGATTGCCCCACACACCTGNAAATTTATACAGGAGTGGTTTTGCCGAATGCGAGTTCTGCNCAACATTAGCGACGGAGAAGTCGGAGACCACNTAGGCGTACATCAAACAGGCGAAGGAGAGCGAAACAAAAACGAACTGCCCNGCAACNGCCGGGCGCGNGAGCGCCATCAAGATTGCGTCGTCGCGNGCTGCACCGACGAGTGGTAACGTGCCTTGTACGACGGCCAAAGCGAGAGCAAGAATTAGTGCNAAATGACCGATTTCAGCAATCACTTGCTGGNCTTTCCGCTTTGGTCCTGATCGCCTTGCCACTGGCCAGATTCTTTTAGCGCGTCCGCTACTTCTCGTGGCATGTAGTTTTCGTCATGCTTGGCAAGGATTTCCAGCGCTTCGAATGTGTNGCCCTGCATATAGCCCTCGGCGACCACACCTTGACCTTCCTCAAACAGGTCCGGCAANACACCGTTAAAAGTAACTGCGACCTTATTNGAGAGGTCGGTNATATTGAATCGAATGTTCAGCCCNTCGTGCACNACGCTATTTTCCTCNACCAGACCGCCGATCCGGAGACGTTGGTCTTCGCCGAATTGGCCAGATTGAAGGTCCGTCGGACTGAAGAAGAACACCAAATTTTCCTCGAAGGCGAGTAATATCAGCGCCGCAGCAAGGCCGAGTGTGGCCAAGCCAAGACCGACAAAAATAAGTCGACGCTTTTTTCGTTTCACGGCGTGGCCTCATCTTGCTCGTTTTCAGCTTGCGCGTTACCACGGCGACGTTGCCCACCGCTCGCTTTTTCTAGCCGCCTGAGCTCAGCCTCGCGCAGGCGCAGTCGGCGAATACTGAACAGTAGCAATCCGATCATCACTNCTGCACCTATACCGAAGGCAGGCCAGACATAGGCGGCATAGCCGCCCATTTCGAAAAAGGACATCTCTGTCAAAACTCGTTGTTCAAGCGGTGGGAGTTCCGCCCCAGAATAAAGGCTTGTANGTGATATTTCATATTAATTTAGTGTGATCTTTCAGAAGTCGACTAATTTTCGACCTGAGCTAGGCGCATATTGCGGATGCGCCGTGCGGTAATTTCCGAGCGCAGGCGTATAATTAGTACGACAAGATAAAACGCGATGAAACCCGTTGCCATCAGTAGGAGTGGCGCGATCATGGAGGAATCCATGGATGGTCGGTCAAATTTTGAGAGAGTCGCCGGCTGGTGCAATGTGTTCCACCAATCTACAGAAAATTTGACGATAGGGATATTAACGATGCCAACAAGCGCTAAAATGGCCGAGGCGCGCGCCCCCTTCGTTGGGTCGTCATAGGCGCTGTTGAGTGCGATGTAGCCGAGATAGAGAAAAAACAGTACCAGCATTGAGGTTACCCGTGCGTCCCACACCCACCAGGTCCCCCACATCGGCTCGCCCCAGAGCGATCCGGTAACTAAGCTTAGAAAGGTGAAACATGCACCGATCGGTGCGCTAGATTTTCCAATAAGATCCGCTAGCGGGTGGCGCCAAATAAAGCCTGCAGCCGATGCTACAGCGATGATCACGTAGATCATCAGTGCCATCCAGGATGACGGCACATGGATGAAAATAATGCGGTAAGCATCGCCCTGTCGATAATCCGGTGGCACTACGGCGAGTCCGAGGACGAGCCCGGCGACGATGCAGATGATAGCAATCACCGTAATCCATGGAAAGATTCTGTGTGCAAAGCGCAAAAAACGCGCCGGATTAGCGAGGAAATGAATGCCAATACTGGTTTTCTTTTTACGTTTGGCCATAACGTTCCGTGCTACGTCCTACTCCAAAGCCATTCTGAGTGCCGCCGCGCTGGCCCAGGGAGTGAGCACGAGGGCGACAAGGAAGCCACCAGCGAGAATAAGCAAATTAGCGCTCGCGCCCAAGCCGAATATAGCGCCCTCCACTGCGCCTACGCCGAATATTAATACCGGAACATAGAGCGGCAGCACCAGGAGGGAAATCAAAACCCCACCACGCCGGAGTCCGACCGTGAGTGCCGCGCCCACTGAGCCAATCAAGCTAAGAATTGGCGTGCCAAGGAGGAGAGAGACCATGAGGACGGTAAAACCTTCCGTGCTCATGTTGACTAGGACGGCTAACACCGGGGCAGCGATAATCAGTGGAAGGCCGGTGGTCAACCAATGGCTAAGCACTTTGGCCAGCACTACCGCTTCTAGCGGGAGGGGGCCGAGCGCGGTAATTTCAAGACTGCCGTCTTCGTAGTCCTCCTCGAACATGCGTCCTAAGGACAGCATGGTAGCTAAAAGGGCGCAGACCCAAAGTACTCCGGGAGCCACTCGTTCCAACAGGATGCTTTCCGGACCTATGCCGAGCGGAAAGAGGGCCACTGCAATGATGAAAAAGACTACTGCCACTAAACTGCCTATGCCGCCCCGCAGCGCGAGGCGGAGATCGCGTCCGATCAGGTTCAAAAAGGCCGTTACCATTCGCCGTAATCCGGTTCGCCCGACTGTTTTGGTGCAGCGCCCAGAAGTACTTCCACGGGCACTGCGTGTTGTGCCATATCGATGGTCTTCGCTTCAGGTAGGGCAATCTCCGTATGGGTTGCGACCACCGTCAAGCCACCCTGTCCGCGGTGCTGAGCGAGCATCGTTTCTAGGCGTCTGGTCGATGCTACGTCGAGGGTGATGCTCGGTTCGTCCAACAGCCATAGCTCTGCCGGTGAAGCTAGTAGGCGAGTCAGTGACAGGCGACGCTTTTGCCCGGCGGAGAGAAAGCGACCGGGAACATCAGCAAGGTCCTCAAGGTCGAGCGCAGCGAGAATACCCTCTGCCGCTTGGTTAAAACCCTTGATCCTAGACCAGAAGGCAAGATGCTCGGCCACGGTGAGCGTCGGCTTTACAGCCTCCAAATGGCCAACATAGTGAGTGCGTGCACGGTGTGCGTCAGGTGTGTGGAGCGTATTCTCTCCTCTCCACGCTAACATGCCATTCACAGGGCGCAAATACCCGGCGAGAATGCGCAACAGGCTTGATTTGCCAGAGCCGTTGGGGCCACGCAAAAGAAGAGCTTCGCCCGGCTCAAGCGCAAAAGAAACTCTCCTAAATACTGGGCGTCCCCCCCGGACACAGGCAAGATCGCGTGCTTCGAGTGTTATGTGGTCGCTGACCATCCTTTTCCTGTCGTTGCGTCAAATTGCCGGCAAGTCTAAAAATGCTCCAAGCACCTCGGTGTATCTAAAAAACACTGGTTAAGCTATCGGCGCGTCACTCGGTCGGCAAGGTAAAGGAGCGTAGACCCAAACATGCTAAGACATTTTTTCAAGCAAAAGTTATTTTCACCGTCGTCGTGCGCCTAGGTTTAATCTCGAGCAACAGGGGGTTTATGTCGGTTGATCCACCAGTCTCGCGAGTTTGCGCCGATGGCACTCTGCTGCGCGTACTCACCTATGGCGGGGGTCGGCGCTTGGGTCCAACCATCGTCTTTCTGCATGAGGGCCTTGGTAGCATTGGTCAATGGAAGCATTTCCCTGATAACTTGGCGCGTGCGACAGGGTGTAGTGCGCTGGTCTATGAACGCCAGGGGCATGGTGGTTCAGATCCGCTGACCAGCAAACGCAAGCCGGATTTCATGGAGAGTGAGGCGGAGCATGTTTTGCCTGAGTTGCTCAATTCTTTAGGCCTCGACAAGGTCTTTCTCTATGGCCATAGCGATGGTGGTAGCATCGCTCTACTGTTTGCTGCGCGCTTTCCCGCCCGCACGCTCGGCGTGGTTGCAGAGGCGGCGCATGTCTTTGTCGAGGAGGAGTCCCTCTCTGGTGTGCGGGCTACCGTCGAGCGATTCGAGGCGAGTGATATGAAAAATCGCCTCAGCGTCTATCATGGCAACAATACGGAGACAATGTTTCATGGCTGGGCTGATATCTGGCTCTCGCCCGAGTTCCGAGATTGGTCTATTTCGCCAGAGATCCTTGGCAATATCAGGGCGCCGGTCCTCGCCATTCAGGGAGCGGAAGACCAATATGGCACCCCTGAGCAATTGCGTCGTATCGAGGCTGGGGTTGGTGAGAGGGCGCGCACATTGCTTATTCCCAATTGCTCCCATGTGCCCCACATCCAAGCGTGTGAGACCGTCATTGAGGCAGCACGCAACTTCATTGCCGATGCTAGGTCGTAAGAAGAAGCAAAAAAAGGCCGAACCGGAAGAACTCCCTCCTCCCGAGTTAGAGGTTTGAATGCTACACTCCTCGCTCCATTTTTAGAGTCATACCGAAAAGATAGGAGAAGCCATCGTGATTGCGCTTGGCCAGGATTCGTTAAACACCCGCCGCACCCTTACTGTCGGCGGACGCAACTATGATTATTTCAGCCTCGAAGCGGCAGAGAGCGCTGGGCTCGGCGAAATTTCCCGCATGCCCTATTCACTCAAAGTGTTGCTGGAAAACCTATTGCGGTTCGAGGATGGCCAAAGCGTGACCGTCAACGACATCAAGGGGCTCGTTGCCTGGCTCAGGAATCGACGTTCTGAACAGGAGATCAGTTATCGCCCGGCGCGGGTTCTCATGCAGGATTTCACCGGTGTGCCAGCAGTGGTTGACCTTGCTGCGATGCGTGCTGCCATGAAAGCGCTTGGCGGCGATGTCAGTAAGATTAACCCACTCTCGCCGGTCGACCTGGTGATTGACCATTCGGTAATGGTTGACCGCTTCGCCAGCTCTACGGCGCTTGCCGAGAACACTGCTATCGAGATGGAGCGCAATAGCGAGCGTTATTCCTTTTTGCGTTGGGGCCAGCAGGCATTCTCTAACTTTCGTGTTGTACCGCCGGGCACTGGCATTTGCCATCAGGTCAATCTTGAACATCTCGCTCAAGTCGTATGGACGGCGGAGGTGGGAGCGTCAGAAATAGCCTATCCTGATACTCTGGTCGGTACCGACAGCCATACCACTATGGTGAATGGCTTGGCGGTTCTTGGCTGGGGGGTCGGCGGCATTGAGGCTGAGGCTGCGATGCTCGGCCAACCGGTCTCCATGTTGGTGCCCGAGGTGATTGGCTTCCGTCTAACTGGCGGGCTCGCGGAAGGCGCAACTGCTACCGATTTAGTGCTTTCTGTGGTGCAGATGCTGCGCAAAAAGGGCGTGGTTGGAAAATTCGTCGAATTCTTCGGTCCCGGACTCGACGAGTTATCGCTGGCGGATCAGGCGACCATCGCTAATATGGCGCCAGAATATGGCGCCACTTGCGGTTTCTTCCCCGTAGATGCTGAAACCATTAATTATCTCCGTTTCACCGCGCGAGACGAAGATCGCATAGCCCTTGTCGAAGCCTATGCCAAGGCCCAGGGCATGTGGCGCGACAGCGGCACGCCGGACCCAGTATTTACAGATACGCTTGAACTCGATCTTGGTGATGTTACTCCTAGTATTGCCGGGCCAAAACGACCGCAGGATAAGATTTTTCTAGTTGATGCAGCACCAGCCTTTGCTAAATCTCTGACAGACGATCTCGGCGTTTCCAGTGATGCGAGTAACGCCACTGCATCGGTCGCAGAAATGGATCACAATCTCGCCCATGGTGATGTGGTGATCGCCGCGATCACCAGTTGCACTAATACCTCCAATCCGAGCGTTATGCTCGGCGCCGGCTTGCTAGCGCGCAATGCCGTAAAGCTTGGCCTCAAAGTCAAACCCTGGGTCAAGACCTCCCTCGCACCTGGTTCTAAGGTGGTGAGCGAATATCTTGCCAAAGCTGGACTGCAGGGTGACCTCGACGCTCTCGGGTTCAATATAGTGGGCTATGGTTGCACAACCTGTATCGGCAATTCTGGGCCGCTTGCTGATGAGATTGTTTCTGCTATTAACGAGGGCGACCTCGTCGTTACCTCGGTGCTCTCTGGAAATCGGAATTTCGAGGGCCGCATTAGCCCGCATGTCCGTGCCAACTATCTTGCTTCGCCGCCGCTCGTAGTGGCGTATGCCATAGCCGGTAGTATGAATATCAATATTACATCCGAGCCACTCGGCGAGGACGAAAGCGGTGCGCCGGTTTATCTCAAGGATATTTGGCCGAGCAATGGAGAGGTGCGTGCCGCAATCGAACAGGCGGTGACACCGGAGATGTTTGGAGAGCAATATGCCGACGCCTTCTCCGGATCCGCCGAGTGGCGGGCGATCGATGCACCGGCTGGCCTTACCTACGATTGGCAGGATGGCAGCACCTACGTGAAGCACCCGCCCTATTTCGATGGCATGGAGGCCAAACCTAGACAGCTTGCGGACATTATAGGTGCGCGCATCCTTGCGCTTCTAGGCGACAGTGTAACGACCGATCATATCTCGCCAGCAGGTGCGATCAAATATGATTCGCCTGGCGGCACCTATCTCGTTGAGCGCCAAGTCCCCGAGAGGGAATTCAATTCCTATGGCTCCCGGCGCGGCAATCACGAGGTGATGATGCGCGGCACATTCGCCAATGTGCGTATCCGCAACGAGCTCGCTCCAGATACCGAAGGCGGTCTGACGCGCCACATGCCGGATGGTCGTCAGACTTCCATGTTTGAAGCGGCGATGATCTATGATGAAGAAGATATACCACTCGTCGTCATCGCTGGTAAGGAATACGGCACTGGTTCGTCACGCGACTGGGCCGCTAAGGGTACACGGCTCTTGGGCGTCAAGGCGGTAATAGCCGAAAGTTTCGAGCGCATCCACCGGTCTAATTTGGTTGGTATGGGTGTGTTGCCGCTCCTGTTCCCCGAAGGTGTAACACGTAAATCCTTGAAATTGGACGGCTCTGAAGTGATCGATCTTGAGGGTGTTCATGCTGGTATCACTCCGGGCATGGAGGTCGCCTGCCGCATCACCCGCGCTGACGGCAGCGAAGAAAAGCTCGATCTGAAATGCCGCGTCGATACAACGCAGGAGGCCGAATATTATCGTCATGGTGGAATACTACACTATGTCTTAAGAGGGCTCGCGGGGTTAATTTAAGTGTGATGAGCATATCTATTTGAATTGCGGGCGGAGGTAAAAAAATGTGCTCGCCAACAGTTCGAAAGAAGCTAAACCACTTTTCGGACGCAGCGAAGTTCCGATCGTTTACGTGTGAGATGAAAATGAGGCCGCCGCTGGCGACAACGTCCAATGAGATGCTTGCGCTTCGCTTTGGCGGGGTAAGCGCTGTTAAGAATTGGCTAAGTCAAGGTGTGTAAAATTGTTGGGCTCCGATACTGGGCGGAGTCCGGCGGCTAGTTGGAGTAAAATACCGCTATGTAAGCGGGCGTTTGTGGGGAGGCCAGTTTATGGCGAATAACAGTGTAACGGGTGACAGTTTTTCACCAGACTATGAAGGTTTTGTTGCCACTTTTGAGCCGGCGGACATTACTGACCTCCTTGCTGGCGATCTCGAGAGTGGAATTAATGTCTGTTACGAGGCGTGCGACCGTTGGGCTGAGTTTGACCGTGTGGCGCTCAATTGGGAAGGCAATGATGGCGATAGCACGTCGCTCAACTTCGATGAACTGCAGGAGAGTGTGGCACGCTTCGCCAATTTCCTGATTGCCCGGGGTGTAGAGCCGGGCGATCAGGTTGCCTGTATGCTACCTCGCATCCCCGAGCTTTTCATCGTCGCTCTTGGCACTTGGCGCGCTGGTGCGGTCTATGTGCCCCTCTTTACCGCATTTGGTCCCAAAGCTATTGAATACCGCCTTGAACGTAGCGCTGCTAAGCTCGTTGTAACCGACGCCATCAATCGTCCAAAACTCGACGAGATCGCGGATGCGCCACCCGTTATGCTGGTTACTCGCTCGGCAGGTGAAGATGTGCGCGTCGGTGATATAGATTTTGCTCAAGCGATGAGTGAACAGCCGACGGACTTCGGACCCGTCATGCTTACAGGCGAGGACCCCTTCATCATGATGTTCACTTCAGGCACCGTAGGTAGTGCCAAGGGTGTAAAGGTTCCTGTGAGGGCGCTCGCTGACATTATCGTCTATATGCGCTATGGCATCGGACTTCGTGACGACGACCGGTTTTGGAACATGGCTGATCCGGGCTGGGCCTATGGGCTCTTTTATGCTGTGGTCGGGCCGTTAGTGCTCGGCCAGACGACACATTTCTACGAGGGTGCTTTCAGCCCGGAGAGTTGTTATCAAATGTTCGAGCAATACGGTATCACCGCGCTCGTCTCAGCACCGACTGCCTATCGTATGATGATGGCTGCTGGAGATGAATTGGCGGATGCGTGTGATTGCCGCCTTAGAGTTGCTTGCAGTGGCGGCGAACCGCTCAACCCCGAGGTAATTAGCTGGATTAGCGAACATCTCGGATGTCGGGTTGGCGATCATTACGGTCAGACAGAAGTAGGCATGGTAATCTGTAACCATCATGGATTGAGCCATGCCATGCGGCTTGGCTCCATGGGTAGGGCAGTACCAGGTTTTCGCATGGTGATACTCGATGAGAATTTTGAAGAAGTTGCGCCCGGTGGCTCCGGACAGATCGCCATCGACATAGCGAATTCCCCGCTTTATCATTTTCAGGGATATCAGGGCGGTGCGGAATCGCCACTTCACGGAGATTATTTTCTGACTGGTGATACCGCTGAACTTGGATTGGATGGCATCTTTACATTCATGGGTCGTGCTGACGATGTAATTCTTTCCGCCGGATACCGTATTGGCCCTTTTGATGTTGAAAGCTGTTTGATTGAACATCCGGCGGTTGTGGAATCTGCTGTCATCGGCAAGCCAGATGAGGAGCGTGGTGAAATCGTCAAGGCCTTCGTAGTGCTTCGCGCTGGATATAACGGCTCACCCCAGCAAGCCGATGAACTAAGGCAATTAGTACGTCGCCGCTTATCAAGTCACTCCTATCCGCGCGAGATCGAATTCGTGGATGCCTTACCCAAGACGCCCAGTGGCAAAGTGCAGCGCTTCATTTTGCGTAGCAAAGAGGTAGGTAGATAAACGGTATCTGGATGCGCTCAAATTTACCTAAATACGATATCATCGTTGTCGGTGCACGTTGTGCCGGGGCGCCGACAGCGATGATTCTGGCACAGAAGGGGTATCGTGTCCTTCTTCTCGAGCGTGACGGCGTTCCGTCGAACATGATGCATTCGACCCATCTCATTCACCCACTTGGCGTTGCGTATCTCAAAGACTGGGGGCTGCTCAAAACCATAGAAGCGCGTAGCACACCTTTCACCGACTGGACAGTGGATCTACATGGCGCTGTAATGCATGGACCCCCGCCGCCATTTTCTGGTGTGGCACATTCCATTGCGCCTAGGCGAGATATACTCGATGGTGAACTGGCCGCTGCTGCTGAACGCGCGGGCGCGGAACTTCAATTCAATTGCCGCGTCAATGGCCTCATGTTTGAGGATGGGCGAGTCGTTGGCGTTGAGGCAAAGGACAAGGAGGGTTGTAAATTCCAGGCCCGAACAAAGCTAGTCATTGGTGCAGACGGTCCGGGCTCGATGGTGGCTAAATGTACAGCTGCCGAGGAGTATCATGTCGAGCCACCGCTCCAGAGCAATATCTGGAGCTATTGGCAAAACGTTGATATCAAGCATCTCTACATCACTGTTCATCAAAACGCTGGTGTCTTTGCTTTTCCATCCAGCGATGACACCGTTCTCATCGCCAGCAATCTAATGTATGGCGAGTTTTTAGATGCCCGACGTCGCAAGGAAGCAGCATTTTACGAGCGGTTGAATCAAACCGCACCTCATATTGCCGCTAAAGTATCATCTGGTGAGCGCGTTGATAGATTCTACTCAGGATGTACTAGAAGTTTTGTTCGACGTTCCCATGGACCAGGCTGGGCATTAGTGGGGGACGCGGGTATGAAAAAGGATCCGGTTACTGCACAAGGCATTGCGACGGCTTTTGCGTCTGCTGATATGCTGGCGTTGGCAGTCGACCATGGAATTCGTTCAGGTAATCTTGACGCAGAGCTTGCTGAATATGAACGAGCCCGAGACAAATGGCTCATGCCATATTACCATTTTACCTTGCAACTGGCTTCTTTTGCAAAACCCAATAAAAGACAAGAGAAGTTAAACCGAGCCCTTATTGACGACGAACAAGGGCGCGCACAACTTTTTGGCGCAGTATCTTTAACTTGTTCACCCGATGATTTTATGAGTCCCAAAAATGTAGATAGTATCATTTCTCGAAATTGATAAATAAATTCGGCTCAATTTCTTTTAGATTTGATAGTTTATTAAACGTGCTGAAAAAGAGATGATACGTAATATTTTCCGTTTTCAGTTGTTTTCAGTAATTCCAGTGTTTCCGCAGCTTCACCATATAATTTTCCCCAAAAAAAATCTTTAAAATTCTCCCTAAATTCCTTAACATTTTTGTACCCTAAGTTACTTAACGCACCCCCTTCATCGGCTGAGTGATAATATTGAACCAATTTTCTTTCAAAATTGACACCCGATAAAAAACCTATGATAAATGTGGATCTTATCAATTTATCAAATTCGGATAACGAATTTAGGTCGACGTCAAGACTGAAGTCAGAGTTTTCGATGGCTGACGATACAACGTTTAGATCTAACGTCCTACTTGTAAATTTATTGTTATTTAAATAAATAATGCTTCTCTGACGACGATGTTTCCACAAAATCGAATCCGTATGATTTGGTAATATTTTTTGGAGAGTATTTTTATTTACTAAATATTCATCTCCTTGATCTTCCCGTAATATTCCCCTTATCACCCCTACATTTGCAAACAATACAGAAGCGAAAAAATTGGAAGTATAGAAATGCTTTTCTGGCGGTCCCCCTTGCACCGATAATGCGCGACATACTTCTAGGGCAACTTTTGCATTTGAAACTAGGTTTTCCGCAGAGAAATATAGGCTATCACTTTTAGCCATTGTAGCAAATGCCATGGCAAGTAAAACCTTTAAATATTTTTCTTCATCCGGATCATTGAAAAACAAGTAATGCCCGTTATTTTCAACTTCTTTTATTACCTCTTGCAGGGTGATTCGGGTGAAAATCATTATCTTAAACCTATACGTGATTTGTTATTTCATACGATATTTGTTCCATAAATGATAAAACAGAACTATCTAAATCCTCAGCTTCCTGACTGTAGAATTCAAGAACAAATCCTATCCCAATTTTTCCGTAAACTGGAAACGCAAATGCTCCTTTTACACCGATATCAGAAGCAAGATCGGATCTTGGAAAGTTTTTGTCCTTAGTTACATCAGTAATCCAAGCTGGTTCCCCCTTCTGAAAAACGCGTCCCGGCAATCCCTCTCCAGATGTAAATGTGTGATCCTCTGATATGTTTTTCCACTTTTCAAACAAGTCATTGTTTTCTGATAAGTGCCATATTTTGCTGCTTGATAAAATAGGCCCAGCGTCCGTATCAACTCTTTTGTAAGCGTGTCCTATTGGCCACGATTGGTATGAACATACTTTGCTTAGTGTGAATTCTATGACCTTGTCTAAATCCTCTGCATCTCCGCAATAGGAGTGTATCTCTTGTAAAAGTTTAACACCATCCTGCTCTAAAATAGCTCGATTTTCCTGGGAAAACACATGGTAATTTAAAAGAGAGGTCCATTTTTGCCCTTCTGGTGAGGCATTTAAATATTTGATAGATAATGCGATATTTGGATTTACGAAGTTATAAAAGAAAGATGGGTATGACCTTCTGAGATCTTCTGCAGAGCGATATCCTAAATTATTAGCGGTCCCAGTTTCTAAAAATTCGAAATACAGTCGTGGTATTTTAATATCGTAAGATGGATCGGCTAATTGTCCAATCAAGTCGGCTGATCCAACGAGGGTGGCCAATAATTCTGCTTTAGTAGATTTATCTGATTTTTGCTCTCTCGATTTAGGTATTGGAAACTCGGTGTACCCAATCATCTCGGAAATAATGTTTTTGTTTATGCCATCAGGCCAATTTCTATTTTCTATAAAAAGTTTTCCTCTTTCAATATGAAAGGGGGTGAGCGATGCGTCGGTGTCTCCTGATGTCAACGAATGTTTTTTCCCATCGAGCGATGTTGTTTGCAGGAGTCCGGAGTCTTCGGAAAGTATATTACGTACATAACCGATATCATGCAGTAGAAGTGCAATAGTAAAATAAACCCAATCTTCCTCAGTTAAATCTCCATCTAAAATCTTTTTTCCAATAAATATTTCCTGACCACACAGAGTGACTAAGCATGTGTGTTCAACGTCATGGTATAGAGCGTCAGACGAACTTATAATATTTAAGGCTGTTTGTGCGGTATCGGATATGACTTGCCAATAATGGCCGGATGAATCAGGAAATATCTGATCCCTTCTGGACTTAAGTACGGCCAAAAAACTAGGTATCGAGATTGTGCTCATAATTCGCCTGGATAGCTAAAGCAAAAAATATGATTAGCCCTGGCGATTGTTCTACCAGATGTGAGCATTTATTAAAAATATTTGTTTTTATGCCTAATATACAAATATTTGGTGTGTTACATAGTTGGTAAAATTTGATTACGCGGTCTTGGCGATTTGGCTGTCGCTTAGGGGGTGTTCAAGGCGGGGAATCATTTCTTTAGGACAAATTTGCCAGAACTTGCTTAGCTCGAGATCCCAATCCGCTAGTAATCGCTCGACGAAACGGGTTTGTGTTTCTTTTTGATGCTCTCGAACCAGGCCGTGGCAGATATTTTCCCAGTGACGGCTTTGGATACGCTGCCACACCACGGAGTCTGGATTGACACGCTGTTCTAAACTGCCATTTGTGTCGTAGACGAAGGCCATGCCGCCGGTCATGCCGGCAGCAAAATTGTCGCCAACGGGACCTAAAATGACGGCGACGCCGCCAGTCATGTATTCGCAGCCATTCGAGCCACAACCCTCAACCACGGCGAGCGCACCGGAATTGCGTACGCAGAAGCGTTCACCGGCCTGGCCAGCGGCGAATAGCTTACCTGATGTTGCACCATAGAGAACCGTGTTGCCTATGATCGCGTTCTCGTTGGAAATCAACCGGCTCGAGGTTGCTAAACGGACTACAATGGTACCGCCGGAGAGGCCTTTGCCGACATAGTCGTTGGCCTCGCCTATCACTTGGAGCTTTAGCCCTTGTACAGCAAAGGCGCCAAGCGATTGGCCGGCGGCCCCGCGCATGCGCACGGTAAAATAATCCGGTGGCAGGCCAGTCATGCCGAAGCGCCGCGTCAAGCTGGAGGAGAGCTTGGCACCGATTGTGCGATGCGTATTGCGCACTGTATAGGCGAGTTGCATTTTTTCAGGTATTTCGAGTGCGTCATCCACGTCGCGAATCATTTGCTCATCAAGGCTCTCAGGCACCTCGTTGCGGCCCTCACGGGTTGAGGTGCGAGCGAAGCTGCCTGAATCAGCCTGCACTAGAATCGGATTGAGATCGAGGTCATCGAGGTCGCGGCTGCCGCGGCTTACTTGACGCAGGAGGTCGCTGCGTCCAACTATTTCATCGAGGGTGCGGGCGCCGAGTGATGCGAGGATTTCGCGCACCTCTTCAGCGATGAAGCTGAACAGATTGACCACTTTCTCTGGAGTACCCTCGAATTTCGCGCGTAGCGCGCTATCCTGGGTGCAAATACCGACCGGGCAAGTGTTAGAGTGGCATTGCCGCACCAAGATGCAGCCCATGGCAACCAGAGAGGCAGTGCCAATGCCGAACTCCTCGGCGCCAAGCATTGCCGCGATTACTACGTCACGCCCGGTCTTAAGGCCACCATCTACCCGCAGCGTCGTGGTGTGGCGCAATCGGTTAAGAGTTAGCACTTGATTTATTTCTGCTAGGCTCATTTCCCACGGTGCGCCGGCATATTTCAAGCTGGACTGTGGTGAAGCGCCGGTGCCGCCGTTATGGCCGGAGATTAATATGATATCCGCCTTGGCTTTTGCGACGCCGGCCGCGATCGTGCCGATGCCTGCCTCGGCTACTAGCTTGACCGATACGCGGGCCTGCGGACTTATTTGCTTGAGATCGTAGATAAGTTGCGCGAGGTCTTCGATCGAGTAGATATCATGATGCGGCGGCGGTGAGATCAGGGTTACGCCGGGGGTGGCGTAACGCAGGCGGGCAATCTCCTCACTCACCTTGAATCCAGGAAGCTGGCCACCTTCACCTGGTTTTGCGCCCTGGGCCATCTTAATTTCGACTTCGCGGCAATGGTTGAGGTATTCTGCTGTAACGCCAAATCGGCCCGAGGCTATCTGCTTGACTGCCGAATTAGCATTGTCACCATTGGGCCGGGGCTCGTAGCGCGCAGGGTCTTCGCCGCCTTCGCCGGAGCACGACGCGGCGCCGATTCGGTTCATAGCGATCGCAAGAGTTTCGTGTGCCTCGCGAGAAAGCGCACCATGCGACATGCTGCCCGACATGAAACGCTTGCGAATTTCGGTGATCGATTCGACCTCTTCCAACGCTACCGGTTCGTCTTGATTCTTCAAATCAAGCAAATCGCGCAGATGAACCGGTGGCATCTTGCTCACGCCCGCGGAATATTTCTTGTAAGTTGCATAAGAATCGGTTGCCAGTGAGTGTTGCAGCATGTGAATCAGACGGCCGTCGAAAGCATGCACCTCGCCGGAGCTGCGGGCTTTATAAAGGCCTCCCATTGGCAGGGTCTTTAGCGCGATCTCGTGGGCATTTTTGTGTAAACGGAGGACGCGTCGTTTGATTCCGGAAAGGCCGATGCCCGAGACCCGCGAACTCATGCCGGGGAAGAACTCGGCGACAAGTGCGCGGGAGAGACCAACCGCCTCGAAGTTATAGGCGCCGCGATAGGAACCGAGCACCGAGATACCCATCTTGGACAGGATCTTCAGGAGACCGGCATCGATCGCTGCGCGGTAGCGTTGGCAACACTCATCGAGGCTGAGGTTGCCGAACAAGCCGCGCCGTTGACGATCGGCGATGCACTCCTGAGCAATATAGGCGTTGACCGTTGTTGCGCCGACACCGATAAGAACAGCAAAATAATGTACATCGAGACATTCTCCCGAGCGCACATTGATTGAAGTGAAGGTGCGTAGTTTTTCTCTGACGAGATGACTGTGCACACCACCGGCGGCAAGAATCATTGGCACCGGCGCGCGTTCGGCAGTGGTGTTCTCATCACTCAGCACGAGGTGTACGGCACCGCCTCTGACAGCTTCCTCTGCTTCGCGGCGGATGCGGTTCATTGCTATGGTGAGTTCGTTATGGCCCTCACCGGCTTCGAAGGTACAATCAATCCAAGCCACCTGGTCACCCATATAACGGCGCATGGCAGCGAACTCGGCATTACTCAAAACCGGCGAGTTGAGCATCAGAAGATCTGTCTGGGTTCTGCTCTCGGCAAACATGTTGCCTAGATTGCCAAGCCGGGTCTTGAGGCTCATCACACCGTATTCGCGTAACGAGTCGATCGGTGGATTGGTGACCTGACTAAAATTCTGTCGGAAAAAATGTTGCAGGCCACGATATTGCCTTGAGAGCACCGCGATTGGCGTGTCGTCGCCCATTGAGCCGGTCGGTTCCTTTCCGGTAGCAACCATGGGATGGAGGATTTGCTCAAGTTCCTCCATGGTGTAGCCGAATGCCCGTTGGCGGTTAAGCAGTTCCTCGACGTCGTAAATAATAGGCTCTTTTTCAGCGCCGATTAGACTATCCATCTCAACAATATTTTTGACCCAGTCGCTATAGGGGTGGCGTGCAGCTAGCATGTCCTTGAGCTCATGGTCATGATAGAAACGGCCTTCTTCTAGCTGGACGCCGATCATCTCCCCCGGTCCGAGGCGACCTTTCTCCATCACGTCGCTCTCATCGAGCGGAACCATTCCGGTCTCCGAGCCAACGACAACCAGCCCGTCGGTGGTAACGCTATACCTAAGAGGGCGGAGACCATTGCGATCCATGCTCGCAATGACCCAGCGCCCGTCTGAGGCGGCGAGTGCTGCCGGGCCATCCCACGGTTCGATCACGCAATTGCAATAGGCGAAGAAGTCGCGATGCGTCTGCGGCATGTGCGGGCGGTGTGACCAAGATTCAGGCACCAGCATACACTGCGCTGCCGGCATCGGCCTACCAGCGTGAACCAGCGCCTCTATGACCGAATCGAGAGCCATGGAATCGGATGCGCCTGGTTCAATGAGCGGAAAAATTTCTTCGTTAAATTCGTCGAAAACCTTGCTCGCCGCGCGGGTCTCATGGCTCTTCATCCAGTTAGCATTTCCCTTAATGGTGTTGATTTCGCCATTGTGGGCAAGCAGGCGGAAGGGCTGTGCGAGGCGCCAAGTGGGGAAGGTGTTCGTGGAATAGCGCTGATGGAATATGGCGAAGCTCGAGATGAAACGCTCGTCCAGAAGATCTGGGAAAAAAGCGGTGAGCTGTTCAGCGAGGAACATGCCCTTATAAACCACTGTCCGACAGCTTAGGGAGCAGACGTAGAACTCCTTGATATGATGATCGAGAGCGATCTTCTCGATTCTCCGACGTATGATAAACAAGTCGATTTCGAATTGGTCATCGTCGACACCACGGTCGTTTGAGATCATTACCTGTTCGATTTCTGGGCGAGTTGCATTCGCCTTCTCGCCGATCACCGTGGGGTCAATTGGCACTTGGCGCCAGCCGTAGATTCCGTGGCCAAAGCGTAAGATCTCCGTCTCGACAATGCCACGCGAAGTTTCCTGTGCGCTGAGATCAGTTTTTGGCAAGAACATCATACCAAGCGCGAGGCGGCCGGGCTTCGGCTGATGGCCAGTGTCTTCAACGTGTCGTTTGAAGAAATTTTGAGGGATTTCGAGTTTGATGCCCGCGCCATCTCCGGTCTTGCCATCGGCGTCGACTGCCCCCCGATGCCATACAGCTTTGAGTGCTGCGATGCCGGCTTCCACTACATCTCGCCGAGGTTTGCCATCAATTGCGGCGATCAGCCCAACGCCGCAGGAATCTTTTTCGTCGGATGCGCGGTAGAGACCATCCCGTTCAAGCTGTTCGGCGTTATCGCGCCAGGCGGCACTGAAGGCTTGGCCATTTTCGATGTTTTGTCGCTTTGTCATGCGTCCAGCCTCAAGTCGCCCGAGTTATGGGTACGGCCTGCGCAGCGATATAGCGGTGGATCGCCGCTGCAGCGTCGCGCCCATCCTTAATCGCCCAGACTACGAGGGAGGCACCGCGCACGATATCACCACCTGCGAAGACGCCGTCGAGATTGGTCATCATCGAGGACCAATCTACCTTCACTGTTCCCCAGCGGGTAACCTCGAGCT
The DNA here is from genome assembly GCA_002717225.1 of Rhodospirillaceae bacterium. Taxonomy (GTDB): domain Bacteria; phylum Pseudomonadota; class Alphaproteobacteria; order UBA828; family UBA828; genus PTKB01. Next base: position 31,170 of record PBDG01000022.1, on the reverse strand, counting down.
CCGGTGCATCAAACATCACCGGTAGGTCCTCCGGATCAAAGCCGAGCGCCTTAATAGCGAGGTCGGCCTTGAGGGTGTGGCTCGAACCGGCAATGGGCTGCGGCGTTTGCCGGCCAGACGCATCGGCAACGCCGAGATGGATGTGCACCACGCGTACACCTTCCACTGATTGATCGCCGACAAAGGCCTCCGGTGCGGAGAGCCAGGCGAACGTAACACCCTCTTCTTCCGCATGAGTGACTTCCTGCAGCGAACCAGGCATGTTGACCCGATCGCGGCGATACAGGCAGGTGACAGATTTTGCTTTTTGACGGACCGCGGTGCGTACGCAATCCATCGCCGTGTCACCACCGCCAATCACCACCACATTTTTACCTGCGGCATTGAGCGTGCCGTCGTCGAATTTTGATACGTTGTCACCAAGCCCCTTACGGTTGCTTGCGGTGAGGTAGTTCATCGCCATGAAGATGTTGTTGAGGCCGACGCCGGGCACCTTGATATCACGTGCCTTGTAGGCACCGGTGGCAATCAGAACGGCATCGTGTTGATTACGCAGATCGGTGAGTGAAGCGTCCCGCCCGACCTCGAACTCCAAATGGAACTCAACACCCGCTGCGATAAGTAGCTCGGCGCGCCGCGCGACTATGGATTTCTCCAACTTGAAATTGGGAATGCCATAGATCAGCAAGCCCCCGACGCGGTCGTAGCGGTCATAGACATGTACTTGGTAGCCAAGTCGTCGGAGCATTTCCGCCGCTGCCAGGCCGCCTGGCCCGGCCCCGATAATGCCGACCGATTCCGGCCGCTCGTTCTCTGGATGGGGCGGCTTGACCCAGCCATTTTCGAACGCGGTGTCGGTAATGTACCGCTCTACCGAGCCAATGGTGACCGATTCGAAGCCCTTTTCTATCACACAATTGCCTTCACACAGTAGATCCTGGGGACAGATACGGCCGCATATTTCGGGAAAATTATTGGTTGCCGACGAGACTTCATATGCTTCTTGCAAGCGGCCGGCAGCGGTCAGCATCAGCCAGTCAGGTATATTGTTCTGCACTGGGCAATGGATCTGACAGAACGGCACGCCGCATTGCGAACAGCGAGAGGCCTGCTCTATTGCTTTTTCCGAGACGTAATCGGTATAGACCTCGTCCCAGTCCTGTCGGCGGTTGCTCGCTTCACGTTTGTCCGGCCTTTTGGCCTCAATATCAACGAACTTAAGCATGCAGCTTCTGCGCGCTCCCGAATTTGCGGTTTTGGGTTTTGGTTAGAGCTGCCAGTAAAAATTTTATGGCGCACCCTGTTGCACGCAACATAGGATAAAAACCTAAAAATTACTATAAAAAAATTATAAATAAGTCACAATTACTGACATAATTGTCTTTAATGATTTTATTTATTGGAATTATTCCAATTTCTCGATTTGGTTGATGATATTTTGGTTCCGATATAGGACCTTTTTGTTGCCTGTGAGTATTTGGAATTCCTGTCTATTAGCAATTATCCATAGGTCATAATGTGTTATAATTTCTCTGGAAAGTTGCTGGAGTAAATGAACACCTATAGAGCCATCTGAATTTTGCTGCTGCACCTGATCATCCTGGCGGCTGTCCAGGGCATATCTGAGTTTCTTCCGGTCAGTTCGTCCGGCCACCTGGTCCTGCTACCTCATTTGGCAGGCTGGCGGGACCAAGGTCTCAACATCGATATTGCCGTCCACGTCGGCACCCTTGGAGCCGTGTTGGTTTACTTTCATCGCGACATCTGGAGGATTCTGCGCGGCTTTCTCGGTGGTATGAAGCGCGAGCGAAAGGCAGGCCGAGCGCTTGGTTTCAATCTTCTCGTCTCTGTTCCGCCGGTTATCATCGCCGGCGGTTTGATGGCATATTTTGCGCCTGAGATTTTCCGTTCACCACTGATCGTCGCCTGGACCATGCTCGGTTTTGGTATACTGTTATGGCTTGCTGATCATGTTGGCATGACGGTGCGACGGATCGAGCATATGACCTACAGCAGTGCTTTTATTATAGGGATTGCACAGATGCTGGCGCTTCTTCCGGGCACCAGCCGCTCCGGCATTACCATTACGGCTGCGCGGTTCCTAGGCTTCGAGCGGAGCGCCGCTGCGCGCTTCTCTATGCTTATGTCGATTCCGGTGATCTTTGCTGCGGGCGCTGTCGCCGGGCGTGACTTGGTAGAGAAGGGTGAGCCAATTATCACTGGTGATGCCGGAATCGCCGCCGCCATCGCATTCCTTACAGCACTTGTTTCGATCGCCATTCTCATGGTCATGCTGAAGCGCGCGAGTTTTGCGCCCTTCGTCATCTACCGGGTGTTATTGGGAATTAGTCTGCTGGTGCTCCATTACGGTTTCGGTTGGACGTTGGGAAGTTAAGTCTCATGATTGAGTTTGGGGCCTAGAATCCGTGCGCGCCTTCCGGAAGCGGTGCAGATAAGTTGGCAAGACAAGCTCCGCTGCACTTGCTGAGATGCCCAGATCCGCCAGTGTTAGCGCTCCCTCCTCCACCACATTGTCGGCGCGGAGCATTTTTGCCTGATCTACAGTGAAGGGCGGTTCGGGCATGAGTTGTGCAAAGAAGCCCAAGATATCGGCGACGAAAAAGGGAACCGGTACAATAAGACGCTTGTATTGCGTCTCGTGCGCCACTAGCTGCATCAATTCGCGGTAGCTGTATATTTTTGGTCCTCCTAACTCATAGACCTTGCCTGCACAGTCGTCGACCGGGTTAGCAAGCACGCGGTTGATGGCCTGTGCCACATCGGAAACATAGACTGGCTGATAACGGGTCGTACCAGCCTCGATTTCGGGCATCATGTAGAGGCCTTCAAATCGGAATTTTGGTTTTTGTCGAACATCAAAAAACACCGGAAGCCCGGGCGCAATGCGAGCTAGTGCACCAAATTTGTTAAAAAAATCGTCCTCCGGACCAAACATGAGGCTGGGCCGCAATATCGTCGCCTGAGGAAAAGCCTCTAGGAGCGCCACCTCACCGGCGGCCTTGCTGCGGGCATACGCGCTGTTGGCTGCCAGGTTCGCTCCAATGGCTGAGACATGTACCAACTTGCTAACTTTTGCCGCTCTCGCCGCACGGGCAATGCGACCGGGCGCTGTGCTATGTATTTCGCCGAAACGCTGGCGGCTACGCTCATAGAGGATGCCTGTGAGGTTGACTACCTCGTTCGCGCCCTCAATTGCCTGAGCCACAGAGGCGTCGTTGCGCACATTGGCCTGCACTAAAGTTACCTGGCCAACACCGCCCATAGGGCGGAGAAACCCGGCAAATTCCGGCCGCCTGACGGCAACCCGGATTAGAGCGCCTTGTTGCGCTAGCTGTTGAATTAGATGGCGCCCCAGAAAACCGGAGCCGCCAAATACCGTTACGATCCGATTGCTCATAATACTCAAAGTCGACAGTCATTTGGTTGCAGCCTCTACTTAGGATACTTCGCGCTGCGCGGCCAGGAGAAATGACACTCCAATAAGTATTGACAGGATAATACGGCAGGGATACCCAACATGAATATGGCGAATCATCTGCATATCAACGACTTGCCGCCAGGACTCACCTTCGGCGATAGCGTTGCTATCGATAGCGAGGCGATGGGCCTGCATCCGCATCGCGACCGGCTTTGCTTGGTCCAAATGTCGCGTGGCGACGGTGATTGTCATCTCGTGCATTTTCCGCCCGCTGGCAATTATGCAGCACCGAATCTGAAGGCCATTCTGGCGGATCCTGCTGTGCTCAAGATTTTTCATTTTGCGCGCTTTGATGTCGCAATTATCGAGCATTACCTAGGGATTACTTGTACGCCGGTCTATTGCACCAAGATTGCTTCCAAGCTGGTACGCACTTTCACCGACCGTCATGGTCTCAAGGATTTATGCCGTGATTTTCTCGGGGTCGATCTTTCCAAGCAGCAGCAATCCTCTGATTGGGGCGCGATGGAACTGACGCCCGAGCAGCAGTCCTATGCCGCTTCGGACGTACTCTATCTGCACGACATTAAGAATATTTTGGATGAATTGTTGGTGCGCGAGGGGAGAACGAAATTGGCCCAGGCTTGTTTCGATTTTCTACCTTACCGTGCAAAACTCGATCTCGCTGGATGGGACGAGGTCGATATTTTTCATCACTAGTCGAGTGCAACGGGGTTAGCGGCCCATTTCGATTCCGGCCTGGGTGAGTTTAACTCGCCCGGTTGGGTCGTCAGTGACGCGACCGATGCGCTGGCACGCTTTCCCATGGCGGCGTATGATCTCGAGTGCTGAGCTCTCATACTCAGGGCGAACCACCAGGCAGAATCCAATGCCCATATTGAAAACGTGATGCATCTCCATTGCATCAGATCCAGTAATTCTTTGGATCATTTGAAAGAGCGCTGGCGGCGGCGGCAGGTCATCAATTACGAAGCTCACCTCAGCCTTCACCCGGGTTAGGTTCAGAAAACCGTCCCCAGTGATATGCACGAGCGCACCAACCTCGGAAATCTTTTCCAGCACCTCTAGCGCTTCGGCAACGTATATATATGTAGGACGCAATAGCTCCTCGCCCACCGTAGCACCAAGTTCTTCTATATGCGTATCCACGTCATGCCCTGCGATTTCAAAAAAGGCTCGCCGTGCGAGGCTGAGGCCATTCGAGTGAATGCCGTTGCTGGCAATGCCAAGAATCACGTCTCCGGGTCGTACTCCATCGCCAAAATTAATTTTATCGAGGTCGACGCGTCCGATTGCTGTGCCAGCGAGATCGAAGCCGAGCCCCTCGCCATAGCCCTTGATGATATCGCGCAACTGTGCGATTTCACCGCCGGTTATCGAAATGTTACTTAACCGCGCACCTTCTGCGAGGCCGACGCCAATTGCTTCTAGCATCGATGGTTCGGCATTCTCCACAGCAACATAATCGACCATCGTTAGCGGAGTCGCGCCAACGCAGACGAGATCATTGACATTCATGGCCACGCAATCGATGCCGACGGTGTCATATTTTCCCATCATCTGCGCGACTAGCGCTTTGGTGCCGATGCCGTCGGTGCAAATGGCGATGCCTAAGCCACCAACATCGATGACATTGGCAAAATAGCCAAGATCAAGCTTGACCGGTGCTTCGCCTAGCTGCCAGGTCGATTTAACATACTCAACAAGCCGCCCAAGACCAGCTTCGACCGCATCGGTTTTGACGCCAGAGGCGTCATAACTGGGCGACGTTGGGTGTGATTTGGGGCTTTGTGGCGCCGCAGCCATTCCAGGATTCCTCTTGTTGTTTCGTTTCCCAGCGCCATATCTGGTGTTTGTACGGTTGCCGCACGCTACAGGTCTTGATGCGGCGGTGCAATATCGGCAGGCCATTTCTCAGTACTGTCAGGCGAATATTCGGTTAATTTTTCTGTGGAAGCGAGTATGTTCTATCCAATTAGTTGCTTTCGGAGATTCGTATTGAGCCGAGGGCGGAAGCGAATTCGTATATGTCCGATATGAACGCACCATTAAAGACGGCCGTGCCTGCTAAGGCGAAGCCTACTGAGTCGGTGGAGAATCACGATCTTGCCGCCGGGCGCCGGGTTTTGCAGCTGGAATCCCGCGCCCTTTGGTGTCTTGCCCAGGAACTTGATGTTGGTTTTACTCGTGCGGTCGATATCTTGGATTGCGCTAAGGGTAGGATCGTCGTCTCCGGTATGGGCAAAAGCGGTCACATCGGAAACAAGATAGCAGCGACTTTGGCCTCGACTGGAGCGCCAGCGATTTTTGTACATCCGGCGGAGGCAAGCCATGGCGACCTTGGCATGATCACCCGAGACGATGCGCTGTTGGTGCTTTCCAATTCTGGCGAGACTACCGAGCTAAGTGACATGGTACATTTCTCCCGGCGCTATGAGATACCGCTTATCGCGATCGTTGGACGTGCCAATAGCACCTTAGCAGAAAGCGCCGACGTGGCCTTGATAATGGCCGACGAACCTGAAGCCGGAACCCTCGGCCTCGCGCCTACCACATCCACCACCATGACACTTGCGCTTGGCGATGCCTTAGCGGTAGCTCTCTTCGAGCGTAAGCAGTTCACCGAATCCGATTTCCATGTCTTTCACCCGGGTGGCAAGCTAGGCCAGAGTCTGGTGCGCGTACGCGACATCATGCATGGTGAGGCAGACCTGCCGCTAGTAGGCCCTGACATGCTTATGTCGGAAGTGCTAATAATTATTACGGCGAAGCGCTTTGGCTGCGTCGGCGTAGTTGACGAGTCGGGTGATCTTCTTGGCATTGTCACGGATGGAGATTTGCGCCGTAACCTAGCGGATGACCTCCTCGAGCGTACGGCCGGCGACTTGATGACAATCCAGCCGCAGACGATCCACGAAGATGCACTCGCTGCCGAAGCGGTTCGTGTAATGAACGCAAATGAGATTACTGGCTTATTCGTTACCGACGATGCTCGCCCGGTTGGCATCCTGCATATTCATGATTGTCTCCGAGCAGGTATTTCGTGAGCGCTTCAGGAGAATATGGTGGCACGGTACCGCCCAAGGAAAACCCGCCGCGCCTCGCTGGCCTTCAGGCACGTGGTCGCGAGGGCGCTGCTGGGCGTACCGTTAGTTACAGTAATTTTGTCGGAATTATGCGCTATGTCTTGCCGCTTGGTGCAATTTTGTTGCTCGGACTGGTTATTGTTTGGCCGTTGGCGACAGGACGCGAGGAGGGCTTTCGTATTACCTTCAGCGATGCGCCTGATCTTGACGGTTCGCTCCGCATGGTGAATGCTCGCTACATTGGTGTCGACAACCGTAATCAACCCTACACTGTCACCGCTGCCGAGGCCAATCAGCCCGATCCCAACTCACCCCTCGTCACCCTGGAAGAAATTTCTGCTGATGTGTTTGCCGATTCGGGCAGCGGGCAATGGATTGCAATCACTGCTCGCGAAGGCCTTTACGAGCGTGATGCACGCCAGCTTGATCTAGTTGGTGACGTTTCAATTTTCTCCGACCAAGGTCACGAGTTTCATACGGATCGCGCTCACATCGACCTTGCAGCACGTATAGCTGACGGTGATGTGCCGCTTTCGGGTCAGGGGCCTCTCGGTCTTTTAGAGGCCGGTAATTTCTTCTTGGATGAAAATGCCCAATCCATGTTTTTTGGTGGTGGTGTGAAGATGACCATATTTCCGAGTGGTCGGAGCTGACGGCATGATATTTAGATGGCTCGCTTCCCTGGCTGTGTTCGCGTTTCTATCGGCTGCTGCTATTTCGCCGACCAGCGCGCAGCTCGATAAGCTAAACGACGATTATGATAGTACCACGCCAATCGAAATTACGGCTGATACACTCGAAGTCCGGCAGGACGAGAATCTTGCCATTTTCCGCGGCGACGTTGATGCAATTCAGGGCAATATGCTGCTCAAGGCGGATATGCTCGTTGTGCATTACCGTGAGAACAAGGAATCTCCAGATAAGCCGGGCATCTCTCAAATCGACGCAGAAGGGAATGTCTTCGTTTCTTCGCCCAACGAGACGGCGCAAGGCGTGCGCGGTATCTATGACGTCGATAATAAAAAAATTTGGTTGGCCGGTCAGGTTGTGCTGACCCAAGGCGACAACATTATCCAGGGGGAGCAGCTGGAACTCGATTTGGTCACCGGTAAAAGCAAGGTTTCGAGCACCACGACTGGGGACGGCAAACGTGAGCGAGTGCGTGGTCTTTTTGTGCCAAAGAGGAAAAAGATTAACTAATCTGGGTTATAAGGAAGACATGCCAGACGGTGATGATTCGGTTGTTCAATTGAGCCAGAATGGCGGTGATGGTGCTGAACCGTGGCTGGTCGCTGAAAGCACAGGTCTGTCCGCGCATAATCTCGGTAAGCGCTTTAAAAAGCGTCCGGTTTTGCGCGATGTGAGCCTTTATGTTCGGCGTGGTGAGGCGGTTGGCTTGCTCGGTCCGAACGGCGCTGGCAAAACTACATGCTTCTATGTCATGACCGGGTTGATTGCTTCTGAATATGGTACGGTCTCACTCGACGGTCACGATATTACCGATTTACCGATGTATCGCCGAGCACGTCTTGGCATTGGCTATTTGCCTCAGGAGGCTTCAATCTTCCGCGGCCTCACAGTTGAAAATAATATACGAGCGGTACTTGAAGTGGTCGAGCCGGTGCGCGAGAAACGTGAAATCTTGCTCGATGAACTCCTCGCTGAGTTTTCTGTGACTCATCTTCGACGCACCCCGGCGCTGGCGTTGTCTGGAGGAGAAAGACGGCGGGTGGAGATTGCGCGGGCACTTGCCTCTAAGCCGAGCTTTATGCTGCTCGATGAACCGCTTGCTGGCATTGACCCGATTGCCGTGGCTGAAATTCGTGAACTGGTGGCCCACCTTAAGGACCGAGGCATCGGTGTGTTGCTGACCGACCATAATGTGCGCGAGACCCTCGAAATTGTCGACCGTGCCTATATCCTCTATGAGGGTGCAATTCTGATGGAAGGTGCGCCTTCGGACATCGTCAGCAACGAAGAGGTTCGACGAGTTTATCTGGGCGATCGGTTCCAGTTATAGAGCTCTTCTCTCATAATGGTGTCGCGTCCGGTGCACGGCGTGGCGAGAGGAAAATAGAGGACGTTGAGCTCAATGAAAGGGCGCATCCGACCTTGCGTGAGCACGTGATTGACTACGAAGCGTGCTGTTTCATCGCCAATCGTTATCAAAACGCCCATTGATTAATGCGTAATGTTGACCGGCGCTCTCACGCCATTATGAAAGTAGTGACCGAACTGGTTGAACTACAGGACGTGTTTTTAACTGACTTGATGCGAAAGGGGCGCCCCTTGACCCTCTCTGCTGTGGCAGAGAGATGTGGTGTTTGTGTGCGTGCTGTGAGCTAGTTTAGCAAAAATGAATGCATCAGCACTCCGCGTGCAACCTATGAGATCAGATTCGTCTTCCCCTGCGATTTTTCTGGCCGCGCTGGCGGGGAAGCCCATGCCTCCGAGGCAGCGCTAAATCAAATATGTGATTTGATCGATGGCAGAACTTAAAGCAAGGTGTTGTTTGATTACCCTATCGCCGAAATATTGAAGATGTCGGGAGTAGATATATCGCGCTGGACCATAGCAAAATACCACGTATCAATGGGTATTTCCTCATCGGTGCAGAGATGCAGGAAATTGACGAAAACGAGCCGCAGATAATAGTATAACTCATTGAAACAATGGTAGAAATGTCTGAAAATGGTAGCTCCAGGCGGGCCTATTGACTCGTTTCCGGCCTGGAACTATGTTGCTGCCGCCTTTCTGAACCGGGGCGACCATCGAGATCGCCGAATTGGCCGTCGGAAAAGGGTGCCATGCGCAGGGTTTTGGCGGAATCGCAATCCCTGTTGTTCCTCAACCGCAGTCATGGTGGCGTGGCGTCGTGTTCTGTCGCGCCAACAGCAACGTTGTCTGGGTCGATGCGCAAACAAAGGCTGCCGTGTAACGGGTTGGAGATAAGGCGATGGAAATAGCAGATATCCTTCCGTTGAAAGCTGTTCTGGCTAATCTTAAGGCTGGGAGCAAGAAGCAGTTGCTGCAGGAACTGGCTGCTGTAGCCGCGCATGAAACGGGTGTTCATGAGCGGGCGATATTCGACGTGCTGCTCGAGCGCGAACGACTTGGTTCAACCGGTGTTGGTAAGGGGATCGCCATCCCTCATGGCAAACTATGCAATATTGACCAGCTCTATGCCGTCTTTGCGAAGCTGCCGGCGGCGGTAGAATTTGAGGCAATCGACGAGCGACCGGTTGATCTGATTTTTCTCCTTCTCGCGCCCGAGACCGCTGGCGCTGATCATCTAAAGGCTTTGGCGCGGATTTCTCGCCTGTTACGCAACGAAGATGTTTGCGCCCGCCTACGCGGTTCGGATAATGCGGAGGCGCTTTACGCCCTTCTCACCCAGACAGCTGAAGCACCCATCGCTTAAAGGACCCTGACCCAGTTTTCCGACCGTGTTGGATTGACAGCGGACTGGCAGCGTTTCACCCTGTTGGCGGCATGCATCTAATACACGCAACTTGTATTTCTTTGGACGGCCAGGGCGTTCTTTTGCTTGGACCGTCCGGTGCCGGTAAGTCTGATTTAGCCTTGCGCCTTATTGATGTAGGTGCCAGCCTCGTAGCTGACGATCAGGTTTGTTGCCGGCGCGACGGTGAGGCCCTCTATGCTTCCCCACCATCGACGCTTGCCGGAGTGATTGAGGTGCGCGGTTTCGGTCCGGTATCTATGGATTATCTGCGATGCGCTCCACTTCGGCTGGTATTTGATCTTATGACGCCGGATCGTATTGAGCGTGTGCCAGTCCCCACTGTCTACCGTCTTCAGGGTGTCGAACTGCCGCTGGTTCCTCTCGCACCTTTTGAGGCCTCGGCGCCGGCTAAAGTCACCCTCGCTTGCCAAATGTCACTACGCGGCGAGTCACCGCTGATGAAATTGGGGTCGAGGAGGGCGGAAGGATCATGAGTGTCATCACCGAAGCCAAGGCGTCTCGTCGCCGACTTCTTTTGGTTACAGGCATGTCCGGTGCTGGAAAATCTACAGCGCTGAATGTGCTCGAGGATATCGGTTATGAAGTGGTCGATAATCTGCCGCTGTCGCTGCTCTCTGATTTGGTGCGTCCGCGTGACTCGGCCGACAGAGATGGTGTCGCGGTGTTTAACCGACCGCTCGCGCTGTGTATCGATGTTCGCACGCGTCAATTTGACCTCGAGCATTTTGAGCATGACATAGCACCTCTGCTGGATCGTACTGACCTTGATGTGACCCTACTATTTCTGGATGGCGATGACGAAGCCTTGCGCCGTCGTTTCACCGAAACGCGGCGGCCTCATCCTCTCGCCTTAGACCGTCCGGTTATCGACGGCATCCGGCGCGAGCGTGAACGCCTCGATTGGTTGAAGCGACGCGCTGATCTCACGGTAAACACCACTGATCTTGAAATTCGCGACCTGCGCCGGCTGTTGGCGGGGCATTTTTCTCACCCGAAGGCTCGAGAGCTTAGTATTTTTGTAATGTCCTTTTCCTATCCGCGAGGATTGCCGGCAGACGCAGACCTGTTGTTCGACGTACGTTTCCTTTCTAATCCTCATTATCAAGAGAACCTCAGGTCGTTGAGTGGCTTGGATTTAGCCGTTGGCCGACATATCGAGGCAGACTCGGTCTTTTCCGCATTTTTTGCTAATTTGAAGGATATGCTGGTCACGCTCTTGCCCGCCTATGAGCGGGAAGGTAAGTCCTATTTGACGATTGCCCTGGGCTGTACGGGAGGACGGCACCGCTCTGTGTTTGTTGCCGAACGGGTTGCCCAGTTAATGAGAGAGTTTGGTCGACAGGTCGGCGTGCGCCACCGCGACCTAGAGAAGTGATCCCGGGCGCGGTAAAGCCAAAGAACGCAGCTAGATTTACGCGACGGGAAAGTTGCCGCGCTTGGTTGAAACACGCCGCCTCCGATGGCGGTGGACATGCTTGGGAGAGAAAATGATAGGTCTCGTTTTGGTGACCCATGGCCGTTTGGCTGAGGAATTTGTCGCGGCGACGGAGCATGTGGTTGGCCGTCAGGCCAACATCCGAGCCGTTTGCATTGGCGCGGACGACGACATGGAACTCCGGCGTAAGGATATCATCGCTGCGATCGGTGATGTTGATGACGGCCATGGCGTGATCCTGCTCACCGATATGTTTGGTGGTACGCCTTCTAACCTTGCGATCTCCGTGATGGACCAAGCGAAGGTAGAGGTCGTAGCCGGCATGAACTTACCAATGTTGATTAAGTTAGCGAGTGTGCGCGATCAAAACAATTTGGTGGAGGCGGTCGCTCTTGCCCAGGAGGCCGGGCGAAAATACATAAACGTCGCCAGCAGCCTGCTGGAGGGAGACGGAAAATGAGTGACCGGGCGGCGGATCGTGCATGAGTGACGCAGACGTGCCGAGAGAGACGGAGTCTGGGCAGCGTTATTGTCTCATCGGTAATAAGCTGGGGCTGCACGCCCGGGCGGCTGCCAAATTTGTTCGCATGGCAGGTTCTTTCGACGCTGAAGTTTGGGTGGTGCACAACGGTACTCGGGTCTCCGGCGTCTCCATCCTTGGGCTTATGATGTTAGCGGCAGCGCCGGGATCAGAAATCCTCATGGAGGCATGTGGTCCCCAGACTGATGAAGTACTAGAAGCATTGGCTAAGTTGGTGGACGATAATTTCGATGAAGACTAAGACAAAACGTGAAGCCCGAATTCCGTCAGTCCCCTCACTAGCTTTGTCAGTGCGGGAGGACCTAAAATATTCTGGTTTGGGCGTCTCCGCTGGTATCGCCATTGGCCCAGCTCATGTCATGGAACAGGGCTTGATCGACGTTCCTGAATATATCGTGACCGATGTTGAAGAGGAGCTCGCGCGCTTCGATAAAGCTGCAAAATTTTCGATCAAGCAGGTCGAAAAACTTCGTGTTAAGGCATCAACCCTTTCCGAAGCGGCTGCGGAAGAACTTAACTATCTTCTAGAGGCTCATCTCCAGATGCTTGCCGGATCACGCCTCGTACGTGGTGTTGAGAAGCGCATCCGGAGTGAAAAGCTCAATGCTGAAGCGGCAGTGCAGGCGGAGCTTTCCGAAATCGCTCATGCCTTTTCAGAGATGGAGGATTCCTATCTTGCCAGCAAGATTCAGGATGTGCGCGAAGTCAGCGCGCGGCTTGTGCGCAATCTTACCAAGGCAGGCTATCAGGCATTTTCCGGGCTGGCGCCGGGCTCCATCATCATCGCTGAGGAAATTACACCGGCTGATACAGCACTTATGGACCCCAACATTGTTGGTGGATTTGCCTCTGCCCTTGGCGGCGCGGAAGACCATACTACGATCATGGCGCGCTCCCTAGGCCTGCCCGCTGTCCTCGGTGTGTCGGGTTTGGTGAATCAGGTTCGTCCAGGCGATATGATTGTGGTTGATGGTGTGCGCGGGACGGTGGTCGTCAATCCGACCGAAGCAACCATTGCCCGCTTCGAGCGTCGGCGCGAGGCCCTGTTCCGGCGCCAGCGTCAACTTGAGCGTCTCCGCAGCGTGCCGGCAACGACCCGGGATGATATGCGCATCTTGCTGCAATGCAATTTGGAACTTCCTTATGAACTTGCTTTGGCACGGCAGGTCGGCGCTGAGGGGGTCGGTCTGTTGCGTAGTGAATTTCTTTATATGAACCGTGATACCTTGCCGAGCGAAGACGAACAATTTGTCGCTTTCAAGGAAATCGTTGAAGGCATGGAGGGGCATCCGGTGACGGTGCGCACCCTCGATGTCGGTAGCGACAAACTGGCCTATTCGCTAGGCGAACATATTAGCCCTAGCACCAATCCGGCTCTTGGCTTAAGAGCTATTCGCCTGTCACTCAAAGTGCGCAAGCTGTTGGAAACTCAGCTTGCCGCTATGTTGCGCGCGAGCGCGCATGGGGAGCTCCGCATTCTTCTGCCGATGATCAACTCGGCCAGTGAGATCAAGCGCGTCCAAGAAGCAATGGACAAAGTCGTGCGCCGCTTGACCCGCAAGCGCGTCGCAATGTCCAATCCGCTGCCCAAGCTTGGTATCATGATTGAGACGCCCGGTGCGGCACTGGCCGCTGATAGCCTAGCTAAGTCGTGCGATTATTTTTCTATCGGCACTAACGACCTCACCATGTACACCCTCGCTGCTGACCGGGGTGATGAGCAGGTCGCGCATCTTTATGATCCCTTACACCCCGCTGTGTTACGGCTTATTAAAATTTCTGTTGAGGCCGGGAGAAGTGCTGGCATTCCGGTCAATCTGTGCGGTGAAATGGCGGGTGATCCGCGTTTTACCGCATTGCTTCTCGGCTTGGGCTTAAGGGATCTATCGATGGCGGCTCCAAATTTGCCGCGTGTCAAACAACGCATTCTGGGCCTGGGTATTAATGATGCCGAAAAGCGTGCTGAACAAATCATGGAACAGACCGATTCCGGTGTTATCGCAACCCTAATCGACGATTTCAACGCCCTTGACTAGCCCTGTTCGGTATTGTTGTGCACCTCGTGTGGCGGTGCTAAAAGGCCGCTCCGCAATTTCAATTCACCAGCTCATGTTATCGGAGAAACATTCATGTCGGACGCCACCGATTATAAAGTCAAGGACATTTCGCTCGCTGATTGGGGACGCAAGGAAATAGCTATTGCCGAAACCGAAATGCCTGGCCTGATGTCCCTACGCGATGAGTTAGGCGGGATTAAGCCGCTTGCTGGTGCACATATTCTTGGCTGTTTGCACATGACCATCCAGACTGCTGTACTAATCGAGACCCTTGAAGCGCTTGGTGCCTCAGTTCGCTGGTCGAGTTGTAACATCTTTTCGACTCAAGATCATGCGGCAGCCGCGATTGCCGCGACCGGTGTGCCAGTCTTTGCATGGAAAGGCGAGACAGAGGAAGAATATGTATGGTGCATCCGGCAGACTATAGAAGCGCCGGGTGGCTGGCAGGCCAATATGATCCTCGACGATGGCGGTGATCTGACAAAGATTATGCACGACGATTATGGAGACTGCATGGGTGCGGTTAAAGGCATCTCCGAAGAGACTACCACCGGAGTGTTGCGCTTATATGAGATGGAGAAGGCTTGTACGCTCAAAGTGCCTGCCATCAACGTTAATGATTCGGTAACTAAATCGAAATTTGATAATCTCTACGGGTGCCGAGAAAGCCTAGTTGACGGCATCAAGCGCGCTACTGATGTCATGTTGGCAGGCAAGGTAGCCGTGGTGAACGGATATGGTGATGTTGGAAAGGGCTGTGCTGTATCGCTGCGGGGCCAGGGCGCGCGTGTGCTGGTAACTGAGATTGACCCAATCTGTGCGTTACAGGCCTCAATGGAAGGCTATGAAGTAACGACCATGGACGAGGCTGCTTCCCAGGGTGATGTTTTTGTCACCGCGACTGGAAATCTCGATGTCATCACCCTAGATCACATGCGGCAGATGAAAGACCGTGCCATCGTTTGCAATATTGGCCATTTTGATTCCGAAATTCAGATTAGTGCACTACAGAACTATCCTTGGTACGAGGTCAAGCCGCAGGTCGACGAAGTTGAATTTCCCGACGGAAAGCGCCTAATCGTACTCGCGAAGGGACGCTTGGTGAATCTCGGTTGCGCCACCGGCCATCCGAGCTTCGTCATGAGCACCTCTTTCTCGAACCAGGTACTGGCGCAGGTTGAGCTTTGGCAGAATGGCGACTCCTACGATAAAAAGGTTTACACCTTGCCTAAGCATCTTGATGAAAAGGTCGCGGCACTTCATTTGGAGAAGCTGGGTGTAAAGCTCACCAAATTAAGCTCCGAACAGGCAGATTATATAGGCGTTTCTCAAACAGGTCCGTTCAAGCCCGATCATTACCGTTATTAATAATCAACGTCCGTAGCTATGTCATTTGGGTGATCGGCACCAAAGTCGATAATCTGAATTTGTGCTACCAGCTTGTTGATACAAACATCGGCATTCCTTAGGAAGAGCTGGGCTGGGCATTTGGACATTTCTGGCGCATGAGGGTGGTTTTGAGTTTGGAATTTCGCTGGTTAAAAATTTTGTCTAACTGCACGGCGATAGCGTGACCCTAAGGAAGGTACTTGATAAAGACACCACCGTGACATGCATGTTCCAGATCAAACATTAGGTGCCGCAAGAGACAGCGTTTCAAAGGTGTTTTGGGCTCTGTGCTGCGATGCGATATAGATTACACCATGCCGCTTCGTGACGTGTCCCAACCCTTCGTTATGACCCTTGGCGATAAATTTGCCACTGATGCACTTGCTGTGCGGTTGGCATTACTGGCAGCAGTGGGGGACATCGTTGGTCTGGCCGGTGAGCTTGGCGCTGGTAAGACAACCTTTGCCCGCGCATTTATCCGCGCCCGTTTCGGTAGTACGGAAGTTCCGAGCCCCACATTCACTCTGGTGCAAACTTATGAAGGTGTCGGCGCGCCAATATGGCATTTTGACCTTTACCGGCTTCAAAATTCTGAAGAAATTTATGAACTTGGTATCGAAGAGGCTTTTGAAACGGCGATTTCACTCATCGAATGGCCGGAAAAAATGGCCGGCAATGAACCGCTCGACTGGCTCGAATTGCGTCTTGATCCCGGTGATGGAGAAGAAGCTCGGAGTGCAAGCCTAACACCGCATGGGCCGCGTTCGGCGGATCTTCTAGTTGGCTTGATGGCAGTCGATGGCTGAGAGAGCAGAGTGCATTGATCACTTTCTCGCAGTCGAGGGCTGGTCCGGTGCGACGCGGATGCTGCTCGCCGACGATGCGTCTGGACGCCGGTATCTTCGCCTGTGCCGGGATTCCGATAGTGCCATTCTGATGGATTCGGCTCATAAAGAAGTCACTGCCTTCTGCTTTGCTGCCCGGCAACTGAAAGCCCTAGGTCTGAGTGTCCCAGAAATTTACGCTGAAGATGCCGCTCTTCGCTTGCTGCTGTTAGAGGATTTTGGAGATCTCACTTTTACCTATTGCCTTGACGCAGGTACCGGTCCGGACGAAGGGTTGCTCTATGGTTTGGCGGTTGACCTTCTCGCGGCACTTGGTCATGCCCCGGTCAGTGACGGTTTTTCAGTTATGGACCAAGATTATCTCGCTCGGGAAATTCGGCTGTTCGCCGAATGGTGGCCGTCGGAGGATTGTACGGATTTGACAACGGAAGTGGAAAGCTGGGTCGCAGCCTGGCGCGAAGCTCATGACCTTGCGCTAACGGTACCATCATGCCTCGCCCTGCGCGATTTTCATGCCTCCAATCTGATGTGGTTGGAGGAACGAGACGGTATTGCGAAAGTAGGCTTGCTCGATTTTCAGGATGCTGTTATCGCGCCGCTACCCTACGATCTCGTATCGCTCCTTAAGGATGTGCGTCGCGACCTTCCGGAAGGATTGGAAGCTAACATGATTGCTCGCTTTGCGAAGGCTTATCCCGCTATTGAAGCCGAGGCATTTAGTGCTGCCTATGCCATTCTGGGCGCGCATCGCAATCTCCGTATCGCAGGCGTTTTTGTGCGCCTCGCTCAGTGCGATGACAAGCCGGGTTATCTCAAATATCTGCCTCGGGTTTGGCGCCATATCGAAGCTGATCTTGCCCATCCAGTTCTTGCGCCGGTTAACGAGTGGCTTGAGCGCCATGTCCCGCCGGATCGAAGGAGGGTTGCGCCGTGACCGACGCTAAGCCAAGCCATGCCATGGTGCTTGCTGCTGGACTGGGGAAGCGTATACGCGCTGCCAATTCCGCGCTCCCCAAGCCGCTAATACCATGTGCGGGCAAACCGCTGATTGATCACGCCCTCGACAACTTGGCTGATTTCGGAGTGCGATCGATGTTGGTCAATAGCCACTATCTTGCCGATCTATTGACAACTCATGTGACGAACTATGCCGCGCGTCACCCAGAACTCTCAATCCAGATGTCGCCGGAAGATGTTCTGATGGATACCGGTGGTGGCGTAGCTCAGGCATTGCCTTATTTAGGCCAGAAGCCGTTTTTCGTACAGAACAGTGATACAGTTTTACAGGATGGCGTGCGGGCCTTGGCTCGGCTCTCCGCGGCATGGGATGATATACGCATGGATGCGTTGCTTCTCCTTTGCCCCAAAGCGCGTGCGATCGGTCATACTGGCGGCGGTGATTTCCGCTTTGGTGCGGATGGTCGCCCGGAGCGCGCTCACGGTATTACAGACGCGCATATCTTTTGTGGTGTGCAAATGCTCCATCCGCGCCTGTTCACGGGCGCTCCTGCCGGCTCCTACTCGCTCAATCGCCATTATGACGAAGCAGCAGAGAACGACCGACTATTTGCGGTCGAGCACGACAGTTGGTGGTATCATGTCGGCACGCCCGAGGCCCTTGCGGAGGCAGAACGTCGACTAAGACTGGAGATAGGCAGGTGAAAGAGCTACGGCTCGAGCCTCGGATCTTTACGATCGGGCCCGAGTTCCCTTTTGCTGATGCGTTGGTCGATGGTGTTCTCCATAGCGGGATATTCGACGGAGTTGGGGAAGACCCTTTGGCTCTTAGCCGGTTAACCATTCTACTGCCCACCCGGCGCGCCTGTCGGGCTTTAAGCGAGGCGTTTCTGAGGCAGTCTGATTCCGGCGCTATGCTGTTGCCGCGCATTCGGCCGATTGGCGATCTCGACGAGGACGAAGCCGGGCCCACCGGATTGGCAGAAGATGGCGAGCTGCCACCGGCTTTGGCGCCGCTTCACCGACAGTTCCTGCTCGCTAAGTTGATTCTCGCGGTTGAACCAGACGGTCATATCGATCAGGCCATGCGTCTCGCCGAAGAGCTTGGCACACTTCTCGACCAGGCGGGTAGCGAGCGACTAGATCTCGCTGACCTCGACAAGCTGGCGCCGGAACGGCATGCTGTTCATTGGCAGAAGGTGCTCGATTTTCTCAAAATTCTTGTTGAACACTGGCCGGCTATTCTTGCTAAAAACGGCGCGCTCGATGCTGCGGCGCGGCGTAACGCGGTGCTTGAAGACTTGGCGGAGGAGTGGCGCGAGGCCGCCCCCATTAATCCGGTGATTGCCGCTGGCTCGACCGGTAGCCTCCCTGCCACGGCGGATTTGTTAGCAGTGATTGCGCGGCTTCCAGAGGGTTGCGTCATTCTCCCTGGCCTCGACAAGAAGCTCGCCGAAGAGAGTTGGCGGGCCCTCGGGCCGAGTCACCCGCAATTCGGCCTGAAGCAATTGCTCGCTAGGATCGGCGCGGCGCGGAGTGACGTGCTACCTTGGCCTGCGCTGGGCACTCCTACTGGCTCTCAATCCCGCATAACACTAATTGCGCAGGCGATGTATCCGGCGGAGACGGTTGGCTGCTGGCGTAACATGCCGTCGGTCGACCCTAGGGCACTAGAAAATCTTACTATACTAGAATGTGCCACTTCTGGTGCAGAGGCGGGTGCGATTGCGCTTCGTTTGCGTGCAAGTTTGCGGCAGGACGGTAGGACAGCGGCACTCGTGACGGCGGATCGCGGTCTCGCACGTCGCGTCGCATCAGAGCTCAAGCGCTGGCGAATCGAGATTGACGATTCTGCTGGAACATCGCTGGCAAAGACGATGCCCGGCGTGTTTCTGCGACTTTCTGCGCGGTTCGCTGCCGAGCGCGCGGCACCCGTTCCCTTTCTCGCTGCGCTTAAGCATCCAATGGCGGCAGGCGGAATAGCGCCGGAGTACTTCCGTCGTATGGTGCGCGTGGTGGAGCGCACGGTGCTGCGTGGCACTAGGCCTGAACCCGGCCTTGAGGGCATCGTACACGCGCTGCGGGTGCAGGGAGAGGACCAGGCAGCAGACTGGCTTGGCGCTATTGTTGAGGCGGCAGCAACCTTTATGGCGCTGACCCAGGAGCAAACCGAACTGGCGCCTTTAGTGTGCGCACATATCGAATTCGCTGAATGGCTCGCTGCGCACGATAGCGAACCCGGTGCCGAATGCGTATGGGCGGGAGAGGCTGGCGAGGCGGCTTCAATGTTCATGGCGGAGCTGGCTGAGTATGCACCCCATGCGCCGAGCTTTTCGGGGCGAAAATATCCCGCTCTGCTTGATGTTCTCATGGAGGGTCGTACTGTTCGTCCGCGTTATGGCGGCCATCCACGCCTTTTTATTTGGGGCCCACTTGAAGCCCGTCTGCAGCGCGCCGATGTGATGATTTTGGGCAGCCTCAACGAAGGAAGCTGGCCATCCGAACCCGACGTTGATCCTTGGATGAGTCAGGCGATGCGCGTTGAGTTCGGCCTACCGCCCCATGAGAGGCGCATAGGCCTTTCAGCTCATGATTTCACGCAATGCTTCGGTGCGACCGAAGTTATGCTGACCCGCGCCCGACAGGTCGAAGGCGCACCCACAGTACCATCGCGCTGGCTCACTCGCCTTAAGGCGGTATTGGCGCCGGAGCGGCTGGATGAGCAACTCGCATTGGATTCCGATGTTTGGTTCCGTTGGCAGGAACTTCTTGACGCTCCGAATGCGCTTCCGGGCCCGGCCGAGCCCCCGGCGCCGCGTCCACCAATTTCGGCCCGCCCACGCCAACTATCCGTTACCCAGGTCGAAACCTGGCTGACCGACCCTTATGCTATCTATGCCCGCCATATTCTCGGCTTGCGGACCTTGGAGGAGATAGATGTAGATCCTAGCTCTGCTGACAAGGGCGCGATCATCCACCATATCCTTGACCGGTTCATCACCGAATTAGGAAATGAGCCGCCGAAGGGCGCACTGCCCCAACTTATTGCTCTCGGACGCCAGGAATTCGCGCGCTATAAACGTATGCCCGGAGTGATGGCCTTCTGGTGGCCGCGCTTTGAGCGAATCGCCCACTGGTTCGTAGACAATGAAATCGCTTGGCGCAAATGCGCCGCACCGCTCGCTTCCGAAGTCAGTGGTGAGTTAGTGCTCGATGGTAGGGCAGGGCCATTTATTTTGAAGGCGAAGGCCGATCGCATCGACCGCCTCAAGGAGGGTGGTCTAGTAATCATCGATTACAAAACTGGTACGGTGCCGAGTGAATCAAAGGTGGTCGCTGGCCGCCGACCGCAGCTTCCCCTGGAGGCGTTGATCGCCGAAGCTGGCGGATTCATTGGCGTTCCTGCAGAAGAGGTGATGGAGCTCGCCTATTGGAGGCTTACTGGCAGCGAGCCGCCAGGCGAGCAAAAGCCCCTTAAACAGAAAGTGGGGGAGCTAACCGACTCGGCGCGTCGGGGCCTTGAAAAGTTGATCATGAAATTCGACGACCCAGCAACACCCTATCACCCGTTGCCGCGCCCGGAAGCCATGCCTGCCTGGAATGAATACGAACATCTCGAGCGTGTTCAAGAATGGTTGTTTGGCTACGCCGGAGACGGCGAATGAGAAATCCGCAACATGACGCAGCCGATCCCCAAGCTTCCGTTTGGGTTACCGCTTCGGCCGGAACCGGCAAGACCAAGGTGCTGACCGACCGGGTGCTGCGACTCCTCCTAAACGGCACCGAGCCAGAGCGCATCCTCTGCCTCACTTTTACTCGCGCGGCGGCAGCGGAGATGTCGATCCGCATTTCCAACACACTCGGTGACTGGATCACTGCAGATGACACCGTTCTTGATGAAGCGCTGCAATTGCTGCTTGCCCGTGCACCGGAGGATGCGGAAATTCGACGCGCCCGCAGCCTGTTCGCGGAGGTGCTGGATACGCCGGGTGGCATGAAGATCCTCACTATTCATGCTTTTTGTCAGTCTCTATTGCGTCGGTTCCCCGTGGAAGCCGGTATTGCGCCTCACTTCGCCGTAGCTGATGAACGCACCCAGAGCAAGCTCCTCAAGGAAGCGCAGAACCGAACCTTTGGTCATGCCCGCTACGGCGCGGACGAGGTCCTCGCTAGGGCGCTCTACGCCATCACGGCGCAATTGGGTGAGGACAAATTCGCCGATCTGATAAACGAATGGACCAGCGCTCGAGCTAGGCTACAGGGAGCGCTCGAGGAGCGCTCAGGTAGTGAAGGCCTAGCGGCTGCTGCAGCTCGACTTCTCAGCGTCGATTGCGGCGTGAGCGAAGAAACGTTGCTCAAGGCAGCTTGTGCTGAGGGTGTATTTGATCGTGAGGGGCTTGTCATGGCTGCTGCGGCGTTGATGGACGGCTCCAAGACCGATTTCGAACGCTCCGGTATTATTTCCGACTGGTTGGCCGTCGACGAGCCCGCTCGCTTGATTGGGTTTGGCGTATATTGTCGCGCGTTTCTCCGTAAGGATGGCGGACCTCTTGCTCGACTCGCAACCAAATCCGTTCTGAAGTTGACCCCTAATATGATTGATATTCTGACCAAGGAGCAGTCCCGCCTGCTTGCTTTTCAGGAACGACTAAAAGCCCTGGCGGTAGCTGAAAATAGCGCTGCTCTGATTCACTTCGGCGTAAGGCTACTTGACAATTACCGTGATGAGAAAATCGTTCGCGCTATGCTTGACTATGACGATCAGATCATGGAGACGCGCAAGCTTCTGGCCGCGCCGGATATTGCTCCTTGGGTGCTTTTCAAGCTAGATGGCGGGCTTGATCACATATTAGTAGATGAATCACAGGATACTAGCCCCGCACAATGGGCCGTAATCGATGCTCTGTCGGAGGAATTTTTTGTCGGCGAGAGCTCCCATGAGGATCGCCGGACGACGGTGCGGACGATATTTTCCGTCGGAGATGAAAAACAGTCTATCTTCAGTTTTCAGGGCGCCGACCCCCCGGCTCTGCTGGAAACCCGTGAAAAATTCCAGCAGCGTGTTGAAGGAGCGCGCCATCAATGGCGCGAAGTACCGTTAGAGCGTTCGTTTCGCTCAACGGCAGCGGTGCTTGATGCTGTAGATGCGGTGTTTGCCTTGCCGCAGGCCCAAGCCGGGGTGGTACAGCCCGGGCAGCAGCTTCATCACCAGGCGGTGCGGGTTGGTCAGGGTGGGCGGGTCGAACTTTGGCCGGCCGCGGTACTTTGTGAAACACCCAAAGACGCACCCTGGAGTCCGCCGATGGCGCGTCGTGGCGGCGATGACCCGGCGCACCGACTTGCTGGCGCCATCGCCAAAAAGATTTCTGACTGGCTGAACGGTACTCCGGGACCGAGCTCGGATGGCTGGCTTGAATCTAAAGGTCGTCCTATCCGAGCCGGCGATATTATGATTCTGGTACGTCAGCGCGGCAGTTTTGCAGCTACTCTGGTGCGTGCCCTTAAGACTCGCCGTGTCGAGGTCGCTGGGGTCGACCGCATGAATCTGACTGAACAGCTGGCGGTGATGGACTTGATGGCTCTGGGCGATTTTGTACTCTTGCCTGGAGATGACCTCACCCTAGCTTGTTTGCTCAAGGGGCCGTTCATTGGCTTCAGCGAGGATCGTCTGTTCGAACTTGCCCATAAGCGCGCACATTCCAGCCTATGGCAAACGCTCAACGCCCGACGGGATGAAAACATCGATTTTTCCCGCGCCCATGAGACCTTGAGCGCACTTCTCACCATCGCTGATTACAAACCGCCTTTCGAGTTCTATAATGAATTTCTCGGTGCGGGTGGTGGGCGCCAGCAATTACTTCAACGCCTTGGCATGGAGGCGGCTGACCCGATCGACGAATTTCTTTCCGCCGCTCTTTCCTATGAGCACCAACATCCACCATCGTTACAGGGCTTCCTTCATTGGTTGCGTGCTGCCAAGACGGAACTCAAGCGTGATCCAGAACGGGCTCGGGACGAAGTACAAATAATGACCGTTCACGGTGCCAAGGGGCTTCAGGCGCCGATCGTTTTCATGCCAGATACTATGTCTCTCCCCGGCGATCGTAGGGCAATACTTTGGGCGAAGGGAGACGTACCGTTTTGGCCGGGCCGCCGTGCGCGAGAAGAACGGCTGAGCCGAGATTTGCGTGATGCTTCTCGTACGCAAGATCTCGAAGAATATCGTCGCCTACTCTACGTCGCCATGACCCGTGCCGAGGACCGGCTTTATATTTCCGGCTGGCATGGCGCTCAGGAGGCCCAGGATGGCTGTTGGTATGAGTTGATCCAAGAAGGCTTAGCGCGGCTTGACAAGGCTGAGGAGCTTGAACTCAGTTTTGTCGGGGCAGAGGGTTGGTCGGGCCAAGCATGGGCGTTGTCATGCCTGCAAACCTCAGCTGTGTCAACAACCGGACCACCACCTGAAAGGGATCAAACCGAAACTTTGCCAGACCATTTTCTACAGCCGGCCTCGCCCGAGCAAAAGTTGTCGCATCCTATCGCGCCGTCACGTCTGTTTGGCATCGAGCCACCGGTGCGAGGGCCGCTTAACGAGCACGGTGCTAGTACCTTTATGCGAGGACGGCTTATACATCGCCTTCTGGAAACACTTCCTGAACTAAGCCCAGAGAAGCGGCCCGACGCGGCGTCACGCTATCTCGCACGCTCGGTTCATGGCCTGTCGGCAAAGGAGCAGAAGGTGATCGTGGCGGAAGTATTAGCGGTTCTCGAAGAGCCAGCGGCAGCGCCGCTTTTCGGCCCTGGCAGTCGGGCCGAGGTGCCGCTCGCCGCGGTACTGGGAGAGACCGTGGTTTCTGGCCAAGTGGATCGCCTTCTGGTCACAGAGGATCAGGTGCTGGTGGCTGATTACAAGTCCGGTTGCCCGGCATCGGCGGTAGATTCGAAAATCCCATTAGCCTATCTTGTGCAGATGGCTGGCTACTACGCGGTGCTGCAGGCGATCTTCCCGGGGCGAGAAATTCGTGCTGCGCTGCTCTTTACCGATGGACCGGAGTTGATCTGGCTGCAGAATTCTTTGTTAAAGCTGCACGCGCCTTGACGCTCTGTTAACCCGCACCTAAATTGATTCCGTCCCATTAGCAGGAGAGAATCATGACCATTACCAACGTTACCGACGCTGAATTCGATGAAAAAGTTCTCAACGCGCCGGGGCCGGTTCTGGTCGATTTCTGGGCCGAGTGGTGCGGTCCATGCAAGGCCATCGCACCGGCGTTGGAAGAGATATCCCAGGAGATGCTTGGCTCGATAACTATTGCCAAGGTGGATGTTGACAGCAATCCCTTGACTCCCGCTAAATATGGCGTTCGCGGCATCCCTACCCTGATCCTGTTCAAGGATGGTGAGGTCTCGTCGATGAAGGTCGGTGCGTTACCCAAGGCCAAATTGGCGGAGTGGGTGAAAGACTCCGTCTAGTATCGAAAGCTGTGAGCGATGCGCGACAAACACTGGAATTCTTGGATCAGGCAGTCATTGTCACCGGCGCGACCAAGGGCATCGGCCGCGCCACTGCGCTTGCCTTTGCCAGGGAAGGCGCGAATATTCTGATATCTGGCCGCGACGAAGCGGAGCTCGATCGTCTGAGCACCGAGATTGAAGGTGCGGGCGTTCGCGCGGTCAAACTCATTACAGACCTCGCCATGGACGAGAGTCCCATGCGTATAGCGGATACCTCGATGGAGGCTTTCGGCCGCATCGACGTCTTAATCAACAATGCTGCGATTATCCATGATTCCTTCGATCTAGCTGAATTTGATCCGACCCTCTGGCAGCAGGTCATCAAAGTCAATCTCGTGGCTCCGGCGATGCTGAGCCGGGCGGTGCTGCCCCATATGATCGCGCGTGGCGCGGGCAAGATCGTCAATATGTCGAGTGTCGGAGGAACGCGTGGTGGCGCCGGGCGCTCAGCCTATCGCGCAGCGAAGGCCGGGCTGATCAACCTTACTCAAAGTACCGCCGCTGAGGTAAAACGGCACGGTATCGACGTGAACTGCATCTGCCCTGGCGCGACTGATACGGAGGGCTTCCGCCATGCCTTTGACCATAGGGGGCGCGCCCAGGACGCCAATCTTATGGCCCCGGGGGAAATCGCTGAACTGGCACTCTTCCTTGCTTCACAGCGCTCCTCCGCTGTCACTGGAACGGCGATCGAAGCCTTCGGCGCGAGCAATCCAATTTTTCAATCGGGTTCCGCCAAAGGTAAGATCTAGGNTCCTATTTTCCGCATTTNACTCCAAAGACNACGTTTTACCACACTGAGAAATNGCCGGNGCCAGAGGCTAGTCTCTTAATNTTTTGATAGACGCGCGNTCTGAAATTTCAAAGTAGTTTNCGCTTTCCGTTTGGTCTTACGATTTGGTGAGTCGCCCTATTTATNGGCAGGCGTCTTCGATGTTTCGTTTCTGAGCCATGCACATCGAATCGATTGGGTTAAGGCTATTGGAATAGGGTCGTGGAATGCGCTGGTGATAGTTGTTTTCCCGCTTCATCCCTTTCTTAACAGCTAACGAAGCGGATTTTTTCGTAATCTCTGTATGTTTTCACTACGATAAGCACTAGCGGTTATTGGCGAAAGAAAGTTGAAATTTTCGCCATCTCCCACCTTTGTCATGGACGCCGGGGGATCGATTGTGATGTGATCTCCTTTGAGAAAGACGATATCACGGCTTTGGCGGCGAAGAGGCTGAACTTAAATGGGTTATCCCAATCCGAAATCGCGCTCGGCCGAGTTGGGCCGACGCGCGGAGCATGTCTATCCTGGTGGAACGACGCGCGGGCAGACCTATTACGCACCTTATCCGATTTACGCAGCGAGCGCAGAGGGTTGCCGCGTGACGGATGTGGAGGGTGTTGAGCGTATCGATTTTGTCAACAATTACACGGTTCAATTTTTTGGCCATTCGCACCCCGACATCGTCGCTGCAGTACAGGACCAGGCGGCGCGCGCTATGTGCTTCACCATGCCGACGGAGCTTGATATAGAGCTTGCAGAGATGGTTCTTGCCCGCGCTGCCTCGTTCGATAAGCTGCGATACACTAATACCGGTACGGAGGCGGTCATGCATGCGGTCAAGGGTGCGCGGGCTTATACAGGCAAGCCGAAGATCGCCAAATGCGAAGGCGTCTATCATGGCGCCTATGATTATGCCGAAGTCAGCCTTGATTCAGATCCGCAAAGCTGGGGCCAGGACACGCCGCTCTCTGTCGGCCACACCCATGGAGTGCCCCGGGGGATAACCGGCGATGTTGTCGTCATTCCGTTCAACGATGTTGCAGAATCCGAACGAATTCTTGAGGCCCACGCGAGTGAACTCGCCGGTGTATTATTCGATGCGGTGCCGTCGCGCTGCGGTGGTATACCCGCCAGTTCAGACTATATCCGCATGTTGAAGTCCTTCACCCATGCCAATAACCGAGTGTTCATCCTCGACGAAGTGGTGACGTGGCGCCTCGATTATGGAGGTGCGCAGACCCGCTATGGCATCGAGCCAGATATGACCACCCTAGGTAAAGTGATTGGCGGCGGCATGCCGATAGGCGTTGTCGCAGGACGCGACGAGGTGATGGCGGTCTATGATTCAAGCGTCGGCAAGGCGGCCTGCTCCCATTCCGGCACTTTCTCGGGCAACCCGGTCTCCATGGCGGCGGGCATTGCAGCAATGAAACTGCTAACCCCCGAAGCCGTCGAGCGTCTCAACCAATTGGGTGAGCGCGCGCGCGCGGGATTGCGCGAAGCGTTATTCAAGGCAGATGTTGACGGCCAAGTAACTGGAGAAGGCTCTATGATCCTGATGCATTTTTCGTCTGAGCCGCTCGGTGACTACCGCGCTACCTATCGCGCACACACGGAAAAGCGCGCCGAGATGCTCGAGGATTTGTTCCGTTGCCTTCTTAACCGAGGGGTTTTGTTCAGCACCTGGGGGCTCGGTTGTCTCTCCACCCCTATGGGCGAGACGGAAGTGGATCACTTGGCCGAAGCGGTTTTGGACAGCTTGAAGGAAATGAAAGCGCAAAAAGGAAAGGCATTAGCATCATGAGCAGCGGCACTGCGAATTCCACTGGCGCGCGAGCCGTCGAGAACATCCTGCATGGCTACAGCAACCTTGCGGCGCTGGAGGAAACGCCGCCGGTTGTGGTTTCGGGCGGGCGCGGCGTGTGTATCATTGATGAGGATGGAAACGAATATATTGAAGGCGCTGCCGGCATGTGGTGCGCTTCCTTCGGCTTCAACGAGCCGGAGCTGGCGGAAGCGGCGATCAAACAATTTAGAAAGCTACCATATTATCACAGCCTTATAGACAAGACGACGGAGCCCATGGGTGGCCTAGCCGAGCGTCTCAAAGCGATCGCGCCGGTGCCGATGTCGAAGGTATTCTTTGCCAATTCCGGCTCCGAAGCGAACGACACCGCCGTCAAGATGATCTATTATTACAACAATGCGCTTGGCCGCACCGAGAAGAAGAAGATCATCAGCCGTCAATTCGGGTTTCACGGAGTTACCATGGCGGCGGCTAGCATCACCGGCATCCCGACCATGCATGCTGGTTTCGACTTGCCGCTGGCTAATTTTCACCATACCGATTTCCCCCATTATTACCGCTTCGGCCGTGATGGCGAATCAGAGGAGGAATTTGCCACTCGCATGGCTGCGAGCCTGGAGGCTTTGATCCTCAAGGAGGGCCCAGATACGGTGGCTGCTTTCTTTGCGGAGCCTGTGATGGGTGGGGGCGGATGCGTTCCACCACCGAAAACGTATTTCGAGAAAATACAGGCGGTGCTTAGCAAATATGACGTGCTCATGGTTGCCGATGAGGTGATTACAGGCTTCGGCCGCACTGGCAACATGTTTGGATCGCAGACCTTCAACATCAAGCCGGACATCATGACCCTAGCAAAGGGCCTCTCCGGTGCCTATCAGCCGATTTCGGCGATCATGGTCACCGAGGACATCTATAAGGTGCTAAGGGACGAGAGCAACAAGATTGGATTTTTCGGCCATGCCTTCACCACCACCGGTCATCCAGTGGCAGTTGCCGTCGCCACACGCGTTCAGGAGTTGATGGAAGAGCGCGATATCGTCAACCATGTTAAACGTGTTTCGCCTTTCCTGCAGGATGGTCTGCGTGCTTTCTCCGATCACCCACTGGTCGGTAATGTGCGTGGTGTCGGCCTGATGGCGGCGATCGAGCTGGTTGCGGATAAGCTCACTAAGCGCTCCTTCGATCCTGCTTTAAAGGTTAAGGAATTCATGCGCCATCGCGCCCAAGAGCACGGGTTGATCATCCGCTCGGCGCTCTCGGGCGATAGCGTAGCGTTTTCGCCGCCGCTGATCATAGCCGAAGAAGAGGTCAGCGAGATGATGCAACGATTTTCTCGAGCCCTCGACGATACGACCAAGTGGATCGAGGAGAACGGCTTGAGAGACAAGAAGCCGGCCTAGATCATCAAATTGCGGACCTAAGACTGAAAAATGGCAGACGCTGAAGCATGCCAACTGTCGTGACCGCAAATCGGATTAACTTTGTCGTCCGGCGCGGTAGGGTCACCAAAGACGGGCATCTTCGCAATGATTTTGCGCTCAACAAGTAAACGTCTGGGTGAGGGATGATCTGATCGCCAACAGCTATCTATGCCTGGGCGAACATCCCAGTTATCACAATTCCTATGGCTATCGGAGAACGCCTGAATTGTCGAAACAGATCGATGAATTTCTTGTGTTCTGTCGCGGGTTGTCAGTGAGATTCCCGCGGTACCGCTGCACCACGCTGGCCGACGAGGAAGTCGAGGTCGACACCTTCATCGGCTTGAAGCACATGATCGAAATAGAGCCGTTGGTAACCTCCTACCATGGGTGGCTCAGGCGGTGTCCAGTTGTCGCGCCGACGGGACAGCTCTTCATCGGAAACTTCCAGGTGGAGTCTGCGTTCGGCGACATCGAGTTCAATCATGTCGCCGTCTTTTACCAGTGCGAGAGGACCGCCAGCTGCCGCTTCCGGCGCGGTGTGTAGTACCACCGTGCCATAGGCTGTGCCCGACATACGCGCGTCCGAAATTCGCACCATGTCCTTGATGCCTTTCTCCAAGATTTTTGGTGGGAGTCCCATATTGCCGACCTCGGCCATGCCGGGATAACCCTTCGGCCCGCAATTCTTAAGCACCAAAACGCAGGTCTCGTCGACATCGAGGTCAGGCTCGGCAATTCGTGCCTTGTAATGATCGATATTCTCAAACACTACGGCACGGCCTCTATGCTGCATCAGTTTGGGCGTTGCAGCAGAGGGTTTCAGTACCGCGCCTTTGGGCGCGAGATTGCCGCGCAGCACGGCGATGCCACCATTCTCGGTAAGCGGATTGTCGAGCGTCCGGATAACCTTCTTGCTGTAGCATTGCGCCTCAGAACAATTTTCCCCTATGGTGCGACCATTCACTGTCATTGCATCTTGGTGAATCAGGTTGCCGAGCGTCCGTATCACCGCCGGTAGACCGCCGGCATAGTAGAAATCCTCCATCAGGAAACGACCGGACGGCATGAGATCAACAATGGTCGGGATGTCACGTCCGAGCCTGTCCCAATCGTCGAGGCCGAAATCGATACCTAGGCGACGTGCGATGGCAATGAGATGCACTACTGCATTGGTCGAACCACCGATCGCGCCATTAACGCGAACGGCATTCTCGAGCGCCTCGCGGGTAAGGATTCGTGAAATGCGTATATCTTCGCGTACCAGATCGACAATGCGCCGCCCGGCCTCTTGGGCCAAGACGTTGCGTCTGGAGTCGACCGCCGGGATGGCAGCATTGTGCGGCATCGCCATGCCCAGCGCCTCTGACATGCTGGCCATGGTTGAGGCCGTGCCCATGGTCATGCAATGGCCGGGACTACGCGACATGCCGGCCTCGGCATCCATGAAGTCGGCGAGAGACATCTCGCCCGCGCGCACAGCTTCAGAATAGCGGAACACGTCGGTTCCCGAACCCACTTCTTTACCGTGCACGCGACCGCTCAGCATCGGCCCACCGGAGACCACTAATGTTGGCAGGTCGCAACTCGCCGCACCCATGAGAAGCGCCGGCGTCGTTTTATCGCAACCAACGAGAAGGACAACGCCGTCCATCGGGTTAGCGCGGATGGATTCCTCGGTGTCCATGCTGGCGAGATTGCGAAACAGCATGGCAGTTGGGCGCAAATTCGATTCGCCTAAGGACATGACGGGGAATTCCAGAGGTAGCCCACCCTTTTCATAGACGCCTCGCTTGACCCGTTCGGCGATACCCCGGAGGTGGGCGTTACACGGCGTCAACTCGGAGAAGGTATTGCAGATGCCGATCACCGGGCGGCCGTCAAATTCATCTGCCGGGATGCCCTGATTTTTCATCCAACTGCGGTGCAGGAACCCATCCTTATCCGCCTTACCGAACCATGCCTGGGAGCGCAACTCGCCCTTGTTGATTTTCTTATCGGTCATCGTGAATCAGTCTAGATGCCTGAGATATTGGTCGACAAAATCGTAGTCAACATAATCGATATAGGCATCCGTCAATTGCTTGGTTATTGGTCCGGGGATCGTGCCGTTACCGACTTCGATACCATTGATACTATTGACCGGCACGATGCAGAAGCTCGTTGAGGAAATGAAAGCCTCATCCGCCGTATAGGCGTCGTAAAGATCAAGGTCGGCGCGCTCGACCTTCAGGCCGGCTTGCTCGGCAAGATCGATGGCGGTGCCTCGGCTCACGCCGCATAGTACGTAACGGTCATGCGGCGTGTAGACCACGCCCTCGCTGACAAGAAAGATGTTGGAGCCGATCCCCTCGCAAAGATTACCGTTTACGTCGAGGAGGATTGCCCAGGCATTAGG
>PBDG01000021.1 GCA_002717225.1 Rhodospirillaceae bacterium | reverse complement strand
CCGGTACCCCAAGAGCGCCTCATTCAGGAGCTCGCTTTGCTAGCCGTTAAGGGTGATATTCGTGAGGAGCTAGACCGTTTATCGACCCATATCGCTACTGCTCGAGCACTACTGGCCGATGGTGGTGCAATCGGGCGCAAACTCGATTTTCTTTCTCAAGAGCTTAATCGTGAAGCCAATACGCTGTGTGCTAAGGCTAATGACATCCAACTCAGCGATACCGGCCTTGAACTGAAGTTTGTAATTGATCAATTCCGTGAGCAGGTACAGAACATTGAGTGATGCCATTTCAGGAATTGCCCGGCGTGGGGTTTTGTTTGTGCTGTCCTCGCCTTCAGGCGCTGGCAAGACTTCGATCGCACGACGTCTCCTCGAACTCGAGCCCGATATTCGCATGTCGGTCTCGGCGACCACTCGACCGAAGCGGCCAGATGAACTGGACGGGCGCGATTATCATTTCGTTAGCCAGGACAAGTTCAACCGCTTGGTGGAGCAGGGCGGGTTTCTTGAATATGCGGAGGTATTTGGCTACAGCTACGGTACACCGCGCGATCAGGTTGAGGACTTGGTCGCCAAGGGCTTTGATGTGATCTTCGATATTGATTGGCAGGGCGCGCAACAATTGGCGACGGCTGCTGGCGGGGATGTGGTACGCGTCTTCGTTCTGCCGCCCTCCATTGGTGAGTTGGAGAGCCGTCTTCAACGCCGCGCCCAGGACAGTGCCGAGGTGGTCGCTGCGCGAATGGCCAAGGCGGTCGACGAGATGAGCCATTACGACGAATACGACTATGTCCTAGTCAATTACGCGCTTGACGACAGCGTCGCTCGTGCTCGTGCAATTCTCAACGCCGAGCGCACCTGCTGCGAGCGCTATACCGGTCTTGACGATTTCGTCCGCACCCTCACCAAAGACCGGACTTAACACACTTTCTGAGCAGGCGATAACACCTGCGGCTAAATATTCGCTTGAACTATAGAGCCTTAGCGACCCTTCCGCCGGCACCTGCAAGCGCGCCGGGAAAGAGTTCCAGGGCATGGAGCCGGCCCGGTGCGAGGGGGGTGGTAAAGGTAAGGCCGAATTGACCCGCGGGACAGAAACCGAAGCGGCTAAGATAGTCAGCGTTTCCGATTGCCACGACTGCATCATGGCCGAGAATGCTCGCGTCGGAGAGGCTTTGTTCTATCAGCTTGCCGCCGATGCCAAGCTTGCCATGCGCTGGGTCTACTGCGATAGGTCCGAGCAGAAGACCCGAGCGCGCGCCAGGTATTAGGAGTGGCCAATAACGAATCGTGCCGAGAATAACGCTGTCCCGGCGAGCAGTGAGGCAGAGCTCAGGGATTGCTTCGATGTTCTCACGAAGGGCATAAGAGGCGCGGGCATGGCGATTCGCTCCGAAAGCAGTGTCAAGTAGCGATTCAATGGCTGGGACGTCCTGCGGCCTCTCTTTGAAAATTTCAAACATTTGACGAACTTCCACAAGACAATACGAATTAGATAGTGAAGCGCTTCGCGGAAACTATTGCGTCGCGTATTATGCGCGGACGGGCAGGGGAGTGCGTTGTCGTCGCTGTTTGAAGACCCTTGTCATCGTGGTCGAGGACATAACGTCAAGCTATGCTGGAGGCAAGCTCTTTCATCTGTTGGGCAGAGCCCGGGCGAGAGCGCAAAATGCTTCGATATCGAGGGTTTCCGCGCGCGCCTTGGGGTCGATCCCCTGAGCAGCAAGAAATGTTTCAGGGTCGGCGACCAACTCCTTCAGGGCGGCGCGCAACATTTTTCGCCGTTTACCAAACGCTGCACGGGTTACGCAGGCGAGCGACGTTGCCTCTGCTGGAAAGAGTGGTTTGGAACGTGGTACTAGCTGTACCACGCTGGATGTAACTTTGGGCGAAGGAGTGAACGCCTTGGCATTAACATCAAAAAGACGGCGTGTCTCGCAACGCCATTGCACCAGGATCGAAAGGCGGCCGTAATCACTACCTCCTGGCGTGGCTGTGAGGCGTGCTGCGACCTCTTTTTGGAACATTAAGGTCATGCTGCGGTAGCGTTCAGGCGCTTTGAGCCAGCCAAGTAGAAGGGCGGTACCGATATTGTAGGGCAGGTTGGCGACGATTTTGGCCGGACCGTTGAGGTGTGCTGCAACATCGACCTTGAGTGCATCCCCTTCGACGATCTCCAGGCGTTTTGGCGAGGTTTCTGCAAGCTCCTTTAAGGCCGCGAGACAACGTGCGTCCCGCTCGATGGCGACCACGCGGTGGGCTCCTGCTTCGAGCAGTGCGCGGGTGAGCCCACCGGGACCGGGGCCAATTTCTAGCACCGTCAAATCGTTGAGTGGCCCGGCAGCGCGGGCGATACGCATGCAGAGATTAGCATCGAGCAGAAAATGCTGACCCAGCGATTTGTGTGCACTCAAACCGTGGCGGGATATCGTTTCCGCAAGGCTTTCGATTTTAGGGTATTTCACGTTCACTTGCGTTCCTGCAAACTACTCTAGCGCTTTTCTAAGTTGGAAATGTTTCTTCGCAGGTGGTTCCATCTACTCGATATTTTCTCTAAACACGAAAATCGATGAACGCTGCTCGCCTGAGGTCTCGGAGATACCGTTTAGCTTGTAATTCTAGTCGCCGGCTACCGATATCTTGGCGCATAGTTGCACGCGTCGGTAGCTCGACCCTGGCTTCGACGCGACTGCAGGTCATCAAAATGCGCAAGCCGTTGCCAAAGGGGTGCGGCTCACTTAATTGCCCGGGCATTGCGTTCTGTACTATCTCTCTCAGATCTAAGGGCATATCGCCTATTTTCAATACGCCCAGATCGCCGGATTGCGGTGATGTGAACTCACTGCTGCGCTCCAGCATGTCAGCGCAGTCCGCGGATTCACCATGCACGTCCCTGATATGATCGACCGCCAATTCCCTGTCGGTGCCGAAATCGTCGATGATGATTTGTGCTAGGTGGACTCGGGTGTCTAAAGGATCTGCCGTCAGCAAGTTTCGCCTGTCCACGAGCTTGATGATCTGTACGCCGTCAAAAGTACGGATCAGTCCTGAGATCTTGCCAACCGCCAAATTGGGTAGAATGGAATCAATCTGTTTGGATAATTGACCGACTATCACCCAGCCGATATCGCCGCCGACTGCAGAAGTGGCGCTTTCGGAAAATTGCTGGGCTATACCTCGAAAATCTGCGCCTTGCTGCAGTTGCACCAACAGATTTTCCGCGGTTTTCATGATTTCCTGTTCTTGCTCCTGCGATTCGATCGCGAGGAATATCTCTGCCACTCGGTATTCCGGTTGTCCTCGGTTTTCTTCAAGACGTGCCAGTGCTTCGTCGATCTCGTCTTCACCCACAGAGATCGCTGAATTGAGGCGCCGCGAGATCAATTTGTTCCAAGCGATTTCTGCTTTGAGCATAGCAATTACGGCATCTCGGTCGATACGGTTATTACGTACGAAATTATCTAATCCCCTCTTCCCCAGACCTTGCCTTTGCTCGATCTGATTAATTGCGAATTCGATATCTCGCTCCGTCACCTCAATGTCGAGGCGGGCGGCTTCTTGAGTTTGCAGGTATTCATCGACTAGGGTGCGCAGGACCCGGGGGGCAATTTGTCGGCGCAAGTCTGGAGCGTCACGAAGCTTGGACGCCGCTACTATGATGCTGATCCGCGCCGCAAGGTCGTAGACCGAGATTACATCGTCATTGACCACGGCAGCGATTCGCATGGTTTCCTGCCCGCGCGCCAGTGGCGGCGACAGTGCCATCAGCCCGGTGACAGTCGCAAGAGTCAGCGCAATGCCAAGGGCAAGGCGGAATCGCGGTATGTCGCACCTAATCCACATTGTCTATTGGTGTTATAAACCTCTACCCGGCTCGGGCAAAATAAATTA
Organism: Rhodospirillaceae bacterium; assembly: GCA_002717225.1. GTDB lineage: Bacteria > Pseudomonadota > Alphaproteobacteria > UBA828 > UBA828 > PTKB01. The sequence goes on along the minus strand of PBDG01000021.1, from coordinate 46,023 downwards.
GGTCCTGGGCACGCGTATTCCGCTTAGCCCAAGTGTTTGAGTCGAATGGTGAACAGGAGATTGGTTTCCGGCTGGACGTCGCGGTCGCGTGTAAAATTCTTATTGATACTGGTCGCGAAGAAAAAACATTCATCCTCATAGGTGGCGCCGGAATACCAATTAATGGTACCGCCGGAACCGGTCAGGTCCCGACGCGTGCCTGCATTGATACGCCAAAAACGGGTCAAGCGAACATCAGATGCGGCGACAACTTCTTCACGATTGGCGAAAGCAGTGGTGTCGCCCTCCGATATCTGCTCCTCCAAAAGCGCATAACCTATATTGATGCGCACCGCCTTAGGTCCAGAGGCAAGCTCAATTTCGTTACGCCGGGCAGTGAAGTTTTGGTGCGTCAGGCGAAAGCGATAGGCAAAGTCAAAAATCGGGGCCGGTGCAATGCGGATGCGTCCAACGAAGTCAGAAAAATTTTCCTCCAATCCACTGCCCTTGTTGAATGTATCGTCCGCTCTAAGGCGGGCGCTTTGACCGATCATGCCTTGAGTGCGCCCACCACCCAATCCGAAAAAGCCAAAGCGTAGACCATAATTGACGCGGGGTCCGCTCTCCACCCGGTCAAAGCCGGTGAAGCGATTGTTGCTGAACAGGTTGGTATCGTCGAATTCAAGATCCTGGCTGTCTTCGTTAGGGATTTCGCCAGGATTACCGCCATAGGGACTGATAATTCCTTGGACGATGGGCTCGATCAATTTCCGGATTCCGCCGGTGCGGCTCATCAGCGGTAAGCGCCATTCGCCGGTCAATTCGGGGCGTAGACGACCGGTTAATCCGCGGGCACGTGTTTTACGTGTCGTGCCAGCGGAATCAACATTATTTACGTGATAGATATCGCCGCGCATCGTCGCTGAGAGACGGTAGATACTGCCGGAGCGTCCGATATGCGGCAAATGCCAGCCGCCTTCGATGGAGAGGCGACGACTGTCAGCACCGTCGATGCGATGGAGCGCCATTAAATTAGCATCCATTGTGGTGAATCCACCGATCGTATCGGGCATTCCGACGTGGTTAAAATCCACGAGCGGCAGGACGAATGGTATCTGATTCTGGTTGTCCTCGGCCTCTAGTCCCTGGAAAAAATATGCGTTTCCGCTGGCATAATTGCGCCCGTTTATTCCTTCGATATAGGGCCGTGTGGTCAGCGTGTCCTTTGAATTGAGGCGGTAGAAGCTGAGATAGGTATCGTCGCTCGCTTGCTCGAATTGATAGCCATAGTTCCATATCGGGTCGACCTGGAAGCGGCCGTTGCTAAACAAGTGGCCGCGTAACGCCTGGCTACCGGTTTTATCGCCGTTATCGTCGCGTTCGTCACCGTAGGCAAGGCTGCCGTCTAGGGAATATCCGCCAGTCTGGGTGCGTTCGCGATACTCGCTGCCCCATATGACTCCCTCGTCACTCGTGAATTTGGGCTTTAGTGTCGCATCCTGGTGCGGTGAGATATTCCAGTAATAGGGCGTGGTCAAATGTATGCCAAGGTTTGAGGATGAGCCATAGGTGGGTGTTAGGAATCCGCTGCGCCGCTTTACCGTTGGATCTGGATGTTCAAAATATGGAGTGTAGACTAACGGAATGCCGAACATTTCAAGCCATGCGTCGTAATAGGCGACGTCTTGTTTTTGCTGGTCGTGCACGACTTTGATTGCCTTGATCTGCCAGAGCGGTGGTTCGTCAGGGTGAACCGGGCAGAGTTTGCAGGGTGAGAAGACTGCCTTGTTCATTTCGGTACGGCTGCCGTTCGTGCGTCGTGCACTGTTTGCAGCGATCCGCGTCTCCGCACTCAGCAAGATGCGGATGTCGCGCATCACACCCTCGCGCATCTCATCGGACAGTTCTAGGTAATCTGCGAACAACACTTCGCCGTTCGGCTCCATCAAGGCCACATTGCCGGAAGCTGTCATGACGTCGTGAAACTCGTTATAGGAGACTGCATCGGCAATCAGCAGACGCTGGCCTTGGGATATCTCTACATTGCCCGCTGCGGTTACCAAACCGAGAGCTTCGTCGTAGGTGAGGCTTTCGGCGCTCATGACTACATTCTTAGCGGCACCTTCGGAATCGAACTCATGCGACAGAGTTTGCGCCGGGGTCACGCCAGAAGCTAAAATAAGCGCGACGAGTAACGCCAACAGTGCTCCGCGGAGCATTAGCCATCCTCCATATGGAACAGACTGGCGACGCCAATTAGCGTGAATGCACCTGCGGGAATCCAGGCAGCAAGCACCGCGGGAATCTTCCCCGATAGGCCTAGCGCAAGCACCAAATCGGAAACAAAATAGAGTACAAAGCCCATCAGTATGCCGGCAGCAATCAGAATCCAAGTACCGCCGCTGCGCGAAAAGCGCAGTGAAAATGTCGCAGCGATCAATACCATGGCACAGAGCAGCAGCGGAGCAGCAAGCAATGAATGCCAGTGCAATCGGTGCCTTACAGCTGAAAAGCCAGATGCTTCCAACGTGTCAATGAAAGCCGGTAGGGCCCAGAAGGATAGCGTTTCAGGCGGCGCAAAGCTGTCCTCGATTTGGTTGAGAGTAAGTTTGGTTGGCACTTCGTAGGTATCCATGAATTGAGCTGGCTGGTCCGGACCGGTCAGCACTGCGTCCATCAACGTCCAGTGGCCTTCCTCGAGGCGTGCCTTATCTGCGTCAATGCGCCCGACAAACTGATCGTTCTCCCGAAATTGAAAGATAATGACATCGTGCAGCGTTAAATCTTCTCGGCCGAGGCGCTGAGAATGTATGACGGATTGCCTGTCGTTGTCGTTTTGGCGCAACCAGATGCCGGATGGAGAGAGTGCTAGCAAGCTTGATTTGCCGCGCAGATATTTGGCATCCATCTGCTCGTAGCGCGACACCATCACTGCGGAGAGAGGGTTAAACACGGTCATGATGAAGACCCCAAGCATTAGCGCCAGCAGGAGATTAGGCAGTAGGAACTGCCATACCGAGACGCCGGCGGAGCGCGCTACTACGAGCTCATGGGTGCGTGTCATGCGGGCGAAAGTCCAAAGGCCAGCAACGAGCGCGGCGAAGGGTAAGATTTTTTGCGCCATGAAGGGAATGCGAAGCATCGCCATCTGCAGCAGAATTCCGAGTGTTGCCAACTCACGCCCTGGGCCCGAGCCGCGGCGCATCATTTCCACCGCGTCAAAGATGAAGATCGTCGTGACGAAGATAAGAAATACCATGGCCACGCCAGTCAGAAACTGCCGACCGATATAGTAGGAGAAGGTGCCTGAAAGACGCATGAATCTGAAATTTCCCTATCCAGCGATTACCGGCGGCGGCACGCTACCGGAGCGCCGCCGCCGGGACCGCAATAGAAAGATCGAGATCCCGATCGCCATCAAGACGTTGAGATAGAGCGTAAAGAAGAGATCTGGCGTTTTTGAAACGGCGTTGACCAGCCCGAGGCTAATTGCTTCGAAGACGAAGGCGGCAGAGATTCCGCCGAGGATGCGTCGCCACTGGCCGCGCCGATTGAGGTGTCCACCCAAGAGTGCGGCAAAGGCGATTCCGGTCAGTGCGAAGGAAAAGAGCGGCGTGACGATGCGCTGGTGCGCCTCGGCCCAGAATTTGCCGAGGTTGCGTTGATCGTCATAGCTGTCAGTGGGATTGAGCAGTTCGTGCAAGTAACGCTCGCGCGGCTCGCGCCATCGGTTCGCAGGGTCTTCGGCAAAATAGCCAAGGTCAAGTGCGTAGCTATCGAAATATAGGAGCGACAACTGGCCGCGCGATTTATTTATCTCCTGGCGGTTACCATTTAGAAGCACGAAGCGCGGTCCCTGCTCTGTCCTGACCAAGGCACCGCGCTCGGCCATCATGGTTACTGGTTGGGCGGCGACACGGCTGTCATGGACGAAGATGCCGTGCAGGCGGCCCCTAGCATCGCGCTCGCGCACGAAAACCGTCACATCGTCTATCAGATTGGTATAGACGCCTTCCTGTAGAAGCACCGACGAAAAATCGGCGCGGGCGATGAATTGCCGGCTCTTAAATTCACGATAGCTCAACGGTACGAAATAAAGATTGATGGCATAGACCAGCACACAGACACATGATGCGAGAATTAATGCTGGCGTTGCCAGTGACCAAGGACCTTGACCAGCAGAACGTAGGGAAACGATCTCGCTGTCAATTACCAGCTTGTTGTAGGTGAAGAGAATGGCACTGAAGAGAGCGATGGGCAGTATGACCCCGAGAAAGGTCGGCAGCAGTAACATCGAAAAATAGAGAAAGGCGCTCAGACTGAGGCCTTTATTTACGATCATATCGATGAATCGCAAGGATTGGGTGAGCCAGATCACCGCGGTCAGTCCGACAGTGATCAATAGGAACGGCCCTAGAAGTTGACGCAAGATGTAGCGTTGGTGGCGATGCATAAAACCTATTATAACTTTGCAGAGCTCTCTTTGTCGTGCGGCATAGCGGGTTTCATAGACGTTCTTTTGCCTTTTCGTTACGACAGACAAGAAATACCGAACGGCATCCACTAGTGAATTCACGCCGCTTGATTCGGAAGCCAGCCTTTTCAAGCTTCTGGGAAAATGCTTTCAAACTGCGGCCGTGATATCCGATCTCCCATTTATGAGCCTCCCATTCCTGATCGCTTTTTATTTTGAAGCGTCGCAAAAAGCGCAATTTTCGGAAATGGCTCCGTCTGCGCCAGTGCTGGCAGTTGAAATAGAGCTCGAAGGCGAATTGAAAGCCTTCATAAGGTACGGAAAGGATCAGCCAGGGCGCGCCTGTGGCGGCGAGACGCGCAAGTACACTTGCGAGGTTATCCCAATGGATGTGCTCAAGGGTCTCGCAGCAGAGAATAGCGTCGAATTCTTGGATGGTGTCAGGGTCGACCTTAAGGATATCTGCCTGGATGTGCCTATGTGCGCCAGTACCGTTGGAATGCGCCTTGACGTCTAGGGTCGTTACCTCATAGCCGGCGCTCGCGGCCATCGCTGTCACTAGGCCGAGATAGGGGCCAATTTCGAGAACACGGTGAACCTGCAGATCGCGCAATAGCGCCACCTGGAGCCACTGGTGGGCGATGCGCTTTTCACTGTAATATTCGTGCCAGTTAGTTTGAATGCTGGCATCATCTGGCGTCTGGACATTCATCACAACGAGCATAGGCCATCGCCACACCAAATGCGAACAGGAGACGTGAATCGCTCTTCACCATTTCGCCTGGTCAGTATAGGTTCACTCGCTCGCCCATGAGGGCTGGCAGGTGGAAGTATCAAATAACCGCGAGGCTAATATGCAGATTGCCTTTTCTGAATTCTCCGTACCCGAGAGTGGGACGCTCATAGTAGGCGTTCTTACCCATAGTGCTCTTACGCCGAGTGCTCAGGAAATTGATAGTCGGACGTCTGGTTTACTCTCTAAGGCGATTGAGGCCAGCAGCCGATTCACTGGTAAGAAGAACACGACCCTGACGTTGAACGTGCCGGTGGGTCTTCTCCTCAGCCGCGTCATCTTGGTCGGACTTGGCAAGCCCGGAGACATTGACGAGTTGCAAATGCAGGCGATGGGAGGTCGCATCGTTGCCGCCCTCAATAAACTCGGCGAGAGCCAGGCAGCAATTGTTATTGATAAGCTCGACGGTTGTTCCATGTGTCCGGCGAATATGGTTGCTGAATCTGCCTTTGGCGCGCAGCTCGCTTCATACCGCTTCGACAAATATCGCACCAAGCAAAAAGAAGAAGATAAACCTACGCTCAATACTCTTACGTTTATGTCACCCGACAGGGGCGCGGCACAAACTGCGGCTGAGCCGCGCCAGCGCGTCGGTGACGGAGTGTATCTCACCCGCAATTTGGTGTCGGAGCCGAGCAATGTAAAATATCCGGCGACTATCGTGGAAGATATCCAGGAACTCTCGGAAGTCGGCATCGATGTTGAGGTGCTGAATGAGGAGCGTATGAAGGGGCTCGGCATGGGCGCCCTTCTCGGCGTCGGCCAGGGCAGCCGACGCGAGAGTTTCATTGCCATCATGCACTGGAACGGTGCGCCGGACAAAGACACCCCGCCTGTGGCTTTTGTTGGAAAGGGCGTCACCTTTGATACCGGTGGCATTTCGATCAAGCCCTCAGGCGGCATGGAGGAGATGAAATACGATATGGCAGGTGCCGGTGCGGTGATCGGCCTGATGAAGGCACTGGCCGGTCGGAAGGCGCAAGCCAATGTTGTTGGCGTCGTCGGCTTGGTGGAGAATATGCCTGATGGTAATGCTCAGCGCCCTGGAGATGTGGTGAACACTATGTCAGGCCAGACCATCGAAGTGATAAATACGGATGCCGAAGGGCGCCTCGTCCTATCGGATGCACTTTGGTACACCCAGAAGACCTTTGCGCCGCAATTCATGGTCGATCTGGCCACCCTGACGGGCGCCATTATTGTGAGCCTCGGCACCTATCAAGCGGGCCTGTTTAGCAATAACGATGAGTTGGCAGAGCGCCTGACCGCTGCGGGTAAGGCGTCGGGTGAGGAAGTCTGGCGACTGCCGCTCGGCAGCCGCTACGACAAGGACATCAATTCTGAAATCGCCGACATGAAAAATGTGGGTAAGGGGCGCGAGGCGGGTAGCATCACCGCTGCCGCGCTCCTTGAGCGCTTCGTCGGTGATACGCCCTGGGCGCATCTTGATATAGCGGGCATGGCTTGGATGAAGCGCAGTGACGATCCCATCGTTCCTAAGGGCGCGTCTGGCTACGGCGTGCGCCTATTGGACCGATTGGTTGAAGATTACTATGAAAGCTAATTTTCGAGCGTTGAAAGCTTGAGAATGGCAGAGGTTGGATTTTACCAGTTGCGCACCAGCCTACTTGAGCATGCGCTGCCCAAGTTGTTGCAAAAAGCGCTCGATGCTGGTCACCGCGTTCGTGTCGTTGGTGGGTCTGATGCTCGCATGGAGGCGCTGAGCACCGCGTTTTGGACTTACGATCCTGAGACCTTTTTGGCTCATGGTCTAGCGCGGGATGGGGATGCGGAACGTCAGCCGATTTACCTGACTGCCGAATCCACGGATTCGACAATCAATGAGAACGCAGCCGATTTAGTAGTTACCATCGACGGCGTTGAGCCAGTTTTTCTCGAGGGTGTAGTGCGTTATCTCGATATGTTTGATGGCAAGGACGAAACCGCGCTCGAATCGGCGCGTCGCCGCTGGAAACGACGCACGGCGGAAGGCCATACCATAAGTTATTGGCGTCAAGGCGAAGACGGTGGCTGGGAAAAGCTCGGTTGAACCGCTTTGTCGAAGCGTCTATAACGCGCCATCGTAAATTTTGGGAGTTAGCCAAATGGCGGTCGAGCGAACGCTTTCTATCCTCAAGCCGGACGCGACCCGGCGTAATCTGACGGGCGCGATAAATCAGCGGTTCGAGGACGCTGGCCTTAGAATTGTTGCCCAGCGACGTCTTCGGTTGACGCGGGAACAGGCACAGCAATTCTACGCGGTTCATGCCGAGCGCGCGTTTTACGACGATCTCTGCGATTATATGACCTCTGGTCCGATCGTCGCACAGGTGCTCGAAGGTGAAAACGCTGTGGTGCGCAATCGTGAGATTATGGGTGCGACTAATCCGGCGAACGCTGATAAGGGCACGATTCGCAAAGATTTTGGAGAATCGGTCGAGGCGAATTCAGCGCATGGTTCCGATTCACCAGAAAATGCGGCCATCGAAGTCGCCTTTTTCTTCGCCCAAACTGATATAGCCGATTGACTAGTATACGTGCGCGCTTGTCTGGCGCGCATTTGCTTCCCATATGGTCAAGTGCCGGAGGATCTGTGCTATAAACGGCAGCGGGGCTCGAATGGGCATGGGATAAGATACGGGCATGGCAGACAAGCGCAAAACAGACAGGCCGGGCGAGGGTACCGGAGTACTTACAAGGACCAAGCCCGAGACAAAGAAGCCTTCAATGTACAAGGTGTTACTGCTGAATGATGACTATACACCGATGGAGTTCGTGGTCATCGTTTTGGTGCGCATTTTCGGCATGAGTCAGGAGAAGGCGACAGAGGTGATGCTGAATGTGCATCGCCGCGGTGTTGGCATCTGTGGGGTTTATCCGTTCGAAGTGGCGGAGACCAAGGTAACGCAGGTAATGGATTTGGCGCGGCGCAATGAGCATCCCCTGCAATGCACCATGGAAAAAGACTGAACCAAGCGAGACACACGGATCAAGGACCAAGGCGCGATAGAGATGTTATCCGCGGAACTCGAAAAAACTCTACACCGAGCGCTTGCGCTCGCCACTGAGCGTAAACACAATCTCGCTACTCTGGAGCATCTGCTGCTTGCACTGTGCGAGGACACTGACGCGGTAGCCGTACTCAAGGCGTGTGGTGTCGATGTTGCCAAATTGAGCACGGATCTGACGGCGTTCATCGACAATGAGCTTAATAGCCTGGTAGGCGAGGACGATGAGGACGCGGCGCCAACCACTGGCTTTCAGCGCGTCCTGCAACGAGCTGTACTCCATGTGCAATCCTCCGGCCGGGGCGAGGCTACTGGAGCTAATCTTCTTGCCGCGATCTTTACAGAGCGCGAATCCCATGCCGTCTATTTCCTACAGGATCAGGACATGACGCGGCTGGACGCGGTGAACTACATTTCACACCGAATCGCTAAGATTCCCGGCCAAGACAGCCAAATGGATGAGGTGTCAGGTATTGACGAGGAATTTGTAGCCGAGAGCGAGGTCAAGCGCGGTGGTGAGGCGCTCGATGCTTATTGCACTAATCTCAATGCCAAGGCAGAGGACGGAAAGATTGACCCCTTGATCGGTCGCGTAAACGAGATCGAGCGCACCATCCAGGTTCTATGCCGACGTACAAAGAACAATCCGCTCTATGTAGGCGATGCTGGCGTCGGCAAAACCGCGATAGCCGAGGGCTTGGCACGGCGTATTTACGAGGGTCAGGTACCGGAAGTGCTGGTGGGTGCCACAATATATTCCCTCGATATGGGCGCACTCCTTGCTGGCACGCGCTATCGCGGTGATTTTGAGGAGCGTATCAAGGCTGTGGTCTATGAGCTAGAAAATCAGGATGGTGCCATCCTCTTCATCGATGAGATCCACACTGTAATTGGCGCTGGCGCGACTTCCGGTGGCGCGATGGATGCGTCCAACCTCCTCAAACCGGCGCTGCAAAGCGGCACGTTGAGCTGCATAGGCTCGACTACTTACAAGGAATACCGCAATTTCTTCGAGAAGGACCGGGCGCTCGTCCGGCGTTTTCAGAAAATTGATATCGCCGAGCCCTCGATTGAGGACGCGGTGCAAATCCTTCGTGGCCTAAAGAGCTATTATGAGGATTATCATACCGTGCGCTATACCAATGAGGCGTTGCGCGGGGCGGTGGAGCTGTCGAGTCGCTATATGAGCGATCGTAAACTGCCGGACAAGGCGATCGACGTGATCGACGAGGTCGGTGCGGCACAGCGTTTAAAGCCGGAATCTAAGCGTCGCAAGCGCAAGACTATTGGCATCAAGGACATTGAGACCATCGTTGCCAAGATGGCGCGGGTGCCAGCCAAGAACGTTAGCAGTGGCGACAAGCGGTCGCTGAAAACCCTGGAGCGCGACCTAAACACTGTGGTTTTCGGCCAAGACGAGGCGCTCAAGCAGGTCGCGGCGGCGATCAAACTCGCTCGAGCAGGATTGCGTGATGGTGACAAGCCGATCGGTTGCTATCTCTTCTCCGGCCCCACGGGAGTGGGCAAGACTGAAGTTGCGCGGCAATTGTCGCATACGCTCGCGATCGAACTGATCCGCTTTGACATGAGTGAATATATGGAGCGCCACTCCGTTTCCCGACTGATCGGAGCGCCGCCCGGCTATGTCGGCTTTGACCAGGGTGGGCTCCTGACTGATGCGGTTGATCAAAATCCCCACGCGGTACTACTCCTTGACGAGATTGAGAAGGCTCATCCCGACCTCTTCAATGTCCTGTTGCAGGTGATGGATTATGGCAAGCTCACTGACCATAATGGCAAGAGCGTTGATTTCCGTAATGTGATCCTGATTATGACGACCAATGCTGGCGCTGCGGAGCTCGCTAAGCCGGCTATTGGCTTCGAGAGTGGTGATCGCACCGGCGACGACGAAGAAGCGATAAAGCGCATGTTCACGCCGGAGTTCCGCAACCGGTTAGACGCGGTAATTCCGTTCAAGAACTTGCCGCCAAAGGTAATGGCGAGGGTAGTAGATAAATTCATCATGCAGCTGGAGGACCAGCTTGCCGAACGAGGCGTTGAAATTGAACTTAGCGATGCGGCCAAGGCTTGGCTTGCCGGGAGGGGCTATGATCCAGCCTTCGGCGCCCGGCCGCTCGCGCGGGTTATTCAGGAAGAAATCAAAAAGCCGCTTGCCGATGAATTGCTGTTCGGCAAACTATCAGACCGTGGACGCGTTGCTGTCGACGTAAAAAGCAATGAACTGATCTTCAGTTTCCCTAAACCCAGGTCTGAGAGAAAGGCACCTGGCAAGAAAAAGGGCGGCGGAAGGAAGGTCGGCGAATTGGTGCGCTGAGTGCTTTCAAACATTGACGCCGCCTTTGGTGCCGGGTTTTCTGTGACGATTATTTAATTGCTACCAAGGGAGCGCTCTGTGTCTTTTTCCTTTCTCGATGGCATGAGGATTATCGACCTCAGCCAATATGTTCCTGGACCATATGCTACACTTCTACTCGCCGATCTAGGCGCGGAAGTGATCAGCGTTGAGCCGCCCGGGGGCGAGCCTATGCGGCGCTTTGGTCCTGCCGACAAAGACGGCATTTCCGCTTGGTACAAACAGGTCAACGCGTCTAAAACCGTTGTCGAGATCGACCTTAAAACCTCCGAGGGCAAGGCCGCGTTGGAAGAACTGATCCGAGTTGCTGATGCTATGCTCGAGTCGTACCGCCCCGGCGTCATGGATAGGCTTGGCTTCGGCGAGGCGCGCATCCGTGACCTCAATTCCCGACTGGTCTATTGTGCGCTTTCGGGATGGGGGCAGACCGGCCCTTACCGTCTCCGTGCTGGGCACGACCTAAATTATATGGCTCTGATGGGCGGGTTGGTAACCTCAGGCACGGCGGAAACGCCGGTGATGGCTTATCCCCAGGTCGCCGATTTTGCGAGTGGTGTACAGGCGGCAATGGCGATGCTGGGCGGATTAATGGGACGTGATCGACCGGGTGGCTCTGGCGAGGGCTGCTTTATCGACACTTCCATCGCCGAATCGGTAATTCCCTGGCAGATGTGGACGTTGACTGGCATGTTACGGCCAGGTTTCGGTGTTGATCGTGCCGCTATTTATCTGAATGGTGGCACCGCTTTTTATAATATTTATTCCACCAAGGGTGGACGCTTCATGACATTGGGCGCCGTTGAAGAGAAGTTTTGGCAGGCCTTTTGTGAGACTGTCGGACAGCCCGGTTGGATCGCTCGGCAATGGGAAGAGGCTCCGCAGACCGCCCTCATCGAAGAAGTGCGCGCGGTGCTAGCAGAAAAAACCGTGGAGGAGTGGGAGGCCGTCTTTGCCGAGGTCGACTGCTGCTTTGAGCGGGTACATGAAATGACTGAGATGGCGGTTCATCCTCAAGTCCAGGCACGTAAAATGGTCAAGCGCAGTGATGGTGAAGATCCTTTCATCGAAGTCGGTTTTCCCGCATGGATCGATGGCAGCCCGCCCGAGGCGCGTGCGCCAGTGCGCTACAGTAAGGCGTCCGACATAATTGCAGATTGGACATGAGCCATACTATTGCACCTACTGGTTCTGCCCTTGGTGCCATAATCACAGAACTGAATCTCTCCCGCCCGCTCGATGACGACATCGCAGCTAGTCTGCGGACGGCGCTTCTGGAACATGTGTTACTGGTTTTTCCTGGTCAAACATTGACGCCCAAGCAGCTTGCTAAATTCTGCCGCCTGTTTGGCTCTATTACGCGTCATATTCTCGATCAATTTCACCACCCAGAAGAGCCGGACCTCTCTATAATTTCCAACGTGGTCGAGAGCGGCAAGGGCCGCACCACAGCGCGTATGGCTGGTAGCTATTGGCATTCCGATCTGTCCTATATAGCCGAGCCTGTTGATGCATCTATGCTTTACGCTGTTGAGGTCCCCCAGACCGGCGGCGATACTTTGTTCGCCAATCTTTATGAGGCGTTCGAAGCCCTTCCGGTCGATACGCAGGCCTCTCTACGCGACCTGACGGCGGTGCACAATCTAATGAGTGGTAACGGAACTGATGCAAAGGTGGCACTGACCGATTCCCAGCGCACCAGGGTACCGGATGTCATCCACCCTGTAGTCCGTCGTCATCCCGAGACGGGGCGCGAGGCGTTGTTTGTCAATCCCGGCTTCACGCGGCGTATTGTTGAACTGGACCAGACCAAAAGCGATGCACTCCTGGCCGAGCTTTACGCTCACGCGACCAGAGAATGCTTTATTTACCGACATAAATGGACCGCCGGCGATCTCACCCTTTTTGACGGTCGTGCCTCTATGCATTCAGCTACCGGTGGGTATCCTAGCACCGCCCGACGTACGCTATGGCGCGCGTTTATGGGTGGCCGTTACAAGATCTGACCCTTCTCAGCGCGCGAATTCAACACCGAATGTGCCGAGATCGGCTGCTGATTTCACCGGCGCGGACTTGCTTTTTTCCCAGAGTTCCGCCGGGTCCGCATTTTTGGATAGTTCTCGCAGGCGCGGATAAACCTCATGGCTGAAAAGCTTCATGGATTTTAATGCCTCCTTGTCAGAGAGGAAGCCTGCTTGGCCCATGATCAGCATATGACCAAAGCCGCCGCAATATTCCCAGAAGCTTTTGATCTGTTCGTAGACCTGATCAGGTGTGCCGGCAAAAAGGTTGCCGACCGCCATCTGTTCATCGAGCTTTGGCTGGCGCGGCACCAGCGTGCCAGCCGCACCCCGCATCACCATGGCCGAGACCGCCGGCGGATGGTAGCCGGGTGGATTGCTCCATTCTTCAGGCACCTTGTTTGCCGACATGTACCAGAGAAGCTCTTGCGCGCCTTTCTCCGCCTCGGTTTCGTTTTCGCCGACAAAGCAAAGGCCAAGATAGGCCAGCCGATCAAGGGGTGCCGGCGTCTGATGTGCGGTTATGTAGGCTTCCCGGTAACCGTCGAAGATACCGCGGATTTTGCTATAACCAGCGAGGAACACGGCACCCACATAATCGTGTTTTGCCACCGGTATCGCCGTGCCTGCGCTGCCCATGGTGATCCAAATTGGGGGATGCGGCTGTTGATAGGGGCGCGGCCATATATTCACTTGGCGATGGTGATACCATTCGCCTTCAAAATTGAACGGCCCGTCATGGCTAGTCCAGGATTTGAGGATAAGATCATGAGCTTCCCAGAGGCGCTCGGTACCACGGTGCGGTAAAATATTTGCTGGCGCCGCTTCGTAGGGCACGCTGCGTACAAAGCCGCATTCAACCCGTCCTTTTGAGATGACATCGATCATCGCCATCTCTTCGGCCACACGCACCGGCTGGCTGCGGTTAGGGATCGGATTTCCAAGGATCAAAAGGCGCGCCTTTTCTGTTTGTCGGGCGAGGATACCTAGAAGAATTGGCGCTGACGGCACAATACAGGTCGCCGTTTGATGATGCTCGTTTAGCATAATTTCTAAACCCACATCCTCGCAGGCGCACCAGAGGTCGAGATAGCGGTTATAAAGGTCGTTAGCCGTTTCCGGTTCGCAATAACGGTTGGGTAAATCAACGCGGATCGAGCGATAGGTCTCTTCCGGGGGCAAATATGGGTAGCAATTCTCAGTAAACCACCAGGTTTTCACCGCCGATCTCCTCGTTATTGAGCATGTGCGAAAACGGCGTTGACGAAAGCGTCTGGCCGTTCGATTTGCGGTACATGGCCGGTGTTTTCGATTACTGTCATTGTTGCACCCGCGATCAGCGCACAATATTTTCGCCCGTAATCAACCGAGACGATGCCATCGTTTGCGCCCCAGATAAAATGCACCGGAATTTTAATGCGGTGCAGCCGGCGGGGCAGCTTGGGGTTGTGCATATAGGGCTCCCAGGTGTAGACGCCGAGGGCGAGCCGATCGGCNGCGATAGTCTGTAAGTCGGCGTCCGGTAAATTCGTCGGCGTCGGCATCAGCGACGGGTCGTGAAACAGCAATTCAGCAACTTTTTCGCCGGGAAGAGCAAATACATCGGCAATATCTCGGTCTTCACGACCGCCAGTCTTGATGCCTACCGGACCGACCAAAAAGAGTTGGGAGAGGCGCGTTGTGTTCATCGATGCAAGTTCCGCTGCAATCCATCCGCCGAGAGAAGCGCCCATAAGTACAGCATCTTTGAGGTCTAGCGCATCAAGCAGGTCGAGATAAAGAAAGACGAGATCGTCCACCCGGTTGAAACCCTCAGGTATTGACGTACCTCCGAAGCCTGGATGGACCGGCGCGATCACCTGGAAGCGTTCAGCGAGTCGCGCCGCGTAGGGAAAACTTGTTTCCGGCCCGCCCCCGCCATGCAGCAGAAGAAGCGGAGGTCCGCTTCCCATACGGCCATAAGGCAGGTCTATTCCTTGCAGAGAGATCGTTTCCATGGGCGGCAGCTAAAGCAATTGGAAGGGCTGTTTCAAGCCTTTGTTTGCCGGCTGGGTTTGCTCCAGCTTCACAAAGCTTTGTCTCCTCACTCTTTCCTGTGGAACGGACTATGCATGCTTAACGTTTTGATTCCCAAATCGACCTGGTGTGTCTCACGTCGGAGATAATCCTCAATCGCTTCGCGAAAGCTGGAATTGGCGATCCAGTGGGCACTGTAGGTAGGGCAAGGTAAATAGCCGCGCACTAGTTTGTGTTCGCCTTGTGCACCAGCTTCAACACGCTTCAGGCCGTGGGCGATCGCGTAATCGATAGCTTGGTAGTAGCAAAGTTCGAAGTGGAGAAATTTGTGATATTCCACCGCACCCCAATTGCGGCCGAAAAGAGTGTCGTTGCTCATCAAGTTGAGGGCGCCTGCGATGGGGCGCCCTTCATTTTGGGCGATCATTAGGACCACCTGCTCTCCCATCTTTTCGCCCAAGAGGCTGAAGAAGTCGCGAGTGAGATAGGGTATGCCCCATTTGCGGCTACTAGTCTCCTGATAGAAATGGAAAAATGCATCCCAGTGATGCTCCTCAATATTGCTGCCCGACAGCGCGTGGACTGAGAGGCCGGAGGCTAGCGCCTCGCGCCGTTCACGCTTAATCTGCTTGCGTTTTCGCGAGGCGAGCACGCCGAGAAAGTCGTTGAAATGCTCGTAGCCGGCATTTTCCCAATGGAACTGGATGCCGGTGCGGATCAAGAGACCGGCCTCGTCCATCAGCTTGGCCTCTTCTGCGCACGGAAATGTAATATGGAGCGAGGAAGCNCCGGTCTTGTCAGCACATTGGATGCAGGCGGAAAGAAGCATCTGCTGTAGCGCCGCAAATTTTACCTGATCTCTGACGGTGTCTTCACGAAGCAGAAGACGCGGGCCGGTTGCAGGTGTGAAAGGTACCGAGGCCTGCATCTTTGGATAATAGCGGCCCCCGGCACGCTGAAAGGCGTCGGCCCAACCATGATCGAAGACATATTCGCCATGAGAATGGTTTTTTAGATACATCGGCACCGCGCCAAGTACTCGGCCAACGGTGTCCTTCAGCACCACGTGCTGGCCGAGCCAACCGGTTTCCGCGACCGCCGACCCGCTCTCCTCTAATGCTGAGAGAAAGGCATGGCTTACAAAGGGGTTGCCACCGGGTACGCAAGCGTCCCATTCCGCCGCCGTGACATCGCTGAGCGAGGTAAGAATATGGGCTTCAAGGGTGGGTGCTTGCTCGGTTTCTCCGAGTGCCATGGGAAAGACTTTAGCTCCTAAGACTCGAGCTTTAAGCCAGATGCGTTGAGATCGCGCAAATCCGTCTTTAGATGGATCAGTGCTGGACCGTCATGTTCGAGTAAGCCGTCTAGAGCATCGGTGAATTGATCCGTCTCCTCTACGGTCCAGGCTTCTGCGCCCCAGCCCCGCGCCACTGCTGAAAAATCCGGGCTTTTCAAAGTTACACCATAGCGATTGTCGCTGCCAAACCGGTTCATTTGATGCATGGCGATTGTGCCATAGGCACTATTGTCACAGACGATCACTTTGATCGGTAAGTTTTGCTCGACGGCGGTGACCAACTCTTGGCCGGTCATGAGAAAGCCGCCATCACCCACCAATGCCATGACGGTCTTACCTGGCCGGGCCAGCTGTACGCCAAGTGCGCCTGGTACGGCAAAGCCCATGGCACCCGCGGCTGGTCCAGTTTGCGCTTGGCGATGCTTAAATNGGAGNTATCGGTGGAGCCAAGTAGCAAAATTGCCGGCGTCGTTTGTCACTGTGCAATCGTTGGGTAGCCGATCGCCGAGGATATGCATAATTTGATTCATATCTACATCGCCAAGCGCGTCGTCCTCGGGTGGAGTTGCCCAGGCCTCGTATTGCTTTCGCTGTGATCGCCGCCAGGAGATGCGTGCCTCTGGTGGTGGACTAGTTAGCGCTTGGGTAATTGCATCCAGAGTCGAGCCGCAATCTGATTTGAGCGAGATGTCCGGCGCGTTAGCTTCGAGTACGGACGAATCAGTGAAAATGTGGATGAGCTTTTGCTCACGGCCGATGAGTGCAAATTCCATCGTCGTTGCAGCGTCTAGTCGGCTGCCAGCTGAGATTACCAGATCGACATTTTTCCACATCTATTTTTGGTAGGGCGCTAATGCTAAGCCGAAATGACCGAGACATGCAGGATGATCTGTTGGAATTGTGCCCTGGCGACGAAAGGCAGCACACATACCGGCCCCAGAAGCTTCGAGGAACGCCTCGAGTGCCGCATTGGCACCTTCAAAATTGATCATCTCACCAGCGATCACTACAGGATGTTGTGCTTCGTTGATCATTTTAGCAGCGGCAGCGATTTTATTCGGGTCCGGTGGGTAAATCGGACGAGGCTCGGGCGCTGGGATCTTCAAGTTATTGCATTTCTGGGTGGTGACATTCTCTGGTAATACGACGACCACCGGGCCGGGGCGCTCATCGACTGCGAGTGCCAGCGCCTTTTTGGTAAATTCGGCCACATCGTCTGGTGCCATTGCCTGCATAACGCCTTTGGCGAGTGGGCCGTACATGTTGTGGTAATCGACCTCCTGAAACGCTTCACGGCCTATCTGGTTCGTCGGAACCTGGCCAACGAAAAGCACCATTGGTGTCGAATCTTGACGCGCCGTATGCACGCCGATCGCCGCATTGGTGGCGCCTGGGCCGCGTGAGACGAAGGCGATACCGGGCTTATTGGTCATACGTGCATGGGCACAAGCGGCAAAACTCGCACCGGATTCATGGCGGTTGACGATCAGGCGAATCTTGTTCTGATTGCGGCGTAGTGGCTCTACAGCTCCAAGGTAACTCTCGCCAGGAACGCAAAAAATCGTTCTGATCTCGTGTTTGATAAGGGTATCAACGAGCGTCTGCCCGCCAGTAACGGTTTCGGTCATTGTTGTTTGTCAAGCTAGTTCAGCTGATTTCCCATAACGATTCCACTTCCACAGCACAGTTTAGAGGTAGCGCCGTTACACCTACGGCGGCACGGGAATGTTTGCCGGCATCGCCAAATATTTCGACAATCAAATCAGATGCGCCATTACCAACGGCCGGCTGGCCAGTAAAACCGGGTGCGCTGGCGACATAGATGCGAAGACTCACGCAGCGCCGGACTTTATCGAGATCACTGCCACAGGCGTTTCTAAGATGTGCTAGGGTGTTGATGGCAGAATTGCGTGCGGCTTGCTGGCCTTGTTCAGGCGTTAGATCATTACCCACAACGCCGGTGCCTATTTCATTACTGTCGAGAATCGAAATTTGTCCCGAAATGAATACCAGATTTCCCGTTTGGACATAGGGTACATAGGCGGCTACCGGTGCTGGCGCTTGGGGCAATTCGATCCCGAGCTCAGCTAGGCGTGTACTGATTTGGCCGGTCATGATGGCAGTCTCCTTCGCGAAATGGTGACATCCTGTCTTGCGAAGACAGGAGAATAGCCGTTCGTGCGGTAACGCGCTATAACCGGTATCTGGGACAGAGGAAAGGCGGGTCGTTCTGATACCTCGTCTTTTCGCTTGGCACAAAATCGGCCATCCTGGTCAGTAGGTCCAGCTCCCCGGTGTTGGGTACGAATTGCCTTAGCGAGTATTATGAACCACAAAACCGGACTCGTGTTTGCGCTTTGTTTAATGGCGGGCTGGCTATTTGCCGTCAACCCCCTTACCTCCGAAGAACGCTGGTTCACGCCCCATCGCGGATTTTACCAAATGACCCTGGCTGCCTCGGAACCATCCAGCGGAATTATTGGCGCCTCGGGTGAGACCTATTTCGAATGGACCGACAAGTGCGACGGCTGGAATGTTAATCAGCATACCAATCTGAACTTTGCTACCTCGCAAAACACCAGCAACCAGGTCGAACTGACATTTTCAGGTTGGGAAGCTAAGGACGGAACGGTCATGCGTTTTCGATCGAGCCAGACTACGAATGGCGGCATGACAAAACATATCGTTGGTGAAGCGAATATTCTGGGTGCTGGTGGGCCAGGTTCTGTGAGTTATTCCAAGCCGGAAAAATTTTCCGTGGTGCTGCCCGAAGGCACACTGTTCCCGAGCGAATATTCGCGTCGCATGATTTTGCGCATGCACTCCGGCGACAGTATCTATAACGCAATCATGTTCGATGCCTCAAGCACCGAGGGACCTTACGAGGTGTCCAGTATTCTTTCGGCACCCCGGATGCGTTCCAGGTCGGAAGCTTTGCCAGGCTCCATGGAGAAGGAGAAGGTGTGGCCTGTGCGAATGGCTTATTTTCCTCTTCGCGGTGGCGATGTCGAGCCGGATTTTGAGGTCGATGCTCTTGTCAACGCACAAGGCGTAGCCCATCGCTATGATATCGATTACGGCAATTTTGTCGTACGCGCGGTGCTGTTCCGCTATGAGGAAATTCCGTTTCCGGAGTGCTGAACCGGCCACAGCCATGCAGCGCCGCGGACACCACTTGAATCGCCGTGGCGCGCTTGTGCAAGGTGTGTTCGGACAGAATCGCTGAACACGTAATCTTTCCAAAGTTTCGGCACTGTGTCATAGAGACGCATGATATTGGAAACACCACCGCCGAGCACAATAATATCAGGATCAATTAAATTGATCACGCTTGCTAGCGCTTTTGCTAAACGCGTCTCATAGCGTTTCATGGTATCACTGCTTGGTCCGTTTCCAACAGAGGCTGCCGCAGCGATTTCATACGCCGTTTTGGTTTCACCAGTTTCTGCGCTATGGTCGCGGGCAAGGCCGGGGCCTGAGAGAAAGGTTTCGATGCATCCGGCGTGGCCACAATAGCATGGCGGACCGGGGCGTTCTTCGTCGCTCGCCCAGGGCAAGGGGTTATGGCCCCATTCTCCTGAGATCGCATTTGGCCCCTGCAGCAGCTTGCTGCCGATCGCGATTCCACTCCCGACGCCTGTACCAAGAATCACGCCGAAAACAGTTCCGGCGCTGGCGCCGGCGCCATCGACCGCTTCTGACAGAGCAAAACAATCGGCATCGTTGGCAAGACGTACCGGACGCCCGAGCTGAATTTCCATATCTTCAGCGAGTGGCTTGCCAATTAGCCATTCGGAGTTTGAGTTCTTGATTCGCCCACTTTCCGGCGAGAGTGCACCCGGTGCCGCTATGCCGATCGAGCCTGTGCAACCGAAATCTGCTTCAATCGCCTCCACTAGGCTGATAATGCCGTTCAGCGTTTCACGATAATCGCCACGTGGTGTCTTGGTACGGCGCCGGGCAAGTGGCATGCCCTCTTTGTCGAGCGCGATGGCTTCGATTTTAGTCCCACCGAGATCAATACCAATGCGCATCGTTCAATAGCCTTTGACCGTGAGGTCGCCTTCGATGACTCGGCGCGCTGAGGCCCAGCTATCAGTGCGAAAATGGCAATCTGCACCGTCGAACAAGCCCGAAAGGCGGCGCTCCGCAATGAAATGGATACGTACCGTCTTTGGCGCATCGCGCGCCACGGCGCTCATATGGCGCGGGCTATCGTCAATGAAATAAAGCGGTGCCTTAAGGCGCGCCTGGAACCAAGCCACCGGCGGGCCCTTGGAGCCAGTATTTGAGAGTACTGGGTAGTCGATCCCATGGCTTGCGAGTTGGCGCTGGCGGAATTCCAAATGTTCGCGCCAAAGGTTTGTTAGAATGATGATGTTTGCCCGCTCCACCAGTTTGCCGAGTGCTTCAGCTGCGCCGGCGACTGGGGCAAGCGTTTTGGCATGTTGGGCATAGAATTCCTGGATTAGAACTCGAATCTGCTCCGGCGGCAGCTCTGCGTTATTTTCACGGTCGCGGATATTGCCGTCGAGTGCGTATGAGCGCCACAGATAGTAAAAACCCTTGCCATGCAGAAAACGCTCGAACGCTGCCATGAAGGCCAGTATCACCTCATCGGCATCGCACAGAATGAGCGGCCGGGTGATATCTAGGGTAATCGTATCGAGTTGGGGCTCGAGATCCGGGTGGATCGGTGGCACTCTCATAACGATACCTTAACCATCGTAAACTGTGCTGTCCGCCGTGGGTTTTTTCTATATAGGAATCGCGTATGACATTCCAAACGGTATTGATCACAGGTTGGTGCAGACAGCTTAAGAATGTCAGCCCCCGTCCTAGTTATCGATAAAATTCCGGTCAATTTGC
The DNA here is from genome assembly GCA_002717225.1 of Rhodospirillaceae bacterium. Taxonomy (GTDB): domain Bacteria; phylum Pseudomonadota; class Alphaproteobacteria; order UBA828; family UBA828; genus PTKB01. Next base: position 25,195 of record PBDG01000021.1, on the reverse strand, counting down.
AGCGGCTGGACGGCAAACTAGCGATGGAATATTACAATGTAATTACAGCCAATAGAGGGGCTGAGGTGGCTTGTCCCACCAAGAGTGGTGAACACGATTGCATTGTCTTAGCCGCGAAATTGCCCGCGGTGTCCAAAACAGAAAGCCATATTTACTTCGGCGAAGCGAAAGATTCACTAAGCGCATTTGCCTGAGCAAGCTCTTGTGATGTCAGCTTGGCAGCAATGGCGTCTCGCACCCGAGCCGCATTGGCATGGCCGTCCAAGTTGGCGCGGTTAAACCAAGCGTAGGCAAGCGTCCCATCTCTTGGTACGCCACGGCCATCAATATACATGGACCCTAGCAGCACTTGGGCGCTGGTCAGGCCGGCGCGGGCCGCCTGCTCATACCAGCGGGCGGCTTGTTCAAATTGATTCCGCGTCTGCTCCAGCATGCCGAGGCCGAACGCGGCGTTACGATCACCCTTCTCAGCAAGTAGCCGCCAGATTGCCTCTGCCTTGGCGTGGTCACCGGTGGTAAAGGCCTGCCAACCATCTGCAGGTTCCGCCTGTGCTGCGACGGAGATAAAACTCAACGCACCCGCGATAAAGAGCGCTGCAAAATACCGGTTAAAAATGTGAAGCATGGCGCTAAGCGCCCATTACTTAATTTTAGCTTCTTTGAACTCGACATGCTTGCGCGCAACGGGATCAAATTTCCGCATAACCATCTTTTCGGTTTGCGTTTTCGGATTTTTCCGCGTCGTGTAATAGAAGCCTGTGCCAGCCGAGCTGACGAGCTTTATGAGAATGCTATTTGCCTTGGCCATGGTTAAGTAATCTGAATACTTTTGAAGCGAATAACCGGGCGGACAATACAGGCCACCCGTTTGAAGTCAAGTATCCCTGCGCCGCCGAATATTGAGAGCCAAGACCAACACCAAAACCATACAATAAGCGCCAATAATCATCAGATTAAGGCCATAGGGGTCCCAGGCCTCGATAGCACCTCCACCTATTAGCGGCCCGAAGGTTTCGCCGACGGCTAAAGTCATTGCAATAAGAGACACCGCGGTTGCCAGTTCGCCACCTCTGTACAGGTCACCGAGGATCGTTAGCGAAATGGTATATAGACTCACCACTGTACCGCCAATCATGAACAGGCTGACCCACATTAGCCAATTCGTGCCTATGGAAAATGGCAAAATTATTGCCGCTACACCCCCGACCAAAGTACACGCGAGAAGCATGCGCATGCGATCTATGTAGTCGGCGAGCCAACCAATCGGAAACTGCAGCACGATCGAGCCAATTACGAAGGCGGTCACCAGCAAGGAGGAGATTTGCACCGTCATGCCTAGATGGAGGCCTAATATAGGTAGCAGAGAAATGGCCCCGGAATGAATTACGCCAAAAGCCAAAACGGCGACAAATAGGACCGGCATTGCCAGAATCAGAGCGAAGGCACGGAGCCGCCCGGTGCGCTCCATCGCCGGTGCTGGCCCGTAGGCTAACAAGAGCGGCAGTCCGGCGGTAGCTAGGATGGCCGCACCTACATAGATGGGAAAATTTCCTTCGGTCCCGACGATCGGAACGAGGATCGATCCGATCGCCATACCACTGGTAATTGCTGTGCCATAGATTGCCACCATGCGTCCGCGTCGTGCTGGCTTCGCGCCCTGAGTGACCCATATATCGCTGGCAATTAGCACCAGAAAGATGGCGCCACCAAGCACGAAACGGAGCGGAAACCAGGTATAAAGTGGATCAGAAAACGCCAGAGCACAGAGTGCCAGGGGGCTGATTAGAGTAGCCAGGAACATGGTGCCCCTCAAGCCAAGCACGCCTAAGATGCGTGGCACGAACGGGCCGAACAGGAGGATCGCAGCGGATTCACTAGCCGCGCTGAGGCCTATCAGTAGGGCGCCAATACTCTGTCGCTCCATGATGATAGCAAGCAGGGGTAAGGAATAGCCGAAAGCGATGCCAACCAGGCCGGCGCAAACGATAACCGCTAACATCGCACGTAAGGTCGTGTGGCTACTGTCGTTGCCTGGCGGCAAGGACGTCGTTGCTTGTTTCGAAATCGCTGCTGCGGGGGAGTTATTTTTGGGCGTTGCCAATCGCCTCCCGTCCTTCAGGCGTTATCTTGCAAATTAGCCAGTCCGGCTTGATTGGATTGTGTCGCCAAGTTTCCGCCCATCCAGCACCGAGGCAGGCTTTAACTGTGCGGCTCGAGACTTGCTGCCCATCGCTGTCAAAGAGCGGTAATTTTCCACCCGGCTGGTGGATCCCACGCTCCAGCCAGCGGCGTTGCGACGGCGTTGGTTTGGCCACGCTTCTCTCCGTTATCTCTCCATTGCCATGAAAGTTAGCGCAGGATGAAAGTGTGCGCCAGAGGGAGACAGCAAAGTTTATTTTTTTCGGCGCCGACCTTGCTTGCCGATTTTCGACGAATTTCTCGGTGGCCATATCTTTTCGTTGACTGTTAGCAACTCAAGTAGGGTTGACCCGGTGAGTCCATCGGCTTTGATAAGGCGCACCAGAACGCGGTCACAGACCTTCACATGGGCTGCACCGACGCTTAACGAGTGGCGAGTGGGGTCGTAACGTGGGCGCGTGCCGCCGAGTGAGCGCGCCGGTACAAACCCGTCCACACCGGTCTCGTCAAGCTCGACGAAAACGCCGAAGCGCGCCACACCGGAGATGCGACCGGTAAATTCCACGCCGATATGGGTAGAGAGATAGGCTGCGGCATAACGGTCCATGGCATCACGCTCGGCGGAAATTGCGCGCCGCTCTGTGCCCGAGATATGAGCGCATAAGTTTGTGAGCTCCGTGTCCGCGCCGGCTGGCAAGCTTTTCCCGCCTAGGCTGAGCGCACTAATCAGGGTGCGGTGAACGAGAAGATCCGCATAGCGACGAATGGGCGAGGTAAAATGAGTGTAGCGGTCAAGGGCGAGGCCGAAATGCCCGAAATTAGATGGTGTGTATTCTGCCCGCGCCTGGGCACGCAGCACCAATGTATTTATAAGTCTCCTATGGGGGCTCTCAGCTGCTTTGGCTAGAATATGATTGATATTGGTTGAGCTGATACGCCGGCTCTTGGAAAGCTTCAGGCCGAACCCGGCGAGGATCTCGCGCAGTTCCTCTAGCTTAGCCGTGTCTGGCTGGTCGTGGACGCGATAAACGCAAGGCACGCTGCGCACTTCAAGAGTTTCCGCTGCGGCGACATTGGCGGCGATCATGAATTCTTCGATCAGCTTGTGGCTGTCAAAACGCGGCGCTTTGGCAATGCGCTCGATACTGCCGTCGTCGGCAAAGCTTACCTCGCGCTCCGGCAGGTCGAACTCGAGAACGCCGCGCTTTCGCCGTGCCGCGAGGAGTGCTTTATAGGCGCCGTGCAGAGGCTCGATTGTTTCTGCCATTATTGGCACGAGGGTGTCGTCAGGTTGTCCGTCGAGAGCACGTTGTACCTGGCCATATTCGAGCCGTGCGGCGGAACGCATTAGGCCACGGACGAATTCATGGCGGCGAATTTCACCCTCCGCCGAAATGTAAATATGAACGGCGAGGCAGGCTCGGTCTTTGCCCGGTTTCAGTGAGCAAAGGCCATTGGAAAGTGCCTCGGGTAACATTGGCACCACCCGGTCGGGAAAATAGACTGAATTGCCTCGCTCGCGCGCTTCATGGTCTAGGGCGCTACCCTGGGGTACATAATGGGCGACATCAGCAATCGCCACAAGAATATGCCAGCCACACGGATTAGCCGGGTCGGGATCGGCTTCCGCCCAGACCGCATCATCAAAATCCCGTGCACCCGCGCCGTCGATGGTGATTAGCGGCAGGGCGCGCAAATCGCTTCTCGTGCCAAGCGTCGCCGGCTCGGTGGTTCTTGCTTGGGCAAGGGCATCGTCGGAAAATTGGTTGGGAATGAAATTGGCATGAATAGCGATGAGACTGATTGCGTGCGGCCCGTCGAGGTCACCGATACGCTCCTGAACACGTGCGAGCGGTAGACCGTAATGGCGGCCCGGCAATCTTTCTGCTAGCACCAGTTCGCCGGTTTTCGCACCGGTGCAATTTTCGCTCGTTACGAGATGATCTTTACCGCCGCGCTTGGTAACTGATTGGATGCGCCCACCCTTGCCCTCGGAGGCAAAGATACCAACTAGCTGGCCGCCGCCCTGATCAAGCACACGGANCGGCAAGGCTTGGTAAGTGCTTTCATCGAGGCGCTTGAGTTTTGCCAACACTCGGTCGCCGANACCAAGGGTGANCCGACCCGGCGTGTCTGGCGANACATAGATGGTTGCGTGACTAGANTTTGAAGTNTTTGACTCATCCGGGCGCCCGCNCAATTCACCGTTGGTATCGATGCNAACAATTTCGATNACAGTGACGTTAGGCAGTGAGGNCTGGTGTTTGCCATTTCCAGAACGGGAGAATATACCTTCCTCGCGCAATTCGCGCAGTAATTCGCGCAAACGGGCGCGGTGGTTGNTAGTGATGGAAAAGGCGCGGGCGATCTCGCGTTTTCCCACACGCTCTGGGCTCTCNACGATGAACCGGCGAACCTCNTCCTTGTNGGGAAATGGCGAGGCGTCNCGGCGCCCAGCGGACACGGNTTTAGGAACTCCCAGTGCCGTTGTGGTTGGCCATGGCCGTGGCCTTGTCGGGATCCTTCTTTTTAGCTGCGGTTTTCTTCTTAGCACCCGCCGTTTTCTTTTTGCCGCCTTTCTTTTTCGCGACTTTGGTTGCGATCAGCGCCAGGGCTTCTTCGAGGGTCAGCGCGTCCTGGTCAGTATCCTTGGGTAGGGTTGCGTTGGTGCGTTTATGCNGCACATAGGGACCNTAGCGGCCTTCCTTAAGGGTAACTGGTTCGTCGTCATCCGGGTGTTTGCCAAGCTCTCGAACGATAGATCCACCGCGCTGGCTGACTTCGGCAAGGAGGCTGACCGCGCGGTTGAGACCGATATTAAGAATATCGTCATCCTTCTTGAGCGATTTGAACTTGCCGTCATGTTTGACATAGGGACCGAAGCGCCCGATCCCGGCAGTTATCTTTTTGCCAGTCTCAGGATGATTCCCAATGTCCCGCGGCAGAGAGAGGAGTCCCAGGGCGGTTTCGAGTTCGACTGTGTCGGGAATCATATCGCTCGGCAGGGATACTCGGCGTGGCTTGCTCTTGTCTTTCTGGCCGGTCTCTCCCAATTGCAGATAATAACCGAATGGACCCTTCCTGAGTGTGATCGTCAGACCCGATTCAGGGTCGGTGCCGATATCACGCGGCCCGGCATCAGCCTCGCTGTCACCGTTTAGAGCGCGAGTATGGCGGCAATCTGGGTAATTTGAGCAACCGATGAAGGGACCGTGCTTGCCGAGCTTGAGGTTGAGCCTGCCATCGTCACAAGATGGGCAGACACGCGGATCCTTGCCGTCGTCCGATAAAGGGAAGAGATGTGGCGTGAGGGTCTTGTCGAGCACCTCGATTACTTCCTTGATCCGCAGCTCCGCCGTTTCATCAATCGCACTCTTGAATTCTGTCCAGAAGCCGCCGAGCACTTTGTGCCAGTCAATCTGTCCGTTAGAAATAGTATCGAGCTCGGTTTCCAATGCCGCTGTGAAATCGTATTCGACATAGCGCCGGAAGAAATTTTCAAGAAAGACAGTGACGATCCGGCCACGGTCCTCAGGTATGAAACGGCGGCGGTCGAGGCGGACATAATTGCGGTCCTGCAGCACTGAGATGATCGAGGCATAGGTTGAGGGCCGACCAATACCAAGTCGCTCTAGTTCCTTGACCAGGCTCGCTTCGGAAAAACGCGGCGGTGGCTCCGTAAAATGCAGATCCGGCCTGACCTCGGCAACGCCAAGTGTCTCGCCTTTCCTGATCTGTGGCAGNCNATGCTCGTCATCATCGCCGTTGGAGTCGTCGCGCCCTTCCTTATAGACCTTGAGAAAGCCATCAAAGGTGATCACAGAGCCGCTAGCGCGCAACGCGTGACCACCATCGCCCGGTACGATGACGATGGCGGTTTGGTCGATCTCGGCACTCGCCATCTGACTTGCGAGGGTGCGTTTCCAAATGAGCTCGTAGAGCNTNTTCTGNTCGTTGCTCAGTTCNCTCTGCACTTGGGCCGGCAGACGGCTGAGGTCAGTCGGCCGGATGGCCTCGTGTGCTTCCTGTGCGTTCTTGGCCTGACTACGATAATGGCGCGGTTTGTCGGGCAGGTAGCTTGTACCGTATTCGTGTTCGATGGTGGAGCGTGCGCTGTTTAGGGCTTCTGTTGCAATTTGTACGCCGTCAGTACGCATATAGGTTATCAGGCCAACACGCTCGCCATCGAGCGCAACACCCTCGTAGAGCTGCTGTGCCACGCCCATGGTTTGACGGGCCGTGAAAGAGAGCTTGCGCGAAGCCTCTTGTTGCAGAGTTGAAGTGGTGAAAGGTGGTGAGGGGTTGCGCTTGATGCGCTTTGCNTCGATGGCGTGGACTTNGTGCAGCGCTGCTTGAACCCGGTCACGAGCAGCGTGGGCGACGGCTCCATTGGGTAGATCGAACTTATCGAGCTTCTCACCGTCAAGATGAGTCAAGCGAGCTTCGAACGTATTGCCCCCCTCTGTCTTCATTTTGGCAGTGACGGTCCAATATTCGCGCGGAACGAATGCTTCAATTGCAGCTTCACGTTCNCAGATCAGACGAAGCGCCACCGACTGCACCCGTCCGGCGGAGCGCGATCCCGGAAGCTTGCGCCAGAGAATTGGAGACAGTGTGAATCCCACAAGATAATCAAGAGCCCGGCGCGCGCGGTAGGCGTTGACTAAATCATCGTCGAGTTGGCGCGGATTTGACATCGCTGCGAGTACCGCGCTCTTAGTGATTTCACTGAATACCACTCGCTCCACGGCGATGCCGTCCAGCAAATTGCGTTCCTTGAGTTCGTCCATGACATGCCAGGAGATTGCCTCGCCCTCGCGGTCCGGGTCCGTGGCAAGATAGAGATGATGTGCGCCTTGGAGCGCTTTGCCAATGGCGCGGATATTTTTCTCGGAATCAGCTGAGACCATCCAGGTCATCCCGAAATTTTCGTCCGGGCGCACCGAGCCNTCCTTNGGCGGCAGGTCGCGCACATGGCCATAGGACGCCAGAACCACATAGTCCGGGCCCAAATATTTGTTNATTGTCGATGCCTTAGCTGGCGATTCGACGACGACGACGTTCATGGGGCAAATTTACTCGAACCAGAATGATGCGTATTATCACGTTGATTCTATTGATAGAACCTGATCTCAAGCATGACGAGCCAAAGGGCCCGCCAGTTCGAGGTCTAACAAGATGGTGAGAAGGAGGGCGGGTGTCAACCTGCTGGGACGCNAGAGTTCTCAGACCGCAACTGAAGTTGGGTTGATTAATTGACGTGCCTTGGGGCGTGCGGAAGCCAATAATGCTTTGTCCTGCGCCGCTCTCTTAGTTAGTTAGGCACAGCCCCGGAGACCAACTCGATCATGGTTTTGGTGCCTTGCACAAGGTTCGTGCCTTCTTGGATCAGCCCGTCACAGATCAATGTCCTAAGGTGGATTGTCGAACTCGGCCAGGTGCTGCTTAGGCCACCGCAGTGCCGAGCGTGGTGTGGGGGTTTGTTGTCACGCTAGGGTCTAGTTTGAACGGGGCAGTGAAGGCATCCGAGCAGACATTGTTGCTCCTTGTCAGGTAAAAGTTTTTAGATGTTGACTTTTGTTTAGAGGACTAATGCCAACCAAAATTGGTGAACAACGTATTTGGGTGTATCGTTCAACCGGAGTCTGGTTTGCCTTTTCCACTACTGATGCGAGATTCTTGGCCGGTCAACAGGCGATGGATATTGGCGTGATGGTTGGCAATGACGAGGATCGCTAATATACCAGCCAGCTCAGCAAGCTGACGTCCGGCCAGGATATAGGCGAAGCCCGGTGCCGAGATCAGCGCAATAAGTGACGCCAGGGACGAATAGCGAAACGCTGCCGCCATGGTGAGCCAGATGACGCAAGCGATGAGGCCAAGCCGCCATTCGAGGGCGAGCAGGACGCCGAGACTGGTCGCCACTCCCTTGCCCCCGCGAAATTTGAGCCAAATTGGCACTATGTGCCCGATGACGGCAGCCAACCCGGCGGTGAGAGCCAGGTCCGGCCCATATATCGCTGCAATCAGCACTGCGCCAGCACCTTTGGAGCCGTCGAGCAGCAGGGTGACGGCAGCGAGCGGCTTGTTACCAGTGCGGAGNACGTTGGTGGCACCAATATTTCCCGAACCGATGGCACGAATGTCGCCGTGGCCAAAAATACGGGCGAGTAGGAGTCCGACGGGTATTGACCCCAATATGTAACCAGCNCCNAAAGTGGNGGCGTAGTANGGCCAGGAATANGCCCANCTAATGGGATCGGGCATNATTTGCACCGAAGGGTCATGAAATATGACCCATTATATTTAACTTTGAGTGCTGGACTAGGCATCCGCCNCCTTCGTCATTTTTTATATGCCCAGAATCGCTGTCACGCTTGCCAAAATGAGCTCATCGTGCTGCCAAATCGCTGTCGAGGGTAAAGAGCGTGCGCCCGTCGACGACTGTTCTGAGTGCTCGACCCTGCACAGGGCGACCATCAAACGGCGAATTTTTCGACATGCTTTGGAATTTGGACGTGTCCACCACCCATGGTGTGTCCGGGTCGAACAGAACGAGATCCGCTGGTGCACCCTTGGTAAGGCGTCCCGAGGGCAGGTTGAGAAGCTCTGCCGGTGCTAAGGTCAGGCGACGCAGAAGGTTCAGAAGTGTCAAATGGCCGTGGTGATAAAGCTCGAGCGACAACGGCAGGAGTGTCTCGAGGCCGACGACACCGTTTGCTGCATGTGCCATTGGCAGGCGTTTGCTTTCCTGATCGTGCGGTGCATGGTCGGTGGCGATTGCGTCAATTGTGCCATCCTTTAAGCCCTCGACGATGGCGGCGCGGTTTTCCTCGCTGCGTAAGGGCGGTGCCATCTTCGCAAAAGTACGGTAATCTCCAACATCGAGATCGGTCAGCGCGAAGTGATGCGGCGCTGCTTCGCAAGTGACTTGAAGCCCCCTGGCCTTAGCCCGGCGCACACAATCCACCGCTTGGGCGGTCGAGATATGGGCGACGTGATAGCGACCGCCTGTGAGCTCGAGTAGGCGAATGTCGCGCTCGACTACTATACTCTCTGAGACCTCGGGTATGCCGTCGNGTCCGAGGCGGGTCGCCNCCTCGCCCTCGGCCATACAGCCGCAGCCGGACAGCGAGAGGTCTTCGGCATGTTGTGAAATCATCAGATCAAAGGTTTTGGCGTAGCTCAGCGCCCGGCGCATGACTTGACTGTCGGCGACAGGCAGCCCGTCATCGGTGAAGGCGACCGCACCGGCCTCGGCTAGCATACCAAATTCAGTTAACTGCTTGCCGTCGAGGTTCTTGGTAACGGCGGCGAATGGATAGACTTTTACACCCTTCNCTTCGCGGGCGCGCCGCTGGATAAATTCTATAAGCCCAACATTATCAATCACCGGGTCTGTATTGGGCATACTACAAAGGCTTGTGACGCCACCCGCCAAGGCTGACAAGCTGCCGGTAGCGATAGTCTCCTTGTGCTCGTGGCCGGGCTCGCGCAGATGAACATGCATGTCTACCAGTCCGGGCGCGAGGCAATGGCCACCACAATCCACCGTCTCGATGCCCTCCGGCACGCCTTCGGCGAATAGACCAGGGCCGAGATCTGCGATGCACGTTCCGTCGGTTAGCAGCGCGCCTAAGGCATCGAGTTCATTCCTTGGGTCCAGCAATCTGGCATTGATGTAGGCGGTGCGGCTCATATGGTTTCCCTGTTCTTATCGCTGCCGAGTATATCGAGGCAGGCTTGGCGTACGGCGAGCCCGAGTTCGACCTGCTCTAAAATAGCGCTCCTCGTGATGTCGTCGGCGACGACGCTGTCGATCTCGACTCCGCGATTCATGGGTCCGGGATGCATGATAAGCGCGTCCGGCCGGGCGGCGGCGAGTTTGGACTCGTCGAGGCCAAAATATCGAAAATATTCACGGGTTGAGGGCACAAAGGTGCCCTGCATGCGCTCTGCTTGGAGGCGTAGCATCATGATGATGTCGCAGTCCATAAGGCCTTCACGCATGTCGGAGAAAACCTCGGCTCCCATACGCTCGATCGCTGTGGGTACCAGCGTTGGTGGTGCGACGAGGCGCACTTGAGAGCCCATCATCGAGAGCAGCAAGATATTGGAACGCGCGACCCGGCTATGCATGATATCACCGCAGATTGCCACTCTGAGCCCGTCAAGTCGGCCTTTGTGTCGACGGATGGTGAGTGCATCCAGAAGCGCTTGGGTGGGGTGCTCATGGCTGCCATCGCCAGCATTGATTACCGCGCAATTAACGTGATTGGCGAGGAGGCGCACTGCGCCCGCGTCCGGATGGCGGACGACGATGACGTCGGGATGCATGGCATTCAATGTCATCGCCGTGTCGATCAGCGTCTCACCCTTTTTTATAGCCGAGGAAGCGACCGAAATATTGATGACATCAGCCCCGAGGCGTTTCCCCGCGAGTTCGAACGAGGTACGCGTGCGGGTCGAGGTTTCAAAAAAGAGTAGGATCAGCGTGCGTCCGCTCAATACGTCTGATTTCTTCTGCGCATCACGGTTGAGGGCAACGTAGGATTCGGAAAGGTCAAGAATCGATGCCACGCTATCAGGCGTTAGACCTTCGATCCCGAGCAGGTCGCGCTGACTGAGCGCGTTGGGCCATGAGACAGGCTGCATAGAGGCTCATTCATAAAGTGGGAGCGACGGAGCGGCAAGGCGTGGAGCGAGGCATGACCCAAGGGTCTCTTATCGTAGAGAAAATTGGCACGGGTAGGGTAGCCTCAGCGAGCCAAAACCGCCTTTCGGTGCGCGAATCGAGGCTGGACGCGGACGGGAAGATAGCAGATCTTTGTTTTTCTATGAAAAACCGCCCTGCTTTTCCGGCCATACCCGCTGGCGGTGTGACGACCGTTCACGCTGTGACGCTGTTGGCCAATCTAATGGTCTCGACTTCGTTCCCTGTCGGTAAAGAGATCGCCCATGCGCTAGAGCCGGGCGTACTTATGTTAATCCGCTTCGTCGTTGCTGCTGCGCTTATGGGAGTTTACGTCTACTTCCGACACGGCCTTGCGTGGCCGGGCTGGGGAGCATTGTGGCGCTACGCTGCCATTGCTCTGGCGGTAACGATCTTCTTCTGGTGTATGTTTGAGTCGCTTCGTTATACTAGCGCACTCAACACCAGTGCGCTGTTCACGACGGTGCCCGTGCTTTCGGCCATTATCGCCTTTTTCGTCGCTGGCGAACGGCTCGGCCGCTATCGCTTCGCGGCTCTGGCCCTCGGTTTAGTAGGAGCTCTGTGGATTATTTTTCGCGGCGACCCTGAGCGCTTGTTTGCGCTTGATGTCAACAAGGGAGATGGCATCTTTCTCGGTGGCTGTGTCGCATTTGGATTATACGGCGTGCTCATCAAGCGCTTCGACCGAGGCGAGCCAACGGCCATTATGACCTTCTGGATATTGATGTTCAGCGCGGTTTTCTATCTCATCATCGCCGGCAAAGACCTGGTTGCCTCGCCTTGGACTACAACCGGGTTGGAAATATATGGTTGGATCGTCTATCTCGCCGTGGTCAGCACGGTCATTTCTTTCTTCATGTTCCAATATGCTACACCACGTATTGGGCCGACCCGAGTACTCGCCTATTCTTATTTCATCCCGGCTTTCGTTCTACTAATCGATTGGGCGATCGGACGGGGTTTGCCACCAGCGATGACGCTGCCCGGCATCGCCATTGTACTTATTGCGAGCTTGATCATTCAACGTGGTGCGATAGAGACCAGGCAGAAACGGTGAGCGTGTCCGTGGCCCATGCGGTCGCTATTTTGGGAATGTTCTTCATATCTACGACTTTCAGCGTCGGTGACGAGATCGCCAACGCTATGCCGGCCAGCGTGTTGATGGCTATCCGCTTCGGCGGCGCCGTTATTTTGTTTGTACCCTTCATCATGTGGCGCTACGGACTCAAGTGGCCAGGCCTGTCGGGCCTCTGGCGTTACGGTGTACTGTCGTTTTTCTCTGGTGTCTTCTTCTGGACTATGTTCGAGGGATTGAAGACTACCGATTCCCTCAATGCCGGCGCGATTTCAACTATCGTTCCCGGTTGCACGGGTATTTATGGTGCGCTCCTGATGCGCGAAAGGCTCGGGCGTTATCGCTGGGCAGCTATGGTGATCGGCTTGGCGGGTGCGCTCTGGGTGATATTTCGCGGCGATCCAGAGCGGCTTTTTGCGCTCGAGCTGAGCGAGGGAGACGCCATTTTCTTCGGCGGCTGTGCCTCAATGGGGCTCTACGCTGCGCTAATTCCCAAACTGCATCGGGGTGAACCGGTAGCCGTGATGAGCTTTTGGTTCTTGCTGATCACAACGCTTGGCTTTCTCGCGCTTTCAAATACTGAGTTGGAGCAGATTGACTGGGCAATGGTTGAGAGCAGTGTCTGGGGTGGCCTTGCCTGGATTGTATTTGGTCCTACCCTCTTAACCTTTTTCATGATCCAAGCGACCTCTATCGCTATCGGATCGACACGCGTGCAGGCGTATTCCTATCTCATTCCTGCCTTCGTGCTATTCATCGACTGGGTGTCCGGGCGCGGTCTGCCCTCTGCCATGACGATCCCCGGTATAGCCATCGTTCTGCTTGCCACTCTGGTGATTCAACGCGGTATTATCGGCGAGGGCAGCGTGCGCCGTTAGCCTTGATCAGGGATCGCGTCGGCACCTGGCAGAAACAGTGCGAACTCACGCTCCGCCGCTTTTGGGTCGTCACGTGAAAGCGACTCAAAGTAGACCGAGTGCTTGCCCAACGAAATATCCTCCGTACCCGAGGCAAGTGCGTCTAAGATTCCCTCAGCGATAATTCCAGGTGACTCTTTTTGCCCGTCGAGACCAGTCAGCATTGGCGTGTCTGTTGAACTCGGAAAGGCGGCGAGGACATGAGTGCCTTGGGCAGCAAGCTCTGCTCTTACGCCCTGGGTCAACGACCATGCAGCGGCTTTTGAGGCAGAATAGGCGCCGACGAAGGGCGCGTTGATGCGGGCGGCCTCTGACAGCACATTGACTATCGCGCCGCCGTTGTTTCGTGCCAGCACCGGCGCGAAGGCACGGCACATTTCAAGATAGCCCCAAAAATTAACTTCGAACTGTGCCCGAGCGCCGGCGAGAGAGGGAGCCTGAATGAGACCGGCAAATTCCAATATAGCTGCATTATTGATGAGAAGGGTCACGTCGCTGCAGCGCCGGGCGGCGGTCGCGACGTCCTCGGCGTATGTTACGTCGAGCTCCACGGGCTCGGTCCTGGCGGGCCAGGTCGTCACATTGCGGAGTGGGTCCGGCAGATCTGCCGCGTAGATGTGCCCGGCGCTGCGGCGCGACAATGTTTCGACCAGGGCGCTGCCTATCCCCCCGGCAGCACCGGTGACAAAAGCAATGCATCCGTCGATCTGTACTCTCTTGCTTTTCCCTTCGTCGGTCATATCGTACCTTTCTGCTAATTCACCGGGGTATAAACGAACAAATAATAACATTTCACAGGAGATAAAGATTGATACTGGTAACTGGTGCTACCGGAAAAATAGGTCGCGAACTGGTATCGCTTCTGCGCCAAAGCGGCGTACCTTTTTGTGCAATGGTGCGCAAACCTTTAGCGGAATTACCAGCGGATATTACCCGCCCGGGTGATTTTGCTGATGGTGCGAGCCTTCACGCTGCCTTCGCCGATGTAACCCGTCTTTTTCTTCTCTGTGGTGCACAGCCGACCATGGATACGCTTGAGATTAACGCCATCGAGGCCGCGCATGAGTCTGGGGTCGAGCGTATTGTCAAAATATCAGTGCCCAATGCTTCCGAACGAGGCTCCGCCAAGCTTCAGCGGCTGCATGGCCGTAGCGAGGCGGCGCTCCGTGCCTCTGGCATGAACTGGACCATCCTTCGCCCTAATGCGTTCATGCAGAACCTTTATGGATCAACTCAGGGCTTTGATGAGTCACGGACCTGCCGCTTACCTCTAGGCGAGGCAAAATATTGTTTTGTTGATGCGCGCGATATAGCAGCCACCGCAATGACCGCGCTCATCTCAACGGGACATGCGGAGCGGGTTTATGACGTGACTGGGCCGCAAGCTCTGAGCTATTACACGGCAGCAAACATTGTCTCCGAGGTAACGGGCAAGAATTTTCGCTTTGTTGATATCACGCCCGATGAAAGCCGTGCTGGCATGTTGGCGTCGGGTATCGATGCCTGGTTCGTCGATGAAATTCTTGAATGGTTTGCGCTGTTTCGCGCTGGCGAGGTGGGCGGTGTGAACAATTCGGTGGAGAGAGTTACAGGCCGGCCACCGCGCCGGCTCAGCGATTTTGTGCGTGCCCATGCAGATGAGTTTAGAGAGTTTGGTGGCTAGGGGAGAAGGCATTGTGCGATTGAAGGGTAAAACCGCCATTGTTACAGGTGCTGGCTCGGGTATCGGCCAAGCTACCGCCTTACGCTTTGCTGAAGAAGGTGCTGCGGTAGTTTGTGCCGATGTCGACGCAGGGCGAAACGAAGCGGTGGCAGAGGAAATCCGCGCCGGCGGTGGACGCGCTCAGGCGATCAAGGCCGATGTAACAAGCGACGATGATGTCGCTGATCTAATTTCTGGATCAATCTCTTCACTCGGTCATGTCGATATTTTGATCAACAATGCCGGGCAAGCAGTGATCGGCACCGCGGAAGAAATCTCCGGTGTGGATTGGGATCATCAGTTAGACGTCAATCTCAAGAGTGTCTACCGTACCTCTAGGGCGATCTGGCCGCATTTCCGTGCGCAAGGCGGTGGCGTGATCCTCAACACTGCCTCCGTTGCTGGATTGATTGGCGTTCCCGGACAGGTCAGTTATGGCGTCTCAAAGGCTGGCGTGGTGATGATCACTAAGAATATGGCACTTGACGGTGCCAAGGAGTGTATTCGTGTCAATTGCGTATGCCCCGGCTGGGTGCCAACGCCAATGGTTGACTACCACCTGTCCCTACTGGATGAGCCTGAAGCCTTTCGAGCGCGTCTTGAGGGGCTGCACCCTCTCGGTTTAGGCGACCCGATGCATATCGCCGCCGGATTTTTGTTTCTTGCTTCCGATGAGGCGCGCTGGATCACTGGCATCGCTCTTCCCATAGATGGTGGATTGACCTGCGGTCTCAACGCCGAAGACTAATTATTAACGCGTGTTAGGTAGTCGAGAGCGCCTTGCAGCGTGTAGGCAGCAGCCAGCTTATCTACGCGCTTCCGGCGTCCCTGCCGGGTGAGATCAGCATCAATCATGGCACGCTCCACCGCTGCTGTAGATAGACGTTCGTCCCAGAGTGACACGGCGATATCAAGCTTCTCAGAAAGGTTTCTCGCCAATTGTCGTGCGGATTGCGCGCTCGGCCCTTCTGAACCATCCATATTGAGCGGCAGGCCAACAACGATGCCAGCTACTTCCTCGGCCTTTATCAATTCGTCGAGGTGAACGGCGAGATCAGCGAACTTACCGCGTTTGAGAGTCTCTGCCGGGCTCGCCACCGTGCGCGAGAGGTCCGAGAGTGCGACACCAATAAATTTTTTGCCTGGATCGAGGCCGATCAGGCGACCAACCGGCGGCAGTATCGCTGCAAGACCATCGATAGTGCAGAGCGTCATGTTGCGCCTCGTCCGGCCCGGTGTTAATTTGCTGCTCCGCCGCTCCAAGGCATTGAAAAGCCTTGAGCTATGCCGCAAGCGGTTGGGATTTTACGATCTTACTTCGGGCACCCTGACACATGGCAATTGATAAGGCCACCGTGCTGCGCATAGCTAAACTGGCACGCATCGAAATTGAAGATGAGGCGACAGATGGCTTGGCTGATGAGCTCAATGCTATCCTCACCTGGGTTGAGCAGTTATCCGACGTGGACACCGAGGACATCGTGCCGATGACCAGCGTTGTTGCCGTAAAGGCACCACAGCGGACCGACAACGTAGGCGAAGCCACACCGCGTGACGAATTGCTGGCGGATGCACCGGAAGAGGAAGACGGCTTCTTTGTTGTTCCTAAGGTGATCGAATGAGCGCGCTCACCGATCTCACCATAGCCCAATCGCGGATTGGTTTGGAGAAGAGAGAATTTTCTGCCCGAGAGTTGACGGACGCGCATATCCGGGCCTGTGAGGACGCACGCGAGCTAAACACCCTAGTCGCAGAGACCTTCGATCACGCTCTCGAACGCGCCGACGCGGCAGACAAACGTCTGGCCGCCGGCGAGGACGGCCTGCTGGAAGGTGTGCCGATCGCCGTCAAGGATCTCTATTGCACCCAGGGTATCCACTCTACGGCATGCTCGCGTATTCTCGATGGCTTCGAGCCTCCGTATGAATCGACTGTCACCGAAAACCTCTGGCGCCAAGGCGCGGTGATGCTGGGCAAGGCGAATATGGACGAGTTCGCTATGGGCTCAGCTAACGTCACCAGCTATTACGGTAATGTTATAAATCCTTGGCGCCGCCGGAGTGACAACAAGCCGCTGGTGCCAGGGGGTTCCTCTGGTGGTTCGGCGTCTGCGGTGGCGGCACATCTGGCTCTTGGAGCGATTGGTACTGATACCGGTGGCTCGATCCGTCAGCCAGCGGCTTTTTGTGGTATCGTTGGCTTGAAGCCCACCTATGGTCGTTGCTCGCGGTGGGGCATGATTGCCTTCGCTTCCTCGCTTGATCAGGCTGGGCCACTCACCCGCACCGTTGAGGACGCGGCACTGATGCTCAGTGCAATGGCCGGTTATGACCCTAAGGATTCGACTTCGGTCAATCTCCAAGTGCCGGATTACAGAGCCGCGCTAACGGGTGATATCAACGGCCTCCGTGTCGGTATACCTGCGGAATACCGCCTTGACGGCATGCCGGCAGAAATCGATACATTGTGGCGGCAGGGTGTCGATTGGTATCGAGACGCCGGCGCAGAGATCATCGACATTTCGCTGCCCCACACGAAATACTCGTTGCCCACCTATTACATAGTCGCTCCCGCGGAGTGCTCCTCTAACCTGGCGCGCTATGACGGCGTGCGCTATGGCCTGCGCGAGACCGGTGGCGATCTCACCCATATGTACGAGAAGACCCGCGCTAAGGGCTTCGGCGCCGAGGTCCAACGCCGCATCATGATTGGCACATACGTGCTCTCCGCCGGTTATTACGATGCCTATTATCTCAAAGCACAGAAGGTTCGTACTCTTATAGCGCGCGACTTTGAGCAGGCATTCGCAAAGGTCGACGTGTTGCTTACACCGACTGCTCCCTCGGCTGCTTTTGCCATCGGCGAGAAGATGGATGATCCCATCGCCATGTATCTAAACGACATTTTCACAGTGCCAGCAAGCTTGGCCGGATTACCCGGCATCTCGGTACCGACGGGTCTCAGTGAAGATGGTCTACCTCTCGGCTTGCAATTGATCGGCCGGCCCTTCGAGGAGGGTGCACTGATGAACGCCGCGCAATTCCTTGAAACCGTTGCTCAATTCACCGTCCGCCCACCCTATCTGACAGGGGGCGTATGATGGGCGTTTACCGCATCGAGGGTGAGAGTGGCGAATGGGAGATGGTCGTCGGCCTGGAGATCCATGCCCAGGTGGTTAGCAAGGCCAAGCTCTTCTCCAGCGCGCCGACCGAGTTCGGGGCCAAGGCCAATACCCAGGTGGCGCTGGTCGACGCTGCTATGCCGGGCATGCTGCCTGTGATCAACGGCGAATGCGTTCGCCAGGCGGTACGCACCGGGCTTGCGCTTGCCGCCGAGATCAATCTTCATTCGGTGTTCGATCGTAAGAATTATTTCTATCCCGACTTGCCGCCAGGTTATCAGATTTCTCAGTACAGCCAGCCCATCGTCGGTGAGGGAAAAATTGAAATCAATTTGGAAAATGGCGAGACGCGCGAGATAGGTATCACCCGCCTTCACTTGGAGATGGATGCTGGCAAGAGTATCCATGACATGCGGCCCGATGCAACCTTCGTCGATCTTAACCGCGCAGGCGTGGCGCTGATGGAGATCGTCTCCGAACCGGATATCCGCTCACCCGGGGAGGCTGGCGCCTACATACGTAAAATCCGCTCAATCTTGCGCTATATAGGAAGCTGCGACGGCAATATGGAGCAGGGTAGCTTGCGTTGCGATGCAAACGTCTCGGTAAGACGTCCTGGAGAGGAATTCGGAACGCGCTGCGAGATCAAGAACCTTAACTCCGTACGCTTCGTTATGAAGGCACTTGAATATGAGGCGATTCGCCAGGTCGAAATCCTCGAGGTGGGCGGCAAGATTGATCAGGAAACGCGGCTCTTCGATTCTGGGAAAGGCGAGACGCGCAGCATGCGTTCCAAGGAGGAGGCGCACGACTACCGGTATTTTCCTGATCCAGACCTGCTTCCGGTTGATTTGGAGGCCGACTGGGTCGAAGAGCTGAAGCGGGAGTTGCCGGAGCTTCCCGATGCCAAGAAAGAGCGCTTCATAGATGTCTACGGCTTGAGCGTTGAAGAAGCGGGCGTGCTGGTGGCCGAAAAAGAGATCGCAGAATATTTCGAGGCAGTCGCGGATGGCCGCGACGGCAAGTTGGCCGCCAATTGGGTAACCGGCGAGCTCTTTGGAGCGCTTAATGCTACCGGTCTCGACATCACCGCCTCGCCGGTTTCCGCCTTGAGCTTGGGTGGTCTCGTTGATCGGGTTGCCGACAAAACCCTGTCGCGCCGCATCGCCAAAGAAGTTTTTGAAATCATGTTTGATACAGGTGGTGAGGCGGATTCAATCATCAAGGATCGCGGACTCAAACAGGTCACTGATACAGGCGCTATCGAAGCGGTGGTGGAACAGGTCATTTCCGACAATCCAGGCAAGGTTGCGGAATATAAGGGCGGTAAGGATAAGCTCATGGGCTGGTTTGTCGGTCAGGTGATGAAGGCTAGCCAGGGCAAGGCGAACCCGCAGATCGCTAACGAAATCCTGAGTCAAAAGCTGAACGTTTGAGCCCAGGAGAATAGCCATGCCAGGTCGTATTACACCGCCATTTGATGAAGAGAGTGCTCGTAAATTGGTGCAGAACGCGGAAGATGCATGGAACCGCCGAGTGCCCGAGGAAGTCCCGGATGATTACAGCGAAGACACCTGCTGGAGATACAAAGATCACTTTTTCCAGGGCCGAGAGCATATAGTTCCCTTTCTCAGTGAGCGTTGGCCTGTCCAGCAGGATTACCGCTTGAAGAAGGAGATGTGGGCCTTCGCGGGCAATCGCATCTCGGTCCGCTTTATTAGCGAATGGTGCCACCGCGACACCGGTCAGTGGTATCGCACCCATGGTAACGAACATTGGCAATATGACGATAACGGCATGATGTCGGTCCAGGATATCTCCGCCAACGACGTCGCAATCGATAAGAGTGAGCGGACGCTGACGGATTAAGGAGCTTTCATCCCGGCGAAGGACAAGGATCTAGAATCGAGGAGAGAAGAGAGCGCGCCGCGCGCAGGGATTAAAATACCATGATCGATCTCTACTATTGGCCCACACCAAACGGTTGGAAAGTTACCATCCTTCTTGAGGAACTCGGCCTTGATTACAGAGTAATACCGGTGAATATCATGAAGGGTGAACAGTTTGCGCCGGAATTTGTCGCGCTCAATCCCAATAGTAAGACACCGGTACTCGTCGATTCCGACATTACCTTGTTTGAATCAGACGCCATCATGCTTTACCTCGCCGAAAAGACGGGACGCTTCTTCGGTAAGACCACACGTAGCAAATATGAAGTGCTACAATGGCTGATGTTTCAGATGAGTGGTGTGGGGCCGTTTTTTGACCAGGCAAATCATTTCACGCGCTATGCCAGCGAGGAAGTGCCCTACGCCATTGAGCGCTACACCAACGAAGCATCGCGCTTGCTTTGCGTAATGGACAAGCGGCTCGATGGGCGAAACTGGGTCTCTGGGGGTGATTATACCATCGCCGATATAGCGCTCTTTGGATGGGTCCAGGGTTTGGTAAAGGAAGGGGGATTTTTTTCGCCCTACGCCGAAGTCGCTGATTGGTTTGTTCGCCTCGCGGCACGTCCAGCCGTTAAGCGCGGTCTGGGGGTGTTGGCGGAGGTACACACACCATCCTAAGAATTCGACCGAGAAGCACGTTCAGTGTTATTTGGAGAAGGTGAATGAAAGCAATTATTCCTGATGCCCAGTTTCCAGGGGAAGCTGATGTCGAGCTCAAAGCTCTCGGGCCAGATGCCGAGATTGAGGTTCACCGCGCTGTCCGAGCAGAAGATATTCCTGATTCATCATGGGCTGATTGCGATGCCATCCTCGCCTGGCAGGACATTACCGTCGATGCAGAGCTGGTCGAAAAACTGGACAAGTGTCGCATCGTTGTGCGTTGTGGCATCGGATATGATCGCATGGGTCTAGAGGTTTGCGGTGCGCGCGGCATCCCGGTATGCAATGTACCGACCTACGACTTCACTGATGTGATGAGCTCTACTCTGGCAATGTCGCTGGCACTTATGCGCGGGCTCTTCACCTATGATCGACTGCTGCGGCCAGAATTTGTGAATGGCTGGGAATGGGGCGTGGCATCCGAAATGCGCCGCGTACGTGATCAAAATTTTGCTGTTATAGGCTGCGGGCGGATCGGAACTGGCGTACTGTTGCGCGCCCAAGCTTTCGGCATGACGCCAGCATATTACGATCCGTATCTTCCGATTGGTCACGATAATTCCCTGGGTTTTCGGCGCTTTCACGATCTGAGCGAGATGTTCTCATGGGCCGATGTGGTTAGTATTCATACACCGCTCAATGACGAGACGCGGAACATGATTAACCGGGAAACCGTAGCTCAAATGAAGCTTGGCGCTATTTTCGTTAATTGTGCCCGCGGTGGCCTGGTGGACCTTGATGGCATAGAGTGGGGCTTACGCGAGGGCCGTTTGGCCGGCGCTGCCCTTGACGTTTTCCCTGAGGAGCCACCTGCCGCGCACCCTCTACTCCAGGCCTGGTTGGGGGAGGAGGATTGGCTGAAGGGGCGGCTATGCATTACGCCCCATTGCTCTTTCTATTCCGCGGCGACTTTTGCAGAAATTCGCTGCGGCGCAGCAGCGACTGCTGCAGCGTATCTGCACGATGGCAAGCTAATCAATTGCGTTAACCAACCCTTCTTGAAGGGAAGAATTACATGACCAGCATATCGCTCGTCCGTCAAAACATTACTCTGTATGACGGTGGACGGTTGATACCGATCTCTGGTGTCATCGACAGCTTTGCCCAGATGATAGTTATTGCCGCGTGGCAGTCGTGTATGCTTGCACAAAACGGCTGCTGTACAATTGATGCACTGCTGTCGAAGGAAAGCTGGGCGTGATCGATTTCTATACTTGGCAGACGCCCAACGGATTCAAGGTCTCAATCTTGCTAGAAGAGCTTGGTTTGGATTACCAGGTTCATGAGATCGATATTGGCCAGGGCGAGCAGTTTGATCCAGACTTTCTTAAACTCTGCCCTAACAACAAGATCCCCGCCCTGACCGACAGTGACGGACCTGGTGGCAAGCCCATCTCATTGTTCGAATCTGGTGCCATCTTGATCTATCTCGCCAATAAGTCTGGTCGGTTTATCTCAGCCGATCCGCGCCGCCATATGGAAGAAATTCAATGGGTCATGTTCCAGATGGCCAATGTCGGACCCATGTTTGGCCAGACGCATCATTTCAGGAACAAGACAGAGCCGGAGTTTGCCTATGCACGCAACCGCTATTTACGTGAGACCAATCGGCTTTATGGTGTGATGGACCGCCGTTTGGCCGAGAGCACTTATCTTGCTGGGCCCGACTACAGCATTGCTGATATAGCCACATGGCCTTGGGTGTCGCGCTTCGAATGGCACGAGGTGGATTGGGTAAACTATCCCCATCTCAAGGATTGGTTTGACATCATCTGGACGCGTCCGGCAGTCAAGCGCGGACGTGTCGTACCACGCGTTGGCGCCATCTGGTCTGATGCCTTCCCCGACGGGGAAGAGAAGGGCAGTTAGGAGCGCGACGATGTCGAATTTGGAGAATTCCTCGGTCAAGCGGGTGCGCGCGGCACTTGCGGAACTGGGCGCCACGGCCGAAGTGATTGAGCTCAGCGGAACTGCACGGAGCGCTCAGGACGCCGCAGACAGCATCGGAACTGAACTGGGTAGTATCGTCAAAACTCTGGTGTTTTCTGTGTCCGGACAGGCGGTAGTGGCGCTCGTTGCTGGCGACCGGCGATGCGATACCAAAATCTTGCCCGCCTTACTTGGATTGCAAGGTGGGTGCAAGCAGGCGGATGCGGATCTCGTGCGCGAGGCCACGGGTTTCGCCATTGGAGGCGTTGCACCAGTCGCCCATGAGCACCATCTACCCATTGCTATCGACGCTAGTTTAGAACGCTTCGAGATCCTCTACGCTGCCGCTGGCCACCCTTATTGCGTCTTTGCCACTAGCCTCGCCGAGCTCGAACGCCTAACCGGTGGTATCATCAACGCAGATATTTCTGAGCCCATCACCAAAGGCACCTAAACCTCGCTGGTCTTCGCGTTGACAGCCTAGGTTAGCGCAATTAGATAAGGTGCGTCGTAACCCAGCGGGCAATACTAGGAGGGGTGGCCGAGTGGTCGAAGGCGACGGTTTGCTAAACCGTTATAGGGTGTAAAGCTCTATCGAGGGTTCGAATCCCTCTCCCTCCGCCATACCCCCGTTCAGTGGCATCCAACCGCGTCCATTAAACTACTGAATATATGGGATAATATGGGACAAACGGCCAACCCCATCCATTGACGCCCAACCCAATCCAGCATAAAATGTGGTATGTTTTGTGGGATGGGAAATGGTTAAAGGCAAGCATCCCGTCAACGCGCTCACTGCAATGCAGATTGCAAAGCTGTCTGCCGCGGGGCGCTACGCGGACGGAAATGGCCTATATCTGGTTGTCGACAAATCTGGCGCAAAGCGCTGGGTCCTTCGAACAGTAGTCCGTGGCCGCAGGCGGGATATGGGGCTCGGCGGCGTAAGAACCGTATCTCTCGCACAGGCCCGCGTGACGGCCCAGAGATATCGCGCAATAGCCCGCGGTGGCGGCGATCCTCTCGAAGAGCGTCGCAGTGAGAGTAAAGAAACACCCACCTTCGAAAAGGCTGCAATCACCGTATACAAGGGCTTGGTACCGACTTGGAAAAACTCCAAGCATGCAGCACAGTGGATCAATACCCTTGAGCGGTATGCTTTTCCGTTAATTGGACCCAGGCCAGTCCGTCAAATCACGTCAGCGGACGTGCTGCGCATACTGTCACCGATCTGGACCGAGAAGCCGGAGACGGCAAAGCGCCTTGCCCAGAGGATTTCGGCGGTAATCAAATGGGCGCGTGCGAGTGGTTTCTATACAGGCGACGACCCAGTGGTATCAGCACTGGCAGGCCTACCCCGACAGAAACACGATGTGCAGCACCATGCATCGCTTCACTTCGATCACGTTCCCGAACTTATTGGCAAGCTTCGCGCTTGCTCAGCCAAACCGGAATCAAAACTAGCTTTAGAATTCCTGATTCTCACCGCCGCAAGGACTATCGAGGTCTTGGGGGCGGAGTGGGGCGAGATCGATTTGGAAAAACGGCTGTGGGTCGTCCCAGCCAGCAGGATGAAGATGAAAGAGACGCATCGCGTACCCCTTACCAGCCATGCGATGAAACTATTGGAGCAGGCAAGAGCGCTGTCACCCGATTCCCAGCTCATCTTCCCAAATCACATCACCGGGAAGCCTCTCTCGTACAACACGCTTCTTTTTGTGCTGCAGCGGCGTCTCGGCCTCACGGCGACGGTCCACGGGCTTCGGTCCAGCTTCAAGGACTGGGCATCCGAGACCACCAGTGTTCCCAACGAAGTGTCGGAGATGGCCCTCGCGCACAAAATCCCGAACAAGGTGGAAAGTGCATACCGGCGCGGAGACCTTTTGGAAAAAAGGCGACCCCTCATGGCCGCGTGGGGTGACTATGTATGCGGTGCTAAAGGCCAAGTGGTCTCGGTAGAATTTAGGTCCGGCGGTTAATGGCAGGCAATGGGTAAACCATACAAGCGGCTTAAGTACGATCCACCCGAGAATTACAGGGCCAACCGCATGATTGGACATGGCGAAGCCGTGTCCATGATCACCGATCTCTTGACCTCGGACGAAGGGCGCCGGGATCTACGACGCCGTGTGGACAATCACGTTCGATACGCCATCACACAAAGAACCCTTGAGGCCTCTCCTGCGGGACTCTTTAAATTTAGTGAGATAGCAGCATGGGCGAACAAGAGGTACGGGAAGAAATATTCCAATATCCGCCGCATGCACCACGGAGAGATCATAGATGTTGGCGGTGTGGCAGCGGTGGGAGAGGTCGGTAGAACAAAAGCCTTTGGCGCCATCGATGACTACAAACAAGAACTTGAAGTGTCTCAGCAGCAGAACGAGCGGCTGCGGATGGCGCTAGCCGAATCGGAAGCGCAAAGGGAACGCGAAAGGCCTGACACCGACATAGGCAGAAAAGTGCGCGAAGGTGGGAGAAAAGGAGGTAACGCCCCCAAAGAGATGAGGCCATAACACTGAAAAGTAGGCATAAAATCGGCGATACGCCTTAAATACTTTAAACCTCCCTCCCGACTTTCAGGCAGCAATAATGGGGGGCCATGTCCAACAAAATCCAAGGAGCTTGGCATGCGCCCAACCCAAAACACCACACGCTATCTGCGTCTTCAGCAAATCATTGGTAACCGGAACTCGTCCCCCCCACTGGAGCCGATATTGCCGATCTCGGCATCATCCTGGTGGGCCGGTGTGGCGGAAGGCCGATTTCCAAAACCGGTAAAGTTGGGGCCTAATACCACCGCCTGGCGGTGGGAAGATATTCAAGGCCTCCTGGATCACCTCGCGGCGGAGGCAGGCCAATGAGCGGTCTCAGCGAGCAGCAGGACCAATTAGCCCAGTTCCAAACCCTGTTCCCCTCATATTCACAGGCGCATGGCATATTCGAAATCACGGGGGTTGATGCGCAGACCGGTAAGATAAAAGGCAATG
>PBDG01000020.1 GCA_002717225.1 Rhodospirillaceae bacterium | reverse complement strand
CTTAAACACGCTGATTCCGGTGAGTGGGTATTTTACCTTGATTCTGATATGTTTGTGTTTGCCAATATTGAAGAATGTATTGAGTTGGATAATAATTGGTCTGTAGTATTAACCGCACATCGTTTCTCCAAGAAGTTTGCCAAATATAGAGAGGTTTCCGGCCAATTTAATGCAGGTTTTATCGGTTTTAGAAATGATCAAAAGGGATTAGAGGCATTAAAATGGTGGGAACAGAGGTGCGCAGAAAGTTGTAGCGCTATACCGACTAGTGATACTTATGCCGATCAAAAGTATCTTGAAGTGATGTATCACAAGTTTGAGTATGTTGGGAGCATTGGACACTCTGGGTTAAATGCTGCCCCTTGGAATATTCAGAATTATAATGTTACAGGAAGTTATAATGATATTATAAAACTTAATGAGGATAGGCTTTTATTATATCACTTTCAGGGTATGAGGTTTATATATTCAAATGTTTGTGAGGTATATTCCCAGGAATTAAAAATGAACATGAATGTGAAGAATTTGATTTATGAACCTTATTTGTTTGAAATTAAAGAGTATTATAACCATTTGAGAGGGTGCCTCCCTGGCTATAAAGGAAATTTGCCGGAGGGTTATCATAGAGGCAGGGAAATTTANAAATCGGTGCGACAGCTTATAAAGGGNANAAGTAACCTAATGTATGTCTTTAGAGGAANAANATAATACTGTCATAATGCTCCCATTGTCTGGCATCGNNATCTAACTCAAAAGGAACCACAACAAANNTATGTCAATCGTCTAAAATATCAATATCACNAAGTTTTTTGAAATNCGTGTATATTGNAAAATCGAGGTGAGGNTCATACNGTGTTACATCGTTAACAATCTTTCTCTANTTCTCAAGCAGATAAGTTATACTGTAAGGTAATAGATAAAACCTAAAACCTGTCATACTANTACAGGTGTTGTGTTTCGGATTTACTCATACTTGGGGTTCTATCGAATATTTGCGTTCAGGAGGTTTGGCAAAAAAAGTTCAGCATCTCGCGTGCCACGGTATCGGGTTGCTCCTCTGGTAGCCAATGACCACAATGCGCGATCTCTCCACCTTTTACCTTTGTTGCTAATTCCTTCATGTTTTCCATAACTTGCAATCCTCGTCCTTTGCCGCCACTGCCACCTAAAGCCAAAACCGGCATTGCAAGCTTAGTTTTCATGTTCTCGTTATTGTGGGAAATATCCTTGGGTGTGGCACGATAATATTCGAAGCCCGCACGTAGCACTCCAGGTTGAGAATAAGCGCGCTCATATTCATCAATGTCCTTCGGTNTAATTGCCGAGGGGTTATAGGCAAGGTTTTTATAAAACCAAGAGAGATATANCCGTTCGCGTCCTGCCACCAAGGCTTCNGGNAGGTCTTGGACCCAATGAAAGCCATGATGCCAACGTCTACCGCCCCAGGTCAGATCGTCTGGGCTACCAAAGGGAATGACCACATCTAGAATGGCCAGGCGTGTCACGGCGCTGCCATGCGCATGGGCTAAAGCGTAGGCTACCGGTCCGCCCCAATCATGGCCAGCTAGACAAAATTGCTCGTGGCCGAGTACTTCATACATTAACCTCCAAATATCATTTGCAACATTGCGCTTGTCATACCCGCCCGGCGGGCAGGACGAGTCACCGAGGCCTCNCAAGTCGGGAGCGACGACCGTAAAATGTTCGGCCAATGTCGGTATGACCCGGCGCCATTCCCACCAGGTTTGTGGCCAACCATGGAGTAGACAAAGTACCTTTGGGGCATTCCCAACCGTCACATAATGAAGCCGGACATCGTCAATTTCTGCGGTGTGGTGTTCGAACATGAAATACTCCCAGAAAGTTTTCGGTNGTTTGTGGTTATTGCTCCAATCCGCGAATGAATATTAAAAATCTAAGGGGCAGCTATCATTTCGCCCGCTGCTGCGATGCGGTTGCGTTTTGATCGCAGGGATTTAAGAAGAAGCAGGTAGAACTGGGATCACAATCTCGTTACGCCGCAAGAATGGTATTGTCCAAGGCGGATCGTATATATGTGTCACAGGAGTGCTTGCAGGGTACCATGATGATTTGTGGAGCAACGATTTAAGAGTCTTCGTATTTTTGGCGATCTCTTCTTCGCTTGCTAAACCACTAAACCGAAACACCGCTTGTAATTGCCCTGGCACTTCAACCAGTTGAACCCTCAGGTCGGTCGGTTTCGGTGCAGTTTCAAAAGTCCACTTGGCTGGTAAAAAGAATCGCATTCGAATACCGTTTGTGCCAGTGCGCGATGTTTCTACTGGTGTGGTCATGGAAATCTCCTCCGATTTTGGGAGGGGCGTAGCAGTGTCAGTCACATTTGTGATTTCATCTTTGAGGTTTGCACCGGAGATATAATCAAAAAGCCGCCTAAATGCCGCATCCTGAGCTTCATCGTGGCCAAGGATATCGACGGTAGTCTCGACCGCCAGTATAGGTGTAGAGCGACGTATTAAGATTTCGTCTGATAATGTTTCCACGAGAACATATGCTGGTTGCTCGTAGGCAGATCGGATACCGATCAGCGAGCAGCCCGCTAATAAAGAAGCGCAAACTAATAGCGTCAAAAACCTCAACATCACATCAAATACATATCCTAGTTTTTTCCTGATCGATCTCAAATATCTGTGCGGTAGCAGACGGCTGTCACAATGTATATCAGGTTATGATTTTAACGAATTCCCTAACAATTCCTAAAAACACGCGAGTAGAGACAGGCAGTCAAGAGAGGTTGTTAGGGCAGAGGTGGCTGATCTCTATATGCGTGTGCTGGCTACAGTAAGAGCTACATCAAAGACCCATTTGAGAAATTAATGCCTTAGTCAACGGATCTCGAGCGTTACCGAGGCGGTCTGTAATCGCGAAATGATTATCACCAGGCGTCGACAAATATTCAACTTTGATGCGATGAAACCTGAGGCGGGCTGCATACTCAAGTGATTGCCAATGGAACAGATCCGGCTCAGCGCCCCCGACAGCAACAATTACAGGCGTTTTCGCCAAGGGAGCTAGGTACATAGGGCTCATGGCTTTTGCCTCTTTGGCCGTCAATCGGATATCCGGTTGTAGTTGCGAGTGCCGATGCGGTTCGATATCAAAAAGTCCGCTCAGAGGTGCGGATCCTTTGATCAGGTTCTTTGGGAGACGACCCACCTTTGACCAGTCTGTTGCAATCATCATCCCGGTAAGGTGTCCGCCCGCGGAATGACCAGATAGGTAGATTCTTTTAGGGTCACCGTTGTGGTTAGCGATGTTTTTGTAGACCCAAGAAATAGCACTCCTCATCTGGTTAACGATGTCTGTAATGCGCACATTCGGGCAGAGATCGTAGTTGGGTAACACCACTGTAGCTCCGGCCGAGACCATCGGAGCGGCAAGGTGNGAATAGATATCTTTATCAAGAGAGCGCCAGTAACCCCCGTGAATGAATACGTGCACAGGTGACCCCTTATGTGAAGCGGGGAAAATATCGAGTTTCTGCCCCTTCGTTTTGCCGTATGGCACGTCGATTTCGCAGGCAAGATTCTTGCGAACCCGCGCGCTGCGCTTGGCGGATTTGCTTAGGTATTCTTCTGCGTTATTCACAGTGAGACGCGGCAAGTATTGAAAGTTAATGTCCTTGATCTCTGCTTTTGTTAATTTCGTAGCCACATCTCATCCTCTCGTTTCGCTGTGTTCTGTTCTNTGCGCACAATAATTCCNACGTCTTTTTCCAGGTTTAGACGCCGGGCCTGTTACCAAGCCAAGGTTTAGCAGATTCGAAGGCGCTTGCTGCGCGGAAAACGCTCATATCGTCGTAGGTCTTAGCAATGATCTGAAGTCCCGTGGGGACCCCCGATTTTGATGTACCGCTTGGCACACTTGCCACTGGGCACTGACTCATCAGATTAAACGGATACGTTTGTATCCATCCTAGATATGCTGGCACCGGCTTACCGTTGATGGAAAAATCTGGATTAGCCTCGCTGTGGTCCGCCTTAACTGCAGGCACGCAAAGTGTGGGCGTGATTAAAATATCAAACTTACTTAAAATGGGAGCTAGAGTTTTATACATTTCGCCACGCACAGTATTTACATTGTACATGCGAGTTGCATCATGTCTGCTGCCTGCCTCCAGGATGCTGGTGACGAACGGGTCCATTTCATACCGCCACCGCGGATAGAGATCACCCGCAACAGCCCAGAACAAGCCCTGCCAGTGGGCCAGCCAGGCGTCTGTCACTCCATAGTTCCAAGCGAGATCTACTTCTTCTACAGAACATCCAAGGCTCTCAAATACCTTTGCCGCTTGGCGCGTGTTGGCCTCAACTTCTGGGTCAATTTCTTTGTACCCAAGGTCCATGGAGAGTGCGACTTTCCAACCCTCTATACCTTTGAACGCCTTAGGCAAACGCAGCCGGGTTCTGAGAGAACATATGTCAACTTCGTGGGGCCCGGACATTACGTTCTGCATTAGAGCCGCATCAGCGACACTACGAGTTATAGGCCCATAGTGTAGGATTGGCTCGTAGGGGTGCTCGCGGTCGAGCGGATTGCGGCCAAAAGGTGGCTTGTAACCAAAAAGTCCACAAGCGGATGCAGGAATACGAATAGATCCACCACCGTCAGTACCATCTGCAATCGTCGTCATACCGGCCGCAACGGCTGCACCCGCACCTCCGCTGCTTCCACCCGGTCCGTAGTCGAGGTTCCACGGATTTCGGGTAATCCCCCAAAGGGGGCTTTTTGTTGTACCCGAATGGGCAAATTCGGGCGTAGTTGTCCGACAATGCATAATAGCACCAGCTCGAAAGAGTCGTTCGATGGTTGGAGCTGTGTTGTCAGAGCGTGTATTCGCAAAAATTTTGGACCCTAAAGTTGTGACTTCGCCTTTGACGGAGTGAAAATCTTTAATAGCTGTTGGAATGCCTTCAAGCGCGCGCGTTCGTCCATCCGTCTTCATATATCGCGCTTCGGCCTTTTTTGCTTGGGCGAGCGCGCGCTCAAAAAATGTATAGGTAAATGCGTTGACCTTAGGGTTAACGGCCTCACAACGGTCGATCACCGCTTTCATAAGATCAACTGGTGAGATCTTTTTAGTCTTGAACTTAGAAATTGCTTCCGTTGCTGTCATGTAACAGAGGTCAAGGTCAGCCGATGCCATGGTGTTTTCCTTATGTTTATTCAAGATCTACAAAGTGACGTATTCTAGCTGCTCAACAAGGTAGCATAAGAGAGGCAGCTCGTTAGGCTATCGTTGGACAGATTGCTCATGAAATTCCTTTGTATTTCGGGCAACGGTCAATGCAAGCAACAGCGTAAATATGAAAAACCGTGATGTGCCAGCTCGTTATACAGTTATTGCAACATTATTGATGAGCTAAATACATTTGCGTACCAGCACCGCTTGGTGGCCAAAACCAGCCAGTACGCGATTAGGGGCAGATGATCTAGCTGGCTGATCGACACAGAGGTCGCTGGAGGTGGTTTCTCTGGCCGAGCTTAATAATGTTGGAAAATATAAACCATTGATTGGGGTAGAGGAGATGTCAGGCCAGTTCCAAATAATCGTCCCAAAGGTCGATATAAAGAAAATCGTGCTTCGAGGCTGTTGACCCCCAAAGTTCCTGTGCGCAGAAGCATACATTGTATAAGTGTTGAGGTTTATTCCCTTCCCCATGAGCGCTTGTGTCTGGAAAAACGAAAACGCCATAGTCTCGTTCAATCACGCCTGTTTTGCTGCGGACATAGCGAGGAACACGTGTATGGCCACAGGGGTGAATATTACGGACAGTGACACGTTGGCCAACACTGAAGCAGGGTGCGGTCGCCGCGTCTATACGGGCTGAGCCGCCATGGTGTATTATTTGCCGGGCTACCTTCGGTGTGACAACACGCATCAACCGACTTCCTTCGAAAGCTTCTCGAAGCGGTTCTTTAGCTCGTCTTGAGTTATCAAGCCCTTTTCTATCAATAGCATTTCAATGCCCTGAATCCATCGCTCATAATAGTCGAGCGTCAAATATTGCGATTGGTCTAATCGTTCGTTTACGGCATGGCGAAATTCTCCGGCGTTGAAGGCGCCTCCCCCGAGCGTCGAGACCATCAACGCGAAGACGCGCTTTTCCCACTCCGCGTGGAAAACCGGCTCATCTGCTTCCCTTGGCACGGGACCTAGTCCTTGCATTCCACCAATATCATGCAACCCATTCATTCGTTTTCCTTCCTAGACCCCAACGCTTATTATTGGCAAGCCCGCATCCTAAAGACGCGCCACACCGATCATGGAATCCCGAGTAACGAGCTCAGCCAAGGATTTCTCATCCAAACCCTCACTTCCTGGCGGACGTTCTGGTAAAACCATGTATCGCACCTCGGCAGTGCTATCCCACACGCGGACTTCACACTGCTCTTCCAAAACAAGGCCAAATTCGGCAAGAACGCTGCGTGGTTCCATGACTACGCGTGCTCGATATGCTGCTGATTTATACCATCTTGGTGGAAGGCCAAGTATCGGCCAAGGGTAACATGAGCATAGTGTACAAACGATGACGTTATGAACATTGGGCGTATTCTCAACAACAACCACGTCTGCTCCCTCAATGCCAGTGAAGCCAAGACTAGCGATGGCAGCTGTTCCGTCGTTTAACAGCCACTTCTTGTAATCTGATTTCGTCCAAGCTCGGGCAACAATCTGCGCACCGTTATGAGGACCAATCCTATTTTCATAGGTCTCGATAATTTCGTTCAAACCTTGCGCATCGACCAAGCCTTTATCCAATAAAATTGATTCCAGCGCCTTAATGCGAAGATCTATATCCTTCGGCTCGGTGTCATGCGGTTGGCCATTACGACCAGTGTTACTCATACGCTCTCTCCTCACGCTCCAGCGATTGGCGATTATGGCTGGGGCCTTTTAAACTTACATTTTAATTGTGATTTGCGAGAAAGTCCGATGTGTTCCTATTAGTTTCGAGCGCTCTTACCATAGATGGCAATGTCCTAGGGCATGATTTGTTTTTTGGCAGTAAGGCGCACAGTTACAGTCACATCGTCGGCAACAATATTCGTTGCACCCCACTCACCCTTGCCTATACCGAAAGCGGTACGCTGCATTGTCGCTTCCCCCAATAAAATTGCTTTTAGCCAGCCTTGCTGTTCGGGGTCTTTGCCATATGAGGCAAATTCAAATGAGAAGCTGACGGGCCGTGTAACACCGCGCAATGTCAACATGCCGTTTGCTTCGTAATGCATGTCGGTCACTTGCCTAAATTCCCCTGCCTCGAAGATTCCCTGGGGATGGTTGGCAATATCGAACCAGGGTTCCTGGACGAGAATTTGCGCGATTAGTGGCAATGGGGTGGCAATGCTTCCGAGGTCGATGACCACGCGAACCGAACTAGCAGAGAGATTGTCACGGTCGAAAGCGATCGTGCTGGTAAAGGCAGTAAATTCGCCGCCGGTGGGAACACCCATCTGCAAGCCCGCAAATTCCAACTTGCTTTCCGGTTTCAGCACAGCCCATTCAGACGCTTGCGACCCAACCGTCATTGCCAACATTAGTGCTGCGGCCAGTGCGGCAATCCTAGCGTTCATTACTCCCCTTTCTCTTCTTTGCGCTAAAAGGCAACATGCGGCGCAGCGTACCGTCGCGACGGTAAAGGTGGTGGTAGAGTGTTGCTGTTACATGGGCCGTGAGCAGGCTCAAAAGGGAAAAGCCGATGCTCATATGGACCTGAAGCAAAAAAAGCCGGTCTGTCTCGTTTGCGTCGATGAGGTTGGGCATTTGCCACAAACCGAAAGCTACCACCGGCAGGCCGGAAGCCGAGGACATCAGCCAGCCACTTATCGGTAAGGCAAAAAGGCAGGCATAGAGCAGGCCATGTACGCCATGAGCGGCAGCGCGCTCTATCGGCGGTGCCCCGCTAGCAAGCGGTGGTGGGGGGTGAAAAAGACGCCAGGCGAGGCGCAACACAGCAAGCAATAGAAGCACCATACCGAAGGATTTGTGCCAAGAATAGAGCTGCAGTTTCTGCGGACTGACGGCCATATCGCTCATCACATAGCCGAGCGGAAACATGCCCCCGACAATGAAAAACATCAGCCAATGGAACGATTTCGCGACGGCGCCGTAGGGGCAATGTTTAGGTGCAGCCGTCATGGTTCCTTGCCGCGCAGGAACTCCGCCTCAATATCGAGCATGACCCCGTCGCCGACAGCTGGAAGCCAGGCTGTGAGGCCAAAGTCGGAGCGCTTGATCTCCATATTAGCCGAAAAACCGATGGTCTCTGCTAGGGTAATTGGGTTTGTACCCGCTCCATTGAGAACGACATTGAGAACCGCCGTTTTGCTTGTGCCGACGAGAATGAGATCACCTGTTACCCTCGCTGTTTCTTTGCTAACCGGCTCGATTTCTGTACTGACAAACTTGATCTCAGGGAAATTCTCCACGTTGAAGAAGGAGGGGCCTTTTAACTGTGCATCGACGAACTTGTTGCTTGTATCTACGCTCGCCGCCGCGATAACTATCGTCAGTGTGCTCTTTTCTGGCGCTTCAGCGTTGAATTCAAGCGCGCCGTCAACCTCGTTGAATCTCCCCACGTAATTAGCAAAGCCGAAATGGTCAACCTTGAAGGTGACAAACACATGATCGGGGTCAATACGGTAGTTGCCTGTCGCTAATTCGCTTGGATCTGTTGTCGTCGAATGCGTCAACACGCGCATCGCTGAGCAGCAGGAGAGAATAGCGATACAGAGCATCAATGGTACGAAGAGGAGTAATTGCCTCGAGATCATAGAGCGACCTTACCCTTTTTGCTGCTTTTTGGTATCGGGAATGTCCGCCACTCTCTTGCCGCTGAGCGCCA
Source organism: Rhodospirillaceae bacterium (assembly GCA_002717225.1). GTDB lineage: Bacteria > Pseudomonadota > Alphaproteobacteria > UBA828 > UBA828 > PTKB01. The sequence continues at coordinate 7,291 of PBDG01000020.1, read as the reverse complement.
TTATCTCTTTCCTGCGTAAAAAACTTTCCTAATTTGGCAGAGATATCGGCTATTACATGCTGTGTAACTAAAAATTCAATAATGAGGTCGCTATGGGGAAAAATTTGGGACAAGTGAGCGGCGGATGTATGTGCGGCGCGGTGCGCTACTCGGCGCCGGAACCTCACTCAGTTATCTATTGCCATTGCCGAAGCTGCCGGCGCCATACTGGGGCGCCGGTTGCGTCACTCGCGGGCTACCAGAGAGATGAGATAAAGTGGTCGGGTGAAATCCGGAAAATCTATCAATCCTCGCCAGGTATCGAGCGCGGTTTCTGCGGCAAATGTGGCACCCCGCTAACTTGGGAAGGCACCGTAGAGGAATTGGGCGGGGCCTTAATTGAAGTTTTTATTAGTACCACGGACGATCCGGACTCTCTGGTTCCGACTTACCACATTTGGCATGAAGAGCGAATAAAATGGTTCGAGACCATAGACAATCTGCCTCGCTATCGTGGCTGGATGCATGACGGGAGCGAACCATATCTTTGTGCCCCAGCGACGACGGAGTAATTTGATTGCGGAAGAAAGTGTCTAATTCAGATTAATAATTGAACCTATCTAATTGATTCACCGAGCTATTTTTGCATGATTGACTGTCATTGAAGGTGGCGCGGGCGTTCCGAGCAGTCTTCAATGTTTAATCAATTTTCATGGTTGTTTGGTGGGGTTTAAATCTCGTCAGGAACTGTCACCGTCAGGCCGTCGAGGTCATCGGTCATCTTTACCTGGCACCCCAGGCGGGACGTCGGTGTCCGCTCGGCTGCCATATCGAGCATCTCGTCTTCATCGTCAGATATTTTGCCGGTTCGCTCAAACCAGTCAGGATCGACAATAACGTGACAGGTCGCACAGCTAAGGCAACCTCCACAGATACCTTCAATGCCCATCAATTCGTCTCGGCCAATTTCCATGACCGTTAAGCCAACATTGACATTAAAGGTTTTTGTTTCGCCGTCAGTTGACGTCATGATTAACCTAGGCATGGTTTACTTCACAAAAACAGTGCCTAGCTCTGAAGGACGACTTTGAATAGTTGGTTCTATTTTGAGAACAAAGAATACGGTGATCTCCAGGATGCTGCTTAACAGAAGCGGACATTTTTTTGATCTCTGCCGCGGATAGGTCTGCATGGCTGACGTTGATAAAGTTAAATCGTTCAGGCATAAATCTATTCCCTGTCCTCGAGAGTCGATTCGTAGAAAGCAGAGCCTTTCCCACCGGCTGCCCGAATGCCACGGAACTCCCAATCACCGCCCATGGCTGTTGAGATGACTTCTTCGGATTCCGTCGGTTGTGCGCCAACGTCGTCACGAATCGGTGCCGGACCCTCAATTATGGTATTGACTAGCTTGCCGAGGCCCTCAACCTCAACCTCGACGACGTCGCCGGGATAGACTGGGCGGCTGTTAGCCGGAGTGCCTGATAAAAGGACATCGCCAGGTAGCAACGTTATGGTCCGAGCGATGTCGGCGACCAGATAATGCATATCCCACTCCATCTCAGCTGTGTTGCCATCCTGGCGAATCTCGCCGTTGACCGACGTGGTGACCCTCTTGTTATGAAAATCCCACCCGGTTACCAGACCTGGACCGATCGGGCAGAGGGTATCGGAGCCTTTAACCCGCAGCATTGATCCAGCGTCGGTATCTCGAAAATCGTGGAGACCGTAATCGTTGGAAATCGCATACCCGAGAATATAGTCTCCGGCCTTTTCCTGACTGATATTTCGGCAATGCTTACCTATAACGATGGCGATTTCACCTTCGTAGTTTAGATATTTGCAACGCAGTGGACGGACGATGTTGGCCTTATGGCTGCTCAGCGCTGTCAGCGGTTTGTGAAAAAATGTGGGCGCTGGTGGAAGTTTCGTCATGAATTCTTCGACGCGACTTATGTAGTTCAGGTGAACGCAGATGATTTTCTGCGGATCAACTGGTGGCAAGTGAATAGCGTCATCGATAGCCACACGTCTACCGTCGCGGCAGACGAGTTCCTCACCGTCACGCTCTACGAGTACAGGGTAGCCGTCTAGTAAAATTTTTCGGTACTCGGTCATTATTTTCTGGCCCTTTAGCACTGGTAGCATTGCGTATTAGGTTATTGTGATGTTCAGTCAATATTGTGGAATCTTGAAGTCCAGGATAGCAATGCCGGACATTCCGTCGACTTACACTGGATCGGGCTGGTTCGGCAATAGGCGTTGGAAATCGGCAACGATAATATGACCACATAGTCAACCCGATCGGGGCAAGAAGCTCTATTTAGAAAATTGAGTGAGGGCGAGAGATGAAGGGGTTTTTGTTTCCACGGACACCGACTGGGCAGGGGACGCTATTGCCCAACCCACCGTGGCACTATAGCGGTCAATTACTGACGTTTGAGTATCGTACGGATGTTGATGCGGTGAAGCTCTACCTGCCTGAAGGCATTGATCTCGCCGATGAAGACCCTGGCGCTGTTGCCTTGATCTGGGCCGATTGGCAAAGCTGTGGCAGTGACTTCAACGAATTGCTGGATCCTGTGCGTGCGCAGTATAAGGAGGTGTTTCTCGTCGTTCGCTGCAAGCATCAAGGTGAAACCTACACGCGCTGTCTGTTCATATGGGTTGACAAGGACTTCGCCATGTTGCGGGGCATTCTTCAGGGTTACCCCAAGAGGCTGGGCTCCATTCATCTGACACGGCCCGCCACCGTAGGTTTGGGTGGCCCACGCCTAAAGTCTGGAGGTAAGTTTGGTGCTACGCTTGCGGTTAACGACCGGCGTATCGCCGAGGGCGTATTCACGATCACTGGTAACAGCGAGCAAAATGGTTTCGTCAATGGTCATCCAATGCTGCACAACCGGCAGGTGCCAGCGATCGAAATCGATGGTCGTGATGCACTGAACGAGTTGATTGCGCATTCTGCCAGCGACGTAGATGTCGGAGCTACTTTCACTGGTGATTTCGACCTTTCCTATATCGAGTCGCCAAGCGAGGAGCTTCACCTACTACCGGTGCGCGAGAAGATCGGTGCTTACTGGCGCGATATTGGTGTTACCTGGAAGGCTGGTCTCACCATCGCGCGCGACAACCTTTAGTCAAAAGTTTTCTGGCAAGTTGACGCTGTCTTCTACATTCTAAGAAGTGGCATTTTTGTATCGATGATACCCTGTCGATTGCTTAGGTAACGGAACCTTCGTAGATCTGAAGAGTTTTGAGATCGGCGTGAAAATCGAGGGCGTAGTCCCCACCTTCGCGGCCAATACCACTTTCACCGATGCCGCCAAATGGTGCGCTGAGGTCGCGAATTAGAAAGCAGTTTATCCAGACGATACCAGATCGTACGGCACGGCCTACACGTTCTGCGCGTTCTGCGCTAGACGTATAGATGATTCCCGAAAGGCCGTACTTTGTGCTATTGGCGAGAGCGATAGCCTCTTCTTCTGTCTCAAAGTCTTGTATTGTCAGCACCGGTCCAAAGATTTCATTCTGCACAATCTCAGAGTTGTTACTCTTGGGCTGAATCAACGTCGGCTCGTACCAGAGCCTCCCTTCTTTATGGACCTTGCCACCGCGGATGATCTTGTCACCGTTCGCACGCGCGCGTTCGACAAACGCGGCGACTTTCTCAATGTGGAGGGGGTGAATCAGAGCCGCCATAGTTGTTGCCGCATCACGGCTGTCACCCATGACATGTTGGTCTGTATAAGCATGGAACAATTTTAGAAAGTCGCCCATAACGCCAGTCTGAACAAGCAGGCGTGTGCCTGCAAGGCACACTTGTCCCGAGTCATCAAACTGACCTGCAGCCTTTTTTGCGGCGGCATCGAGATCACAGTCTTCGAAAACTATCAGCGGGCCCTTGCCGCCAAGTTCAGCGGTGAACGGCACGATGTTTTCTGCCGCTGCGTGACCGATCTTGCGAGCGGTCTCTGGCGAGCCGGTAAAGCTAACTCGTTTGACACGTGGATCAGATACTAGTGCCGCACCGAGATCGCTTCCAAAGCCCTGGACGATGTTGAAAGCGCCACTTGGAAATCCAGCCTCGTTTATAAATTCTGTGAGCTTGGCTGTCGACAGTGGAGACCACTCAGCTGGCTTGAGAATTACAGTGTTTCCAGAAGCTAGTGCCGGGGCCACCTTCCACGTCGATAGCATAAATGGCGCGTTCCAGGGGGTGATGATTACAGCAGGACCTGCGGGCATGCGGATGATCCGGTTGAGGGTCCCCTTTGAAGACCAGGCGCGCTCTTCAGCATCGATGATGATGTTCGCGTAGTTTCTAAAGTTCAGGGCAGCGCGTGGAATTAGCCGCAACTTTAGGCTCTCTAACAGCATCGCCATGTCGAGGCATTCAACGGTTGCTATATCGTCCTTGTTTTCGTCGATTAAATCGGCCAAGTGTTGGAGGCAGGTGGCGCGATCTTGCACCGTATACCTACTCCAGACTGGAAACGCATCAACTGCGGCAGTGACCGCTTGGTTCGCTGTCTCCTTCGTGCCTCGTGCAATATCGGCTAGCTTCCAGTCCCACTGCATAGGAGAACGAGTCTCAAATGTTTCGACTGAAGAGACGTGTTCGCCGCCGATAAAATGACCAGTTGGAACGGAGATACCCTCAATCTCCACGTATTCATGCGCCATGGTTGACCCTCCCCTCCATCGAACCTGCTCTATCTTGTTTGGCAGAGGTCAAACGTAGTGCCCGTAGTAGGCAAATTCGTCGGCGATCTCAAAGCCCTTGGTCTTCTCTACTTCAGCCTGTTTGATCGCGACGAAATGATCGATAAGCGCTGGACCGATGGTATCCTTCAGGATTTTGTCGTTCTGAAGATCAACAAGGGCATCACTCAGATTGCTGGCGAGATGACGCTTGGCGTCAGTGCTCTCAAAGCAATCCCCGGTTTCCGCCGATTGTAGCTCGTACTTGTTGTCGACGCCGAGTTTTGCGGCTAACAGAATTGCTGCCGTCGTTGTGTATGGGTTAGCACCGCAGTCGGCCATGCGGTGTTCGATCCGAGTGGCTTTTCCGCGCTCGCCTGGAATGCGGACGGTTACGCCACGGTGGTCATAACCCCAGTTGCACCAGTATCCAGACATGCTGGCTGGTACTAATCTTTGGTAAGAGTTGCTGAGTGGTGCTAGCAGCGCGCCAAGTGATTCATGGTGTCGAAGCAATCCTGCGACAGCATGTTTGGTCAAGTCAGCAAGCCCGTCCTTGGAAGTCGGGTCAGTTAGAACATTGTTTCCGAGAGGGTCGTTCAGGCTAAAGTTGATGTGAAATCCGCTACCGCCCATATCGGGATGGGGCTTTGGCATGAAACTCATCAACAAACCCATTTCCGAAGCGATCTCTCTGCTCATCAAACGGAGCAGGAAAGCGTCGTCTATCGCGCCTAGGGCGTCGCGGTATTGCAAGGTCATTTCGTATTGCGCGGCATCAAACTCACTGTTCATTGACTCGATCGGCAGACCAACTTCATTGATTTTGTCCCAGACATGTTCGAGAACACCACGCGGGTCAGTGCAAGGCCCTGTGCCATAGACATAAGAGCCTGCCGCATCATAGGGCTTCCAGTTGCCGTTACCGTCTGGTTCAAACATGTTCGCCTCATACTCAACGCCGACCATGGGCTCCAATCCCATATCGCGCCAACCCTGGATCGCGCGTTTGAGCAAGCTACGGCCGCAGAGCGGTAATGGCTTTTTCTCAAACTCCAAATCGGCCAGCGCAATTTTTGTTCCCGGTTGCCAGGATTTGCGCAAGTGTTCAGGGTCGAATACTAACTCCATGTCGGGAAGACCCATAAGTAACCCCCCGCCGGGAGCGGGAATAAGGTCACGGTCGTGGGTCAGAGCGAAGACTCCGAGACACATTCGTGCTCTGCCCGAAGACGCGACCTCTTGCGGCAGGTATTTACCGCGCGCAATGTTAAGGTGATCAGAAAATAAGACGCGAACGCGTTTGTTATCAGCGATTGACGCCTCCCCTCGCTTTACTCTTTGTTGTCATACTTTGCGGATCCGGATCGGGAGATACCGGATGCCACCTATAAAATTAGATCTTAGATACTTGTGCTCGCCGGTCTGTTTCAGGTTATTCAAGCGTTTGGCAAGCTCTTGGATGATAATTTTAACTTCAAGTTTAGCCAGCCACATACCGAGACAGACATGCGGCCCTCCCTGCCCGAAGGCAACGTAGCGATTTGGTCTTCTTGTCAAGTCGATGTCGTAAGGATTCTTGAAAGCAGCGTTGTCTCTATTACCCGAGACGAACCAGAGTACGACCTTGTCGCCTTCGCGAACATGTTTGCCGTGCAATTTGAAGTCGCGAGTAGCTGTTCGCCGAAAATGCATCGTTGGTGATGCCCACCGAATTAATTCGTCGACAGCAGTTTCGTAGATTCCATCGTCCGTTTTCTTGAACTGGTTGAATAATTCGGGGAAATTGGCAAGCGCCTTGATCGATGAGGCGATTGAATAGCGGGTGGTATCGTTTCCAGCCGCGACTAGCAGGCAGAAGAAGTTTTGAAAGTCGCTCTCGATCATCACCGTACCTTCTTTTGTTGGCTGCAGTATCATAGAGAGAATATTTTCTTCCTCTCCACGTTCGCGAATTCGAGATAGGTGCTTCTCAGCGTACTCGAATAGATCTTTGCCAGCAGGTGAACGGAATGGCATCAGTCGAAACTCGTTGGTGTCAACTTGATCAACAACAAAATCTGTATAGTTTGGATCGGTGTTCGCAATCAGTTCATCACCTTTAGCGACGAGCCAGTCGCTGTCAGCGTCAGGAACACCGATGATGCGTGCAAGCATGCGCATCGGCAGCTGACGGGCGATTCTCTCGACCGCATCAAACTCTTCTTCTTCAAAGGCCTTATCGAGAATTTCTGAGGCCAACTCTCGAATAAGCTCTTCGTATTTAGCAATGACGGGTCGGGAGAAAGCCTTGTTGACAAGGGCACGGGTGTGACGGTGCTCTGGCGGATCGGTTTCCTGGAATGTCCGACGTGCAATGTACTCTTCCTCTGTTTGATCTTCTAGGCGTATGCCCCGAGCCGAGGTTAGTAGGTCAAACTGCTTGTTTAATTGAAGAATGTCCTCGTGCCTCGTGATCGACCAGAAACCTCGACTACCGTCGCAGGAATTACTCCAAGACAACGGATCCTCTTTGCGTAACCGTTCGAAAGTCGCGTGCGGTACGCCATTCAAAAAAGCGTCGTGCGACGACAGGTCGGCGTACGCGTCTTCGGAATGAGTAAAGCTG
>PBDG01000019.1 GCA_002717225.1 Rhodospirillaceae bacterium | reverse complement strand
GAGTTTTGGCAAAACGGTCGGAAAATCGGGCCAGCATTGCAGGCTGTGAACGCTATCCCACCAAATAGCACGGCGCTCTTCTGGCGTTGCCATATCAAGACCGTTATCACTAAGCACCTCGTCGAGCGCTATCTTATGGGCTCCATCGAAATTATAGGCCGGCGGCCCTTCCTTACCAAGGTTGAGCATACGGCCAAGTGATGCCCGGCGCAGATCATTGGCAAGCCTGCCCCAATCTGCCTCAACGCCATATTTGTCACCTAGTGCGCCAAGCGACTTTCTGAACCCGGTATGCCAATCAAGGATCGTACCACCGGTATCGAATGTGAGCGCCTTGATATTGGAATGATCCATCTCACTCTCCGTTTATGTAATTTCCTGCTCCCCCAATAAAGCTATGCAATGCTTGGCTTTGAGGCTATTTAGATCTGTTTGATGGCCCATTCCAAGGGTGTTTTGATGAGCAAGAATACGGTATCAACCACTTCTCTCATCTTCACTCTCCCTCTGTCCTAATCGAGATTAAGATCTCAAAAATATCATGAGACCCACCATTGAATGTACTGTTTGTTACACCAAGGAATTTTCCGTCGCAATCAATAGGCAGCCTGAAACAAGTTGAAGTCAGCTAGGCTAAGGCGGGAGCAATCGGTTAGATTTCCACCGGGCGCACGTTGGCGCAAGACGAGGTAGCGGATAATGTCGGGCGAATCGGCCGCAGAGTCCTTGATACAGATCGAATTTGACGAAGGCACCGGTCCCCACCCGAGTCCAGATGTCGAACAAGAACGTCGTATCGCGGTCTACGACCTTGTGGAGAATAATATTTTCACACCGCGCGAAGGTGCGGGTCGTGGACCATATACGCTCCGGCTCAGGGTTTCTGATAACAGATTGATATTCATAATCGGAACAGCCGCCGGCGCCTCGGTTCAGGAAATTACCCTTTCAATGAGTCCGTTCCGTTCGCTAATGAAAGATTACGCGATGGTCTGTGAAAGTTATTTCGAAGCAATCAAATCCGCACCCCGAACGCGTATCGAAGCCCTTGATATGGGCCGACGCGGCCTCCATGACGAAGGTTCTAAAATTCTCAAAGAGCGTCTACATGGTGACGTAGAGATCGATTTCGAAACGGCGAGACGGCTTTTTACCTTAGTTTACGTATTGCACATGCGGGGCTAGGCAGAGTGGTTTCCAGCGTTCTCTTTGCTTGCACCTGGAACGCTGTGCGCTCACCCATGGCGGAAGGCATCACAAAGACTCTTGTCGGGTCTAACGTCTTCGTTGATTCAGTGGGAATTCGTAAAGGCCAATCAGATCCGTTCACAGCCGTTGTATTGGAAGAGATCGGCATTGATGTCAGCGGCCACTGCCCAAAAACCTTTGGGGAATTGCAAGATGAGTCTTTCGACTTAGTGATCTCCCTCTCACCAGAAGCGCAACACAAAGCGGTGGAGTTGACACGAGCTTCCGACTGTTTAGTTGAATTCTGGCACACCATGGATCCCAGTATCGTTGATGGCAGCCGTGAACAACGGCTCATAGCCTATCGATCAATACGCGACCAATTGCGAGCGAGATTGAGAACGCGTTTCGTCGACGGACATCCACCGGTAATATAAGTGTCTTTCAACCCATCGTATTTGCCGTGGATTCGTGCCATGACGTTGACGAAGCTTAATGAGAAAGGATGCCGAGTGACTGATTTGTCACGGCCCCCTCCGCAACCGCGTCTTGTCCTTGCCTCTGAATCAGAACGCCGCCGCGATTTGTTGGCGCAAATCGGTGTGGTACCGGACCTTATTGAACCAGCCTATGTCGACGAAACGGTTCGAAAGGGAGAATCACCGCGAAGTCATGCAAAGCGCCTCGCTGATGAGAAAACCGCGACGGTCGCGGCACGCCATAACGACGCCATTGTCCTCGGAGCAGATACCTTAGTTTCTTGCGGCCAACGTATTTTGCCGAAGGCCGAAACGCCTGATCAGGCCAAGCTCTGCCTCAATCTTTTGTCTGGCCGGCGCCACCGAGTGGTGAGCGCCGTCAACTTGACTTCTCCCGGAGGTATGATGCGTACCCGCGTGGTAGAAACAGCAGTCCGATTCAAACGCCTGAGTAGCCGAGAGATAAAGGCCTATCTCGAGTCCGGAGAATGGCTTGGCAAGACAGGTGGTTATGCCATACAGGGTCGCGCTGCAATTTTTGTTGCTTGGTTAGGTGGCTCCTATTCAAATGTCGTGGGTTTACCGCTTTTTGAAACTCACTCTTTACTCCTTAGCGCCGGTGTAACCGGCTTGCGGCCATCCTGTGATTGACGAGTTATTGGTTTCGGCGACGCCTTATGGCCTACGTACTGCGTTGATCGACAACGGAGAAGTTGCCGCTTTCAATATCGAGTCCACCCTTGCCCCCAGCCTGCTCGGAAATATTTACTTAGCGTCACCCCAAAGGCGCAGTGGGTCGGACGGATTTGTTTCGATCAGCAAGACGCAAAATGCAATAACCCAAAATTCCAGTACCGACGCCGCCGCAGATAGCGCAGTCTTCCAGGTCACGCGCGATGGTTGGGACGGCAAAGCACCCCGCGTCAACTTTCAGATAACCCTCCCAGGCCGCTACGTAGTTTACTTCCCGCGCGGTTCCGGCAACAACGTGGCACGTCAGATCAAAAACTCAAACAAACGTGAAAAACTACAGTTACTCGCCAGCGGTCTAAGCCAAGTTTATGGTGGTGGTGTGACTATTCGTAGTGCAGCCGAAGATACAGACGATGAAGCAATCCGCGCCGAGGTACAGCGCTTATACCGGTATTGGCAAGGAATTCTTGCCACAGCCGATGCAAACAAAGCACCTTTGCTGTTGGCCAAGGGGCCGAGTCTTGTCGAGCGTCTCATGCGAGACAAACTTCCCTCGAACGCGCGTATCTTTACAGACGACGAGGAAACGCTAACCCGGCTTTCAGAACTTTCCCAAAAATGGTCACCAGGATTCGACAGCCGTTTGGAGTTGATCAACGGCGCACTTTTCGAACGCCACGACACGGTTGGTGCTATGGCCAGAGCCCTACAACCGGTAGTTCCGCTTGATGGTGGTGGCCAATTGACAATCGAGCCAACCTCAGCCCTAACAACAATAGATGTTGATTGCGGTCTGCGTTCTGGTGCGAAACGACATGCCCTCCTTGCTGCTTCTCTCGAGGCAGCCCGCGGCGCAGCACAGGAAATCCGCCGTCGAAATATAGTAGGATTAATTGTTATCGACTTTCCTAGCCTAGACGGTGCGGATGCCCGCCACGCACTGATGACCGAAATACGAAAACGAATGAAAAATGACACGGTGGCACACAAAATAGTCGGAATCAGCGAATCCGGCTTGATGGAAATCACACGCCGTCGCGGCGAGGCTCCAATTCTCGACGCGTTAACGGAATTGTGTCCGGGTACTTATGCAGGCCGTCGCCCGCGCCTAGACGCACTTGCCTTCGATATTGCCTCCGATGCGCGTTTGCGCTCGAAGGCCGGGGCAAAAAACATCACCCTCTTCGCCTCGCCAGCATTAGCAAGTTGTCTTCAACACGTTAACGGTGAAGCAGGAGACACAGATTATGCTGCCCTTAGTAAATGGCTCGCTGCCAAATTCACCGTCCGGGAAGAACCCGACCGACGACGTGAAGATTGGGCGATTGAAGTGGGATGACGGCAGAATGAAAAGAATCATCGAGACGCAAGTAAACAGGGTTTGACAGTGCTTGATGCGTTAACGATTGTCAAACTGGTCGCCGGATTTGCGTTGCTATTTCTCGGCGGCGAGATTTTGGTGCGAGGATCCGTTTCACTCGCCCGTCGGCTCCGGGTTTCACCATTTTTGATCAGCGCAACGGTAATCGCTTTTGGCACGTCTGCGCCAGAATTGGTTGTGAGCTTGAAGGCAGCGTTCGACAATTCCATGGGCATCGCTCTCGGCAATATCGTCGGCAGCAACATAGCCAATCTATTTCTTATTCTCGGTATGTCAGCCTTGATCACACCAATAATAGTTAATCGCAACGCAGTATTGAGGGACGGCCTAGTGCTCGCGGGAGCTTCGCTGTTGCTGACGCTATTTGTTGCCCTGGGAGAGATTACACGCTGGCAAGGTGCAATTATGTTCGTCCTACTAGGAACGGTAATTGTTTACTCCTACTGGTCAGAGCGGCGCCAGATTAGCCCATCCGGCAAACATTATCTACGCGAAGAAGCGGAAGTCCAAGACTTGCCGCACAGCATCGTTGTTGCACTCATGTTCATTCTTGCTGGCCTCGCGGGCGTAGCCTTCGGCGCTCACATACTAGTCGAGGCTTCAGTGGTAGTAGCACGCAGCATCGGTATGTCTGAAGCGGTGATTGGGCTAACAGTTGTGGCGGTAGGTTCTTCACTACCCGAACTTGCCACATCGATCGTGGCCGCCTATCGCAAACATTCAGGAGTGGCGCTCGGTAATATTGTTGGCTCCAGCGTTTTCAACATTCTAGGCATTCTGGGTTTGGTTGCAGTCATATACCCAATATCCGTGCCGGAGGAAATCGCCGTTCTAGATATTTGGATCATGCTGGGCGTAACCGCTCTTGTCTTGATGCCGATATTCGCTGGATGGCGTATATCCCGTCTACTCGGAACGGTATTTGTTCTTCTCTACGCAGTGTTTATCGCTGTTCGCATTGTTGGTTTTATCGAGCCCTGACAGGCTTGGCCGGGCGCTGGACAGACTCCCGGTTATCCCCTATAACGCGGCCTTCAGAGATCTCGCCCAGGTAGCTCAGTTGGTAGAGCAGCGGACTGAAAATCCGCGTGTCGGTGGTTCGATTCCGCCCCTGGGCACCATTTGTTGCAACGAAATAGATTGAGTCGTCTATCACCACGCAGGGGGGCCTGGAGCAATTCCGTGTACTCCTGTTCGTAAAAAGCCGTCATCTTGGCGGCGCCCTCTTCTATGTCTTGTGGTTAGCGAACGACCCCTCGCCATACAGCGCAGCTTATATTCAGATGCTGCCGCGCCTTTGAGCATTTGGATCCTTGTATCCTGTGATGTTCCGAGCTTGATTGCCTGGCCCGTTATGGATGACCATGACTGTCTCACCTCTGGACCTTTTTAGAACAGTTAAGTGCTCACTATTACTTGATCGGTGTTTCCAGTAACTCGCAAGGATCAACCCTTAAAATCTTGATCAGATTCGTCTTGTCCCATAACCCTTTGACGCTGGGACAAATTAACGCCGCGCTGCCGCCTCACGAGCACTTCACCGACGATGAATTTGGGAAATATATTCTGGGCTCTGCATTTCGTGTAAGCGTGAAGCCGTTCGAGCAAATTCGAAAGAACCTTCACCCTCGACATATAACGCATTGGGGTCAGTTGCCGCGGAGCAAATCAAATTAACGCGATGCTCATATAATATATCTATTAGAATGACAAACCGCTTCGCCTCATTGAGCGTCTCCGGTCCCATCTGCGGAATGTCGCATAGGATCAGTGTGTGGATTGCCGACTGCATTGCAATGTAGTCGGTTGCCCCGAGGGCCTCGGCACAGAGATCATTGAACGTTGCCATGGCTACACCGCGCGCGGTTCTTTCTAGCATCAGAGTGCGACCCTGAACTTTGAATAATTCCGGAGTGGGCGGGACTCCGTCACGCAAACGCAGGAACATTTCCTCCAAAGCCCCTGTCGCTTCGGGTGACAACGGAGTGTAATAAAGCTGCGAGCGGCTAATAAAATGCGTCCGATAATCTGTCGGCCCGTCGAGTTTGACGATTTCTAACCGCGCCGTGATGAGATCAATGAACGGCTCAAACCGCTCCCGGTTAATACCATTTTCATAGAGCTTCTCAGGGGCACGGTTTGACGTGATAACGATAATTACGCCCGCCTTGACCAGCGCCTCGAAAAGCGGCCCGAGGATCATCGCATCACCAATATCAGTGACATGGAAGTCATCGAAACAGAGTAAACGTGTCTCAGCCGCAATAAGTTGAGCAAACCTTGATAGGCGCTCATCACCACCGGTTTCAGCGCCGCTCACTAAGCCACGATTAATCTTAGTATGCACCTCTTGCATAAAATGATGATGGTGAATACGGCGCTTGGCAGCGACCGGTGCAATATCAAAGAAAATATCCATCAGCATCGATTTGCCTCGGCCGACGCCGCCATGAATATAAATGCCTCGGGCACCATCCTGCTCAGGGCGAGAATTTCGCCTGAATATCCTGTAACTGCGCTTCGGTGGGCTAGCCACTCCCCTGACCAAGCGGTCATGCAATGCTTGCAAACGCTTCGCCGCTCGTTCTTGCTGGACATCGTACTTGATACCCTCCGAGCAATCCTCTGTGAGTGCACGATAGGCGTTGAGCGGTCCGACCGCACCTTGAGCGAGAGCCGCAAATTTCACCCGTTGGGTCATGACACGACTCTAATGCGACTGATAATCGACTACCTGATAGTGACCATCGCACAGTTCGCCGAACATCAGAGGTACTTCTGGGTGAGACACTGGCAAGCCGCTATCATCGATTAACAAATTCTGCTCGGACACGTAGGCCTCATACGAAATTTCATCGTTCTCAGCAAGAAGATGATAATAGGGTTGCTCCTTGATCGGACGAATGTCCTCCGGAATAGCCAACCACCATTCCTCGGTGTTGCTGAACTCTGGGTCTACGTCATAAATAACACCACGAAACGAGTAGACCCGGTGCTTAACGACTTGCCCTATAGCGAATTTTGCGGCTTTCACGGCCCTTACTCCGGCTCGTTCGGCTGTAATCTGGCTCCCATTTGGGCCAGAACACCCTCACTTGGCAATCAAAATTTGAAACTCCCGCCAACTGCGCAGAAATAACAACCGAAGAACAAAGAAATTGAGCAAATTCTATTGGGTTCAGTTCTGAAATCTAGACAGATGCTGGGCCACTTGAAAGAAGACTTTCACGCCTCTAGGTTAAGATTAATCAATCGACAAATCACTCCACAATTTCAATGTGTTGAAAATAAATTTACAAACTGCTTGTTACCGATTCAAGCGCGCCGAAAATTGAAAATTTCGATCCCCACACTGCAGTTCCGCCGCGTTTCAACTATCCCTAGGATACAATACAAGGAGCACTAAAATTTTTCGCAATTTCACGTTTCAGGTTTGAGCACGACGGGCATAAAGATGCTTGCTGCGTGCGCAAGCTACATTATCGTCGAATTTGCTTTCCAACTGCCGCTAATCTGCACACGTTTCTTCAGTGGCAATCTCTACCGGACTGCCGTGCGGTGTATTTATATAGGCACGCCGCCAATCTTCTTTACGCCGGTTCATTTCACCAGTCGACGCCAATCCCTTATCCGTAACTAGTTGTTCCAGCGCGGTCAGCCAATGGCGGTAGTATACATCTAGACTATCTTCCCCCGCACCGCTAGCAACCGCAATCTCGGTACTTAGATACTGTACCCATTCCGGCCAGGTAAAATGGCCTCCCTCGAAAAGCCGCACAGTGATCGCAAAAGCTTGGGCCTGCCAGGGCGCGGAAAAAATCGGACCATCTTCGGTAAGAGGAAGCGATGGCGTCGCCGTCAGTTGTGCCTGATTCATAACCACCGTCCCGCCCGTTCAAGCCGGATCAAGATAGTCGTCCCACATATCGACATGAATACAATCGCGCTTAGGTGCATCAGCGCCCCACAACTCCCTTGCGGTAAAGCGTACGCTATATACATGTTGCAGTTGCTCACCCTGTCCATGGGCCATACTATCGGGCAAGCTGAATATGCCATGATCCATATGAACGATGCCGTGCATGCCCCGCAGATAACGCGGCAAGCGGGTGTGGCCGGATGGGTGTTGCGTTCGTACGACGACATGGTCACCGGGTTTAAATTTGGCCACGACATCTGCGTCGATACGGAGTGACCCACCGGTAGAAAATGTAGAAATAACCTTTTCGGCCGGGAGCGCAGGCATTATGCGGCTTCCCCGGCCGTCCTGGCCCAAGCGGCCTCCAACTCGGCGCGCTTGATCTCTCCTTTTTCCAACATTACCTGCTCAAGACAATGAAGCCAGTGTTCGTAATAACTGGTGGTGAGATATTCCGATGGTGCCATCCGCTCAATGGCATGACGAAACTCATCGACATTAAAAATTTTAGTCGCAAAGGCTGCCATCATAAGTCCAAACATGCGCCGCTCCCACTCAGCATGAAAAACAGGCTCGCTTATTTCCGGCTCTATCGGGCCAAAACCGTGCATTCCACCTAAATCGTGAATACCATCCATGTCAGTCCGCCGTCACTACCGCAGTACCAATCATTGCATCGCGGCTCACCAAGTCAGCCAATTGTTCTTCGCTCAAATCATCGGTCCCCGAGGGTCGCTGGGGTAGCACCAAATAGCGCAACTCTGCGGTGCTGTCCCACACCCGCACCTCGACATCCTCTCCGATAGTGACGCCGAACTCGGCCAATACGGCGCGCGGCTCCGACACCGCGCGTGCACGGTAGGGAGCAGCCTTATACCACACCGGCGGCAGACCGAGCACCGGCCAGGGATAGCAGGAACAAAGCGTGCAAACGAGAAGGTTATGGACTGCCGGCGTATTTTCCACCACCACCATGTCTTCGCCCTGGGAGCCAGCAAAACCTAATTCGGCGATTGCCGCNGTCGCATCCGAGAGAAGGCGCATCTTATAATCAGGATCGCACCACGCGCGGGCTACCACGCTGGCACCNTTTTTCGGCCCAATATTGTGCTCATAGAGATCCACGATGGCATCGATTGTATCGACCTCAACCAAGCCCTTTTCCAATAGCAGAGATTCAAGCGCTTTGACGCGGAGCAAGACATCTGACGGCGGGTCCGTGTGATCATGGCTAGCCATAATTTTGTCCCTTCAACTGTCCTTCCCTGTAATCGATGAAAAANATTCNCTTGTCTGGACGCTACTGGTCAAGCAACAGGTTAATGGATGTTCTTACCACTGTTCCAATAAGGCTTTCGCAATTCGCGTTTTAAAATCTTGCCGGGGCCAGAGATCGGTAATGGTTCGTCCCAGAAGTCGATTCCCCTCGGTATTTTGTANCTTGCGATCTTGTTGCGGCAAAATTCGATCAGTTCATCGGCCGCAGCTGGTGTGCGCAATTTTACTGCAGCATGTACTGCCTCGCCCCACTTCTCATCAGGGATGCCGAATACTGCAGCCTGCAAAACAGCGGGATGAAGGTGAAGAACCTCTTCTACTTCCGTGCAATAGATATTCTCGCCACCACTGATAATCATGTCCTTAGCCCGATCCATCAAGTAGATATAATTGTTCTCGTCGGCGTAGCCGAGGTCTCCCGAAAAATACCACCCGTCCTTTAATGCCTCCGCGGTCTCTTCTGGTTTGTTCCAATANCCCTGCATGACATTCGGNCCGCGAGCCACAATCTCNCCGACTTCCCCTGGCGCGCATNCCNGCCCGTGTATATCGACAACACGTACTTCGACNCCCGGCATCGGCTGCCCNCAGGATCTTAANATTTTNGAATCCAACAAATTTTCTTCATGGCGTAGCCCAGTCGCCAGTGGTGCCAATTCCGTCGCGCCATAGAGATGAATAAACTCAGCATGGGGAAATGCCTCGACGGCACGCCGAACTACTTCCGTAGCGATAGGCGAAGCCCCGTGCGCCAGAGTGCGTAAGCTTGAAACATCACGTGGATTAGCGTGCTGCTCTTCGGCGAGTGCAGCGATCATCACCGGTACGCCGAGGGTTTGAGTGGCACGTTCACGAGAGATCTGATCCAATATTGCTGCCGGATCAAATGCTGGTATCACTAACTGCGTGCCGCCACTTGATATGCTTGCTATTACGGAGTTAGACCCAGCAGCATGAAATAGNGGCGCCATCACTATCGAAATATCNGATGCCTGGGGCTGAGCAACGGCAGTCCAATTATGACAGTTTGCCATCAAATTTTTATGGCTAAGCATCACGCCTTTCGACGCACCGGTAGTACCCCCGGTATAAAACAACCCGGCAAGTGAATTTCCATATACACCGATTCCCAGCTTGGCCTCATCGGCACCATTGAGTACAGCTTCATAGCCTTCTGGCATGGTAATTACATGCTCTACCAATGATNGGAAATCANTCGAGTCTCGATCGGTTAACAAAACCCTTGCGCCTGAATCCTCTAGCACATAGGCGATCTCTGCNTGAGCATGCCGANTGTTGAGAGGCACCACCGCAAAACCAGCCGATGGCACAGTCATATAGGTTTCAATATATTGATGCGAATTAGCGGAGAGAATCGCGACCCGATCGCCCGACTCGAGACCTAGTTCACACAACGCACCACCGAGAAGTTTACAGCGCTCTATGAATTGGCCATAGGTCAAGCGGACATTACCACAGATTAGCGCTGGATCTTCAGAATAATGCCGCGCAGCGTAGTTTAGAGAATCGGCTAACGTGTGCATAAAAATAGTCCCGAAAAATTGGGTCGTTTCTAGATTAGCGTGTCGATCGGTGCATCTCCAGTGCTGGACGACTATGTTAGTGAANGGAGTATGTGCTCTNCATTTGTATNATGTGCATATTTTGGAAATACGCTTTCGGTATTTTTACGCACAACCGCTGCGCTCCACGNGGCCCAGCTAAGAAGNACCCAACGATGNATCNGCNCNTGGTTAACCTCTGCCACAGCGAGTGTTCTCGTAGATTCGNTTAAGCCGCTTGAAGCGAGAATATGCGGCTAAAACAATTACCTCATTTTAGCGAAGTTACGTGCAATCACCTTGTGATTCCAGGTCTAAGGCTAGGGGAGTTGGCCTGGGAATAAAATCATATCCATCTATCTTTACNGAATTGGCGGTTGCGCCGGAGTGAGGAAGGGCTTATGTGAGCAGCATCTTATTTCTAAATCGAAATGAAATAGCGGGTGGGCACTTACTTCACAGTGGTCAGCGCTTAGAAATTGCCTATGTCACCCCGCAAAACTTTTGCCATCATCTCCCATCCNGACGCCGGAAAGACTACACTCACTGAGCGNCTGCTTTATGCNGGCGGCGCGATCCATCTTGCCGGCAACGTNAAGGGNCGCGGTGAGCGCCGNCGCACCCGCTCNGATTGGATGGCGATCGAGCGCCAGCGCGGTATTTCAATTTCAAGCTCGGTGATGACCTTCGAACATGCCGGTATTACATTCAATCTCCTGGACACACCGGGTCATGAAGACTTCAGCGAAGATACTTATCGCACACTCACAGCTGTCGATTCCGCAGTGATGGTTATCGACGCCGCCAAGGGCATCGAAAGCCAAACCCTAAAACTGTTCGAAGTATGCCGGTTGCGCGACATTCCTATTCTTACCTTTATCAACAAATGTGACCGAGAGGGTCTAAACCCTTTCGAACTGCTCGACGAGATCGAACGCACCCTAGCGCTCGACGTCTGCCCGATGGTGTGGCCAGTTGGTATGGGTGGCCTATTCCATGGCTGCTTTAACTTGCGCGGTGGAAATTTTCATACCGCTGCGACAAGCGAGAGCGGACGCTTTGATACGGTCCAGCCTACNAGTGGCGTGGACGACTGCTATTTCGATGACANAATCTCACCCGAAGTGTTAGCAGACTTTCGTGAGGGCGCCGAACTNGCNCTTTCAGGCTATGCGGAGTTCAAAANAAGCTCCTACCTGGAAGGCCACTTGACCCCAGTCTACTTCGGCTCCGCCCTTAAAGACTTCGCGGTCAGTGAGCTATTGCAGGCACTGACTGATCACGCCCCAAATCCGGGCGTGCAAGCAGCGAAACCTCGTAAAATTTTTCCAGAGGAGTCGGATGTCAGCGGCTTTGTCTTCAAGGTGCAGGCAAATATGGACAAAAACCACCGCGATCGCATCGCCTTTCTCCGTCTATGCTCTGGGCATTTCAAACGCGGCATGAAGCTCCGACAACCGCGAACAGGTAAAACCATGACGGTAAACAGCCCGACTTTTTTCTTCGCCCAGGAGCGAAAATTGGCGGAGGATGCGCTTCCCGGCGACATTATTGGCATCCCCAATCACGGCACCTTAAGGGTCGGAGACACGCTTTCGGAAAAAGGTGATCTACGCATTACCGGCATTCCCAATTTTGCACCTGAAATTCTCCGCCGTGTGCGCGTCGGTGACCCAATGCGAACGAAGAAATTGCGCGGCGCACTCAGTGACCTAGCCGAGGAGGGTGTGACGCAAGTATTTCGCCCACGCGTCGGCGCCGAATGGATTGTCGGTGTTGTCGGCCAGTTACAACTCGATGTGCTAATCGCCCGCATACGCGACGAATA
Source organism: Rhodospirillaceae bacterium (assembly GCA_002717225.1). Taxonomy (GTDB): domain Bacteria; phylum Pseudomonadota; class Alphaproteobacteria; order UBA828; family UBA828; genus PTKB01. The sequence goes on along the minus strand of PBDG01000019.1, from coordinate 12,981 downwards.
TCAGATGGCTGTTAATCTCGAGGACGCACCCTATGAAACAGCACGCTGGCTANCGGCATACGATGCGACACACCTTAAAGAATTCGAGAAAAATCAACAGGCGANCATAGCGGATGACAGTGACAATTGGCCGGTGTTTCTCGCCCGGAACGCTTGGGANCTGGAGTACACCGCGAAGAAGTGGCCCGACATTAGGTTTAACGANACCCACGAACGGGGTTGAGGTGCAGCCATAAAGACTCCTCAGACGATAATTCCATTCCGAGTGCATTTTCCTCGCGAAAAACCAGGCGGAGCGCTTGAGTTAATACAAGGTAGGTTTTGATTATTCGATGAGTGATTGATTTGTAAACAAAACTATTGCAACCGGGAGAAGTTACCAGTCCAGGTTTTGATGCTTTCCGGTCGAATGAAAATAAGCCAGCGCGGGTCATTCATCGTAGGCTCAAGATAGGTTGGTCCGTCCGGGCCGAGATATCGTGTCGCCATACGCCGCGCGATTGGCACCCATTTGCCCCCGATATTTGGGGTCTCGATTATCTCCGCCAAGCCCTTGATCAGCACTTTGTTTGGCTCCACCACAGTATCGATACATGCAAACACCTGTGGATTGCGCGACATGTAATGAGCCCACCGCGCCTCTTCGCGACCCACTAGATATAGGCCGCCGTCTTCATAGGCGTGCCAAACTGGTGCCGCATACGGCCAACCGTCATCGTCAAGGCAGCTAACTCGGCAAACCTCTCCGCGGGCGAGAAATTTCATCAATTGCGTCTCGCTCATTGCTCCCGGCGTCACAGATTGGTCTGAATCAGGCATCCTCTCCTCCCGAATGCGGTTCGCACTCCTTAAACCTTAGTCCCCATATCAAACCCAAACAGAGTCCTTTTGCATTAGGAAGCAATAGGATTGACGAAGCAGCGCCAAGGGATACTGCAACCAGCAAAATAATCCATAGTTCTGGCATAAAGTAGTAATCGATGGTGACTAGCACCGGCACCAAAATATGGCCCAAAATCAGAATTGTTAGCCAAGGGGCAAAGTCATCCGTGCTAATATGGCCAAATTGTTCGCCACATTTATTGCAGGTCGAAACAGGCTTGAGATATCTCTCAAAGATTGGCCCTTTACCGCACCCTGGGCAACGTTTCCTGAAGCCTCTCCAGAGAGAACGCCAGATAGGTCGCTCTTTCGCGTTCACCCCAGAAGTGTTTTCGTGCAAACCGCTTACTCCCTTCCGCTGACTAATGAGATAGGTCAGCATACCAGTATTGTAAATGCAGCAAATAGTCCGAAATAGCTGTATAGGTACCTAAATAAATCAACCAAAGTCCATGCCATAAGCACTTAATGTGGACAAAGAGGTGCCTCTCACACGCCTATTTTACAACATCCAGAACTCGACCGAATAAGTCGTATTAATTTGGATTGGAGCTTTCCAACGTATGCTCGCTTGGCAGAAAGCAGACGCGTCCGTAAACTGACCCGCCTAATTTGGAGACTAAGCAGCGAAGTGACAGGAGACAAAAAGTGACAGTTGGTATCAATTGCGACATGGGCGAGGCCTATGGGATTTACACCTGTGGTGACGACGCTGGGATTATGCCCTATATAAGCCAGGCAAATGTCGCCTGTGGCTTCCATGCGTCCGACCCCAGTGTTATGCGTGCAACGGTACGCCTCGCCAAAGAGCATGGGGTTGCGGTGGGCGCCCATCCCTCTTATCCGGACCGCCAGGGCTTTGGCCGGCGCGCCATGAAGATGGAACCAGATGAGTTGTTAGACTGCCTGGTATACCAAGTCGGCGCACTCAAGGGCTTTCTAGATTCTGAGGGTATGGAACTCAGCCATGTAAAACCGCATGGTGCCTTAAACGGCGTAGCCTGGGAGGATGAAGCGGCATGCCGTGCCATCGGCCTTTGCGCTCAAACATTCGGCGTTCCGGTGATGGGCATGTCGGGCACTGGTCATGAGAAAGTATATGGAGAACTCGGCGTACCTATCATTTTCGAGACCTATGTCGATCTCGAATATAACGATGCCGGCCAGGTAATCATTACCCGCGAACATGAGCCAGTGACGCCGGAAGATGCCGTTGCACAGGCTTGCCGCGCCGCACGAGACGGTCAGGTTAAATCGGTTTCGGGCAAACTGGTGCCGGTTAAATGCAAATCGATCTGCGTCCATTCTGACACACCAGGAGCAGTCGAAGTCGCCAAGGCAATTAACACTGAATTGTCCTAAATAGCGATGCAAAAAGTTCTGATCGCCAATCGTGGTGAAATCGCTTGCCGCATCATTCGTAGTTGTCGCACCCTGGGGTTGAACACGCTGGCCGTTTATTCGGAAGTGGATCAAAGGGCCAAGCATGTGACAGAGGCAGATGATTCGCGCGCCATCGGCCCGGCGCCAGCTAAGGAAAGCTACCTCGTTTTCGAGAAAGTACTCGAAGCAGCGAAGGACGCCGGCGCCGACGCGGTGCACCCAGGTTACGGCTTTCTCGCTGAAAATGCTGACTTTGCTCGCGCCGTATTGGATGCAGGCTTAACCTGGGTCGGACCAAGACCGGAAACCATCACGGATATGGGAGACAAGGAGCGCGCCCGCATGCTAGCGCAAAGCGCCGGAGTGCCTATCGTTCCCGGCAGTCCGCGCTTTGATGCCGACGATAATGAGGGACTCGAAGCCTCCGGCACGGAGATCGGCTTTCCCCTTCTGGTCAAGGCTACGGCCGGTGGTGGGGGCATCGGTATGAAGCGGGTCGACACGTTAAAAAACCTTCGCGAGACTGTCGAGGCGACCGAAAACATGGCCGAGAAGGCCTTCGGCGATGGTACTGTCTATTTAGAAAAACTAATTGAAAGGCCGCGCCACATCGAAATACAAATTTTCGGATTTGGTGATGGCCGGGCAGTACATTATTTTGAGCGGGAATGCTCAATTCAGCGGCGTTTTCAGAAGATTATCGAGGAATCACCAGCACCCGATCTACTCAAAGAAACTCGAGATTCCATGGCCCGGGCGGCTCTTGCTTTGGCCAAGGCGGAGTGCTACCAGGGCGCCGGTACGATCGAGTTCATAGTTGCACCTGACGGCAATTTCTATTTCCTCGAAATGAATACCAGAATTCAGGTCGAACATCCGGTTACAGAATTTATCACCGGTGAGGACCTCGTGGCGTTGCAATTACGCCTGGCTCGGGGAGATGATTTATCCGCTATTCGCCAAACGGACATAACAGCGACAGGTCATGCCATCGAATGTCGTATCTATGCTGAAAATCCAGACAAGAACTTCTTACCCTCGCCCGGCCCGCTCGAGGTCTTTAAGCCGCCGGCCAACAGCGAGACAGTGCGCGTCGATACTGGTCTGCGCCAAGGCGATCAGGTGACCTATTTCTATGACCCAATGATAGCTAAGCTGGTCACGCGAGGTGCTAACCGCATCGAGGCAATAGAGAATATGTTGGCGGCCCTCGATGATTTCCGTATAGAAGGCATCGTGACAAATATTCCCTTTCTCAAACGCGTCATGACTCATCCGGCTTATCATAAAGGTGCGACGCATACTGGCTTTGTTGAAGAACACAAGGCCGAATTGATGGAAGGTTAGACGCCCCCTAGGGGCGGCTAAGGAGAAGCTACGCATGATATTTGACGAGCCCAATTTTTTGCCGGGCGGCGACCGCTATATTACGGTCGAGTTTGGCAATGAAATGAACCTTGAGCTTAATTTTATGGCTCAGGGATTAGCCGAAGCACTGGAGAAATCAAGCATTCAAGGGCTGGTGGAAACTGCGCCATGTTTCGCCACGCTCCTGGTGCATTATGAGCCACGAGAGATTTCCTTTGGTGATATGGTGAAAGAGATTAAGCACCTGATGGCTTCGCTCGGTTCATCGGAAGAGATCGAGATGGCCAGCCGCCTTTTTACGTTCGAGACCCTCTATCTCGACCCGTGGACTAAGGAATGTATCGACGACTACCGCGAGAAACTCAATCCGGATAAGGAATATGATCCTGATTTTGTCGCTCGCCTTAACGGGCTGGAGGACCGCCACCAGCTGGTGCGGGTCCATTCTGGCACAGAATACTGGGTTGCCTCGCTCGGCTTTTGGCCAGGACTGCCATTTTTGCAGCCGCTAGATCCGCGCGCCATGATTACCTGCCCTAAATACAACCCGCCGCGCACCTGGACCCCACAAGGCACGGTTGGCATGGGCGGTTCCGCCTCAGCGATCTATCCGGTAGCGACACCTGGCGGCTACCAGTTGTTTGGCCGCACACCGGTGCCAATCTGGGATACCGAGAAACGCTTCGAAGTTTTTCAAGGCGATATCGTGTTATTCCAGCCGGGCGATCGCATCAAGTTTCAGCCAGTCAGTCGAGAAGCCTATGACGAGGCCGAACGCAGGATCAAAGACGGCAGCTACATATACAACATTATCGAGTATCAAAAATTCTCGGTGCGTAATTACAAAGAGTGGATCGCCAAGCTCGACCACAGTGAACGTTTTTAGGAGAGGGCCGGAGCATGCTCGAGATCGTCAAACCTGGCCTAGAGACCTCGATCCAGGATTTCCCTGGCCGTATCGGCTATTGGAACCAGGGCTTTCCACCTTCCGGACCTATGGACAGTTGGTCCTTCCGGCTAGCCAATATTCTGGTCAGTAACGAAATTGGTGCACCCGGATTAGAGGCCCAGTTCATGGGACCAACGATCAAGTTCCAGAAAGATGGCGTTATTGCCGTCACTGGTGCAAACATGGGCCCCAAGCTGGATGGTGAGGAAATTCCCATGTGGCAGAGCGTTGCGGTGACGGCTAACCAAACCCTGGTAATGGGTCCAGCGCTTTTTGGCGCGCGTGGCTATCTGGCGATCGCAGGCGGAATTGATGCACCGAAGTGGCTTGGCTCTGCATCGACCTTCCACAAGGCCAGTGTTGGCGGCCTAGACGGTAATGCCCTTAAGGCCGGACAGGTTCTGCCAGTCGGCGACGGCCACGGCCACGCGGGTCGACGCGTGAAGGAAAACTGCCGTCCAGCTTTTGCAAGCGACAAAAAGTGGCAAATCGAGGCCGTTGCTGGACCCAATGACGATTGGATCGACACTGACGGGCACAAGCAATTCCTCGCCACTGATTGGAAGCTTGAGGCACGCAGTGACCGCACCGGCTACCGCCTCGAAGGCCCGGACTGGACCTTCACCCAAAAAGCAACCGACAAACCACCTGAGAATGGTGAGTTTCCATCAAATATAATCGACCATGGGTACCCGATGGGCGGGATCAATTTGTGCGGCCAAAAGCCTATCATTCTGGTCAATGACGGGCCGTCTATGGGTGGCTTCATCGTGCCCTACACGGTGCCCTCAGCAGCATTCTGGAAGCTCGGCCAAATCAAGCCCAACGAGTTTCTCTGCTTTAAGCGCGTCAACGTCGAGGAAGCACAAACGCTCCGCGTCGCGCTTGACGATAGGTGCACCGAATCCTCAATCGAAACCTAACAAGGAGAGATGAACATGGCTGAACAGGTAATGACTCAGGCGCCGGGTAATGTGTGGAAGGTGCTGGTCAAGGAAGGGGACGGTGTCAAGGCCGGTGACACTCTCTTCATCCTAGAGGTGATGAAGACCGAGGTACCGCACGATGCCGAAAGCGCTGGCATGATAAAGAAGCTCCACATCGCGGAGGAAGACGCCGTCGATGTCGGCCAACTTGCGGTCGAGATCGAATAACCGAACTTGGCTAAAGTAGCAATGAATTGGCAAACACGTTTAACTGCTTAAACTAAACATAATGTACGCAAAAGGTTTGCGAAGCCTGCTCGCCAAAAAGTTAAAGGCTCTTACTCCAGCACCAGAAAATTATCATAATTTGCGGTGCTCTGCAGGGCGAAACGTAACACCCCTCGTAGGCAATATAGGTGCCATTATCTACCGGGCAAGATAGGTTAATCATGGGTTTTTAATTCATTCAGGTCCCATCCGACCTGGTTGTACATATCCGGTGCGTTCCAAAACCCCCGGAGATATTTGATCTTACCGTTCTCGATAAAACACATCTGTGAGAATTTGCAATCAAACTTTTGACCCGTCGGTGGTACGCCAAAATATTCCTTGGAAATGGTTCCACTCATCCAGCCCATGTCACACACTACATTGCCCTGGACGCAGAAGGCCTCAATATACAGATTCAGATCAGGTACCGATTCCATCCAGTTGGTACCAAATTCACGTATCGCGGCATGTCCAATAGCTGGATCCAGAGTTATATCATGATAGACGCCATCCTCGGCCATCACACCAACCACCATCTCGATATCTTGGCACGACCAGCCACGGCATTGGGTGTGTAGCAAATCTAGATTGGCGAGTTCTTCGTCACTAAGGTCAGTGAAGTCCTCAATCGGCGTCTCCAACAGGTTCTCATTTTTCATAAGCCAGTCTCGATTGGCCATTGGCGTCCCCTTCTTCAACGTTAAAATTTCTGCCCCTCGTTAACGGGTAGAGAGGCTTATTCCGATTTTACCGTCACCGCCGTGCCACTTCGGATTGCGGAAAGAGCAGCCTCCATTACAGCGATATTGTTTAGCGCGTCTTTGGGATCAACGCGAAATTGGACTTCTCCAGCGCAAGCGCGGGCGAATTCTTCCAATTCAAGTCGCAGCGTATCCGACTGTTCAAGGATCGGAATTTCGAGCGCCTTGCGTGGACCGTCTGCGCGGTGGAGCGTCACCTGCTCTTCATCAATCCCAGCATATACGCTGGCGGCAGAACCGTAGATGTTAAGGCAGGACATATCCGGCGCGGCGATGGTGCCGCCGATATAGCCCGTTGGGCCGGAGCGGAACTCAACGAGAAGGGTGGTGGTGTCTTCAATACCGTGCGGCACAGCGCGGTGCTTAGCATAGGCCGCAACAACTCGATCAATCGGCCCGAGCAGATACGCGAAAGAATCAATCATGTGAATACAGGTTGCGGTCATCGCACCAGCTGGCGCTTCTGTCATGTCAGTACGCCAATAGCCCTTTGGGTATGTCAAACCACCGGGCCAGGAAAAATGAGCTTCCGCATGAAGTATTGTACCCAGCGTGTCATCGTTGACGATCTTTTTGATCGCGGCCAAGGCATTAGAGAACCTGCGATTGTGACCGACCGCGAGCACAACTCTATGTTGCCGACAGGTATCGAGCGCGCGCCGACCGCTTTCAACCGTTATGGATAATGGCTTTTCGACGAAGACATGCTTTCCAGCTTGGGCCGCCGCGACGATTTGTGGTACGTGGCTGGAGTGAGGCGTCGTGACAATCAGCGCATCGACATCCGGGTCCGAGAGAAGGTCATCAAATCGCTCGAAGGGTCGAGCTCCGTATTTCTCTGCGAACTCCCGCAAAGTCGCCGCATCCACTGCTGCATTGCCAGAATCAGTATGGCAGGCAGCGATACAAATGCGATCCGACTTTCTATGAATGGCAGCAGCATGTTCACCTCCCCACCATCCAAGCCCTACCGAAGCGCAACGCAACATGCCAATGATCCCTATGATTTTTCGTTGTTTATGCGGGCAGCCTAGCCAACCGGTTAACACGCGTCCACGCCGAATTGATCACCAATCGAATAACGCTAGGGGTTCAATCCGCTTGCACCCAGCCCTTTGATGTGTGTGTCAGGAGCCTTCCCGCCACGAGATCAAAAAGCCAACCATGTAATTCAAGGTCCCCAGCTTCAACTCGAGCAGCGACCCAAGGGAAAGTCATTAGGTTGAGGAGAGAAACCTTCACCGCTTCACGCTCGACATGGCGGTACCGCGACTCGCCGCTCAGCGTATCGTCGAGTGCACTTGCGACAGTGGACATCCAGCCCTCAAGAAATTCACGCTTCTCGTCGCCCTGCTCACCATCACAAAGAAACTTGATTCCCCCACAATGAGAGTGACCGAGCACGACGATGTGCCGGACCTTGAGGTCACGCACTGCGAATTCAACCGCGGCACTTGTACCGTGACGCTTGCCGTCTGGCTCATAGGGCGGCACGAGATTAGCTACGTTACGGACGATAAAAAGCTCGCCCGGCTTGGCCTTGCCGAAAATTGAGGCATTGATACGGCTGTCGGAGCAGGCGATTACCATCGCCTCTGGGTGCTGGCCATTCTCCACAAGATCGCGAAAAAAGTCGGGTTGCTCGTCGAAATAGGTCTTGCGGAAGGATTTGAAGTTCCCAATGAGGCGTTCGATTACCATAGATATATGTCGGCCATGTTTGCCCAAAAATTTCTGCCCCTTCTTCCTCCGAGTGAGGTGAGGTGCTTATTCTAAAGGTTAATACTCGGGATTAGCCCGTTCTATTTCTCTTCCCGGCGGCGCTTCTTCCAAGTCTTCCAAGACCTACGTTTTTTGCGCTCGCCGTCCTTACGCGCCTTACGTTCTTGGCGGTCCTGTACTTTTCGCGCCGCTCGCTCCTCGCGCTTACGTTTTTTCACCGCCTTGCGCTCTTCTCGCTCTAGCAACCAACGCGCTCGGGTTTCGTCGCGCTTTTGTTGCCATGTTTCTTTTGCACGCTGGCGGTCACTTTTGTTGAGTTGCTTTTCTCCATCATCAGCATGTGTGCGGCGTCGGGCTGAGGAAATAGCGAGTAAGGCAGCAAGAACTGCAAAAGATTGGATAACGGTACGCCGGTTCACGTTTTTAGGCATTGCAGTTCCTTCATTATATCCGGAAAAATGTTAGAGTTCATCCGGGCGAACCATAGTGAAGATTGTTTCAGGATTAACCACCGTATAATCCTGATAGCCAAGGCGGGCTATAGGACGAAGCTTGGCAACGTCGATTAGGCCCTCCGCAGTGATAAATTCATCTCGGACATGAACGCCAATGACCTCACCGAACACAACGTAATATTGATCCACCTCCTCCCAATGGGGGATTTCGACACTTTTGATATAGCGGCATTCGAGATGAACCGGCGCCTCGGCAACGCGCGGTGGCTTTATCAACTGCGACGGTTCTGGCGTCAGGCCGGCGAGAGCCAACTCATCAACATCTGGCGGCAAGGTCTCGGAGGTCGCGTTCATCTGTTCCCGTGTATCCCAAGTGGTGAAATTGCAGACGAATTCGCCAGTCACCTCAATGTTGCGTCGGGAATCCTTACGCCAGTCACCACCGTCGGCCGGGCTCATTCCAGCACCGGCAGCATACATAACCGTCGGTGGGCGGTAGCTAACAGCATTGAAGAAGCTATAGGGCGCGAGATTAACTCCTCCCGCCGTATCAAGTGAAGTGATCCAACCGATCGGGCGCGGGATTACCAAGCTGTTGAACGGATTCTTAGGCAGGCCATGGTTACCTTTTTTCGGTTCGTAGAACACTATATTTCCCTTTTACCTTAGCGGCGGTCCATTAGCCGTATCCCGCGCCGCCCTGAAGTGCAAGCCTCCTACGCTGCACTCGACCTTAACTACTGACAACACGTCTTACGGGGAATTATTGAAACCTAGTTGAAGCCAGAGGTTTATCCCACTTTCCGCCAAAGGCTGGCGAGCCAGCGCTGCTGCTCCCTCGGCAATCCGGCGGGACGATAATAATGATCGATTTCAACAAAACCGGCGGCAGTCAAAAAGGCATGCCAGCTTTGAAAATCATGGAAGCAGCAATAGCGGCCATGATTCATACCTTCCTCGTTCTTTCCGCGTGGGTTGGAGGAAAATAATACGCCGTCGGGCTTAAGCGTGGCACGGAGGTCACTAAGCACGCGCGGCAGGGCCGCACTGGGGACATGGAATAGAGAGGCGTTGGCAAACACGCCATCGAAACGCGCCGGCGGCAGGTCTAGGGCGATGAAATTCTGCTGCCATACTTCGCAGCCAGCATGTGCGCGCGCCATATTAGCAAACTGTCCGGCGCCCTCAAGGCCAATCGGCGCGTGGCCTAGCTCTGTGAAACGTTTCAAGTCTCGCCCCGGCCCGCAGCCTAAATCTAGAATAGCCAAAGGCGCCCTGCCATCGATAGCGTCGAGTAGGGCAGCGATGTTTTGGCTCACATCGTGATCACGCGTACACTGCCAGAAGCGCTCTGGCGCACTGTCGTAATGCACGAGAGTCTCTGCCATGGCACGGTTCTGCGCACTCTCGTTCCGCGCCGGACCGTATTCTGAGGTGGTGTCGGTCATATAGAGGAAATTTTACCTGAAAATTGCTACTTCAAAAGTCTCTCTTGGTCGAGCGCAAGAAGTTTTGGAGAGATGAGGCCAACAAAACGTGCAGCGCCCGGGTAGATATTTTCATCGGCTTAGGCCTTCCTCTTCTCAAGGATTAGAAGGGCTTTAGCTTTTTCTGAAAGTTCCGCGCCTAGCGATGACTGGTAGAGCAATAGCAATCAAAACGAGGGTAAGAGCGATAAATTCCGCCAAACCTAGGGGCTCACCCAGAGCCAAGCCAGCAGAGAAGACCCCAACAATTGGCGCGATCATCACGCCGATGGTGGTGATGCCAACCGAGAAGATGCGCACTACCTCGAAATAGGCATATAGGCAAAAAGCCGCGGCAATGAAGATATTGTAAAGCACAGAGAGTATTGGCCAGATGCCAGGAAATTCTACATGCTCATAATCTGTGATAATCGCGCCAATACCTAACGGCACCGAGCTCAGGAGCGACTGCCACGTGACCAGCACCAGGGTCGGCACGGTCCACATCACCTTCTTATGCACCACCGTAGCGGTAGCCCAGAGGATCGCCGTGATCAGCATCAGCATCATGCCGATGGGCGCACCACCAATGGTCTCGATATCAGCGATCAGCAGCATCGCCATGCCACCCAGGCCCAAAAGTAAACTCGCGGACTTGCGTATAGTCAGCGGCTCAGCGAGCAACAGGGCTCCCAAGGGGATCGCCCAGACTGGCATGGTATAGGCCATCACGGCAGCCCGCCCAGAGCCAGTCTGCTGAACGCCATAGCCAGATAGCACCGTGAAGCCAAAAGTCATAAGCGTCACCAGAAACAACGGCGGCCATTCCGTGCGCGGCACCTTCAGCGAATAGCCCATATAGCGGCAGATCGCGATGAGACAGAGTGCGCCAAAGAAAATTGCCATGGCGCGAAAGGTGAAGACCGGAATCGCCGTCATACCGACCTTCATGATCGGCCAGTTGAATCCCCAAAAGAGGCCTACCAGAATGAGTAAAATGAGGCCGCGCCAGGGCAAGGCCCTAAGTGGAGCGCCGGCCGGCAGACCTGTATGGGGAGTGTTCTGACTCACGTGGATCGTCCCACCAGGTTAATTGCCCATGTTGGTGGTCCTATTCGAAGCAACGCGGCGCTACGCCGAGGCGCTGGCGCGCCGTACCCAGAACTTTTTCACAAGCGAGCGCAACAGCGAGCAAGCGTTCCTCACGCCCTCCGCAGGATATGAGCTGTAAGCCAACCGGCATGCCAACCGCATCAAGCGCCACCGGCATGGTAATTGCGCAGAGCTCAAGAAGGTTAACCGGGTGAGTATTCTGAGTCATCTGACCTAGATGACGCATATAGGTGCTAGTATCAGCTACTTGCTCGACGGTAGGCGGCGATACCGCCAAGGTCGGTGTCACCAATACATCAACATGGCGTAACTTGTTGTTAGCGAGCTCTGCGAAGCCATGAATGCGCCGGATTGCCTTGAGATAATCAATCGCATTAATATTGCGCGCCTCAGCAAAGCGTTCGCCTACATTGGGATCAAGTGTCTTGGCGCGTTCGGCATAATATTCCTCCATGAAAGAAAGTCCTTCGGCGCCGAAAATGCCGCCACGGAGCGAGCTTTTCCGCGCCTGGGTTGCTTCGGGCAGAGAAACCTTGCCCATGCGCGCGCCCTTTGATTCGAGCTCGGCAATAGCGCTCTGAACGCCTTCGACAATACCTGGTTGGCAACTGTCCCAAAAATGCTCGTCGCATAACGCGAAAGAAATGTCGCGCAACTCTGCCCCGGCAACCTGCTGAAAAAAAGCTTCCGCATCACGATGCGCTGGGTCGATGGCAGCGAAAGCAATGATCGCATCGCTGACGTTGCGCGTCAGCGGACCTGGCGTATCATATGTGTGGCTGAGCGGCACGATGCCCTCGACTGACCAACGTCCGATGGTAGTCTTGAGACCTACATTCCCAGTGACACTGGCAGGGATACGGACCGAACCGCCAGTATCGGTGCCCATGGCAACAAGAGCCGAGCCCTGGCTGAGGCTGACCCCGGCCCCAGAACTCGAACCGCCCGTGACGCGGTGAGTATCCGAATCCCAGGGATTGACCGGAGCACCCCAATGAGAATTGGTGCCGACGCCACCATATGCGAATTCTACCGTGTGTGTCTTGCCCATGATAACACCGCGGGCCCGACGAAGCGCCTCAGTCACCGGACCCTCTTCCTGCCATTTCTTTGGCAGTTCAGCTGGCGAACCAGCATAGATTGGCATCCCGCGCACGCCATAGAGATCCTTGAGAGAGATTGGAATTCCCGTTAGCAGGCCGGCGTCATAGCCCGACGACATTAATCCATCTACGGCCCTCGCCTCGCACCGCGCGCGATCCACGTCCCAATGCTTATAGGCGTTGAACGCTGCGCCATAGGTCACGTGCCGACGCGCCGCTTCATCAACCAGCTCTTCGGAGCTGGTCACCCCGGCACGCAGCGCCTGAGCGATGGATCGGATATCGCAGTCAAGAATGTGTTCGCTCATCTCGATCCCCCTTGAGCGTTTGCCCTTACGTTACGGTGAAAATCTGATCAATCGATTGCTTTCCGCTCACCAAGCGATACCTAACCGCAATTATTCCGTGGGCAATTGTTGACGGACATGATCGGCAATTTTCTCGGCGATTTCCTGGGTGCGGTAATCATGATAATGTACCGCGTCCTTATAGATTGTCCTAAGGTCATCCACATCGTCGAAAAATCGACTTAGGTCAAGCCAAGTCTGTAACTCACTCTCAGGCGCGTCGGTGCGGCGTGCGA
>PBDG01000018.1 GCA_002717225.1 Rhodospirillaceae bacterium | reverse complement strand
ATCGATCCCTTTCATGGCGGCCAAACGCTCGAAGCCGGACATCTACGGGATCTCTTGAAGCAGTTCCTCGGCGCCGATGCGGAGCTGACCCCGCGTCACCACGCGCCCGTAAAAGATCGCGACATTTTGTTGCGCCTGCAAAACAACATCAAATCGCGTGCACTTAATGCCGGGGATTCGGCACGAGCCAGCGAAATTCTTGAACGCATGGCACTGATCGCACCCAATGTCGCATCTGTCTGGCGGGAACTCGGCATAATTTCCATGCATCTCGGCAATTTACGGCGGGCCATAACCGCACTCGAAACTTACCTCAATTTTGCACCAACTGCTGACCAGGAACGCGAAGCAGCATCGCTTCTTGAACAGATAAAATCGAGCCTAAACTGACATGAGCCTTGCTGTCGCCATACAGATGGACGCCATGAACGACATTGATATCTCCGGTGACAGCACTTTCGCCCTTGCCCTAGAGGGCCAGACACGCGGTCACCTGCTTTATCACTATCAACCAAGCGACTTATCGCTCCAGCAGGGCCGCGTAATCGCCCGCGCTCGATCGCTTCAAGTCCAACCGAACACCAACGACTATTTTGAACTCGGCGCTGCACAAATGCTTGATCTCGCGGAGATGGACGTAGTTTTGATGCGCCAGGACCCGCCCTTCGATATGGCCTATATAACTGCAACCCACCTCTTGGAACACATCCACCCCGAGACATTAGTGGTCAACGATCCTGTGCATGTCCGCAACGCGCCAGAAAAGCTGTTCGTTACGCATTTCAAAAATATCATGCCACCCACTCTGATCACCCGAGACATAGCATTAGTGCACTCGTTTCGCATGGAATTTTCCGATATCGTCGTTAAGCCGTTGTTCGGTAATGGTGGTGCCGGGGTGTTTCACGTCTCGCCCGAGGACGAGAATCTGAACGCGCTCTTGGAAATGTTCGTCGGTCTCTATCGTGAGCCGATGATCGTTCAGCAATATCTACCAGAAGTGCGCCAGGGAGATAAGCGCATCATCCTGATTGATGGTATCGCCGCCGGGGCAGTGAGCCGCGTGCCGGCTGAAGGCGAAGCCCGCGCCAATCTCCATGTAGGCGCTCAGGCTGTGAAAACCAAATTAACGCCGCGCGAGGACGAAATTTGCGCCATAATTGGCCCCGCGCTCCGGGACCGCGGATTGATCTTCGTCGGCATTGACGTCATCGGGGATTTTCTCACCGAGATCAACGTTACCTCGCCGACCGGAATCATCGAAATCAACCGGCTTGACGATGTGCGCCTTGATGGGCTTGTGTGGGATGCTATCGAGGCCCGAGTAGCCGAGCACCGAAGATAAAGAATAAACAGGAGAAAATATAATGAGCAAAGCCGTGCGCCTTTACGAACAGGGCGGGCCGGAAGTCCTGAAATATGAAGATGTCAAAGTTCCAACGCCAAGTGCAGGCGAGGCACAGATCCGTCACGGCGCGATTGGCCTAAACTATATCGATGTCTATCACCGTTCTGGCCTGTATCCACTACCTCAACTCCCCGCAGTAATTGGCATGGAAGGCGCTGGCACAGTCGAAGCCGTAGGCGAGGGTGTGAGCGACGTCGCCGTCGGCGACCGTGTCGCCTATGCCGCCCCACCACCGCCAGGCGCTTATGCCGAGCTTAGAAACATTCCTGCGCAACATTTAGTTAATTTGCCAGACGATATCTCCTTCGAACAGGGCGCAGCGATGATGTTGCAAGGTATGACAGTAGAATACCTCATACTCCGTACTTACCCCGTAAAAACTGGGGAGACCGTGCTTGTCCACGCTGCAGCTGGCGGAGTCGGCCTCATTCAGTGCCAATGGCTCAACCAACTCGGCGCTACCGTGATCGGTACCGTTGGGAATACCGAGAAAGCCAAGATTGCCAAGGCGCACGGTTGCCATCACCCGATTGTTTATAGCGGTGGCGATTGGGTTGAGAAAGTCAAGGAGTTGACCGGTGGGGAAGGCGTACCAGTTGTGTACGATTCGATCTGTAACGACACTTTTGTTGGCTCTCTCGAATGCCTTAAACGCCTCGGCGTGATGGTAAATTTCGGGCAGGCTTCGGGACCGTTTAATGATTTTAACATTTCCATGTTAGCCGCAAAATCGCTCTTTCTTACCCGCCCGACCTTGTTTGCTTATAACGCAACAAGACCCGAGCTCGATGCCTCTGCTAACGCGCTATTTGACGTCGTCCGGAGCGGTGCAGTTAAAATCGAGGTTAACCAGACCTATCCACTCGCAGAAGCGGCGCAAGCTCACCGTGATCTGGAAGCACGCAAAACCACNGGCTCGACCGTCCTAATTCCATGAGCCCGCTTACCGCGGGGCACTAGCCGCCACCTCAATCACCGGAACATGCATGGCAATAGGCAGCAGCCGATTTTTAATTGNAGCCCCCCGCTAAAGGCAATAACGGATCATATCCGTCTCCTTTGCGCGGGGTGGCCTTCCAGTAATATTTTGAACCAGCTCGTGTTAACAAACACGGTTCTAACATAGATAATCCTCGTCCAGGCTCTACTTAGACTATCTTTTCACGAACCGCTGACTCGCGGCGTGCAACATAGATTCCACTACCGATAATGATAGCCGCACCAATCCATGTCCAATAATCGGCTACCTCGGAGAATACCAGATAGCCAATGATCGATACGCCGATTAATTGACCGTAATCGAATGGCCCAACAACCGACGCCTCGGCATGTTCGTAAGCCTTTATGACAAAAAGATGCCCAAGCCCACCGAACACCCCGAGCCCACCGAACACNAAACAATCGACCCAACCGACCGGTGTTTCCCAATAGAACGGTACGGCAATGGTGGAAGCGATGAAAGCGATTAGAATTGTNTAGACAGCCGTGACACGGAAATCGTCATGATCGGCAATGCGCCGAGTCAGCACTTGATAAAAGGCGTAAAAGAAAGCCGATGCTAGCAGTAAGACCGCCGCCCAATGGGTATCCTCCGCGCCTGGTCTAATGATGACCATAGCACCGAGAAAACCGATTAACACCGCGAACCAACGCCGTATGCCAACCTTTTCGCCCAACAACAATGCAGCAAGAGCGACCACGATCAACGGCCCAGAGAAATAGATCGCAGTCGCCGTAGTCATNGGCACATAAAGTAAGCCAACCACNAAAGCAACTAGAGCAAGCAATTGCAGCAGCGAGCGAGCGAGCTGCAGCCCAAGGCGGTTGGTAGCGAAAAGTTTGAAGCCCANGCTGGGCATAAAGAGCATCAGCATCCAGCTGAGATGCACGATTGAGCGCACGAAAATTATCTGCACCAGAGAGTAATCGACCGCGAGAAATTTAACCGAAGCGTTAAGCGCCGGGAACATCACTACAGTCGTCGCCAACATGTAGAAAATCCCACGAATTGGGACTTGAGGACGCTCCGCAGCGTTTTTCATAAGAACCTTGATGCAGAGATCTGTCTGCGATCAAGCGTTCATCGAATCGAAAAAGTCCTGATTATTTTTGGTGCCCTTAGTCTTATCTATCAAGAACTCCATGGCGTCGACCACACCCATCGGCATTAGAATGCGGCGCAGCACCCACATCTTCGACAGGGTTCCCTTGTCCACCAGTAGTTCTTCTTTGCGGGTTCCCGAGCGCGCGATATCCATACTCGGCCATGTACGTTTGTCAGCGAGCTTACGGTCAAGAATGATCTCNGAATTTCCTGTCCCCTTGAACTCTTCNAAGATCACCTCGTCCATGCGCGAGCCGGTATCGATTAANGCAGTAGCNATGATAGTAAGTGAACCACCTTCCTCGATATTACGAGCAGCACCGAAAAAGCGCTTAGGCCGTTGCAGCGCATTTGCATCAACGCCTCCGGTTAGTACTTTGCCTGAGGACGGCACCACCGTATTGTAAGCGCGTGCGAGACGAGTGATAGAATCTAGCAAGATTACCACATCGCGCTTATGCTCAACCAACCGCTTAGCCTTCTCGATCACCATCTCCGCCACCTGGACATGGCGCGAAGCCGGCTCATCAAAGGTTGAGCTGACTACCTCGCCCTTTACGGAGCGATCCATGTCAGTGACTTCCTCCGGGCGTTCGTCAATCAAAAGAACAATAAGAACTGCCTCGGGGTGATTGGCTTCAATGGAGTGCGCAATGTTCTGCAGCATTACCGTCTTACCGGTACGTGGAGGAGCAACAATCAATGCACGTTGACCCTTGCCGAGAGGTGCCACCAGATCAAGGATTCTCCCCGTAGTATCTTTAACGGTAGGATCATCAATCTCCAGCGTGAAGCGTCCGTCTGGATAGAGTGGCGTCAGATTGTCAAAATTAACCTTGTGGCGGATCTTTTCACGTTCATCGAAATTAATAGTCTCAAGCTTCAGAAGAGCAAAATAACGTTCGCCATCCTTTGGTGATCTAATCGGTCCTTCTAACGTGTCACCNGTCCTGAGNCCGAAACGGCGGATCTGGCTCGGGCTAACATAGATATCGTCAGGCCCTGGNAGATAGTTAGCNTCTGGTGAGCGCAGAAAGCCAAAACCGTCCTGTAAAGCCTCCAGCACACCCGAGCCAGTGATAACCTCGTCATTCTCGGCCAACTGTTTAAGAACAGAAAACAGCAAGTCTTGGCGGCGCATACTGCCAGCATTTTCAATTTCCAAACTCTCGGCAAATTCGAGCAATTCCTTTGGCGATNTGGTCTTAAGTTCTTGAAGGTGCATNTTTTGGTTAACCTGAAATCAAACGGGGTGAGACTATTTGGTGGTAGGATCACTCAACGGCTCAAATTTGCCGAATGCTGGCGAAATATTGGAGAAAGCGCGGAAAGGACGGCGCACCGGGCCGTTTTCTGAACCCGATTGTGCGATCGGTAGGGCGATTATCGAACAGACGACGCAATTGTCAAATAGAGATTGACTATTTTTAAAATGGCTTTACCACCACAAAGATAACNATAGCCATCATTACAACTGTCGGCACTTCATTAACGTAACGGTAGAATCGTGCTGAGTGTCGGTTTCTCTCCATTACGAAGTCTTTATGCCAACGTGCCAACAAGTAATGCATAATCAGAAGAGTAAAGACGAAAGCAAGCTTTACATANNGCCAAATATCGCCAGACCAATCGATNACACCAGGTTGCAACAAAAGAACAGCGCCCAGGCCTAAGCTAATGACCATTGCCGGATTCATTATTGCCCGCAGGAGACGCCTCTCCATTACCTCGAACGTTTTTGCTTTATCCGAACCAAGCGCCGAATCACAGTGATAAACGAAGAGCCTTGGCANATAGAGCAGGCCTGCCATCCAAGCGATTACNGCAATAANGTGGAAAGCCCGCAACCANGTATAGAGATCGTCGGCCATCCTTTATGCTGCCCTTATCGACCAATCACCAACGGACAGCCGGAGTGCTGGGCAGGACAAAACCGGCTGTCCATATGAGAAAACAAGCTGTTTTCATTACCAGGCGCACGTCTTAAATTCTGTCTAATTAAGTCTGCTAAAGCATCGATAAAGGCCGGGTGACAACCCACAGCAGGCACCCTGCGATATGTCGGAACACCGCTTTCTTCCGCGAGTTTTCGATATTCAATATCGAGCTCAACCAGGGTCTCCGAGTGTTCCGAGACAAAAGCTATTGGCGCGACTACCAAGCTCTTACCGTCAGCGCCAGCACGGCGAATCTCATCATCAGTTGCCGGACCGATCCACTTCATCGGTCCCACNCGGCTTTGATAACAGAGTTGCCAATCTAAATCTTTGATACCTAAGNGCATGGCGATTTGTGCCGCTGTTTGTTCAACTTGCCAAGCGTACGGGTCACCCTTTCTNACGATACGCTCGGGTAGACCATGGGCTGAAAATAGGAGACGCACTGATCTTTCATCAGCGANCTCCCTCAAAACCGATGATATTAGCGCGNTTTGCGCCTCAATTAGACCGGACGCGGTTGGATAGCAACATATAGCCGAGGTTGCTACTTGTGGGGCGAGCAAACCTGCTTGACCTGCTGCGCGGTACCATTCGATCAACGAAGATTTCGTTGTCGTTGTTGAAAACTGCGGGTACAGCGGTAGCAGCACCACTCTATCTGGTGCATAGCCCTTTACTTCCATAGCAGTAACATCACTGCCTGGATGCCAATAACGCATGGCGATAAATACTTTAAGTTCACCAAGATCAGCTAGTGCCGTTTCTANCGCACGTGCCTGATTTTGAGTTTCCTGAAGAATGGGAGACTTGCCCCCTATGTGCCGGTAAATTTCCTGGGCTATGGGTGTGCGTTTCCGTGAAATTCTTCCAGCAAGAAAAAGACGAAGAAAACGCGGTAAACGAATAATCGCTGGATCACTGAAAAGGTTATAAAGGAAAGGTTCCACAGCATCGGGCGAATCCGGTCCGCCGAGATTAAATAGAACGATTGCAATTTTTGACATCTCTTAGTCTTTCCAACCGCGAATAAGTTGAGCTAACTCACCAACATGTTGCGGTGGTGTCTGCGGAACAATCCCATGACCTAGGTTAAAGATGAATGGCCCACTTCTCAGAGTTTCAAGTATCCGATTTGCCTCTTCGCGCATCGTAGCACCGCCAGAGACAAGATAAAGCGGATCAAGATTTCCCTGCAAGACAGCATGCGGTTGTAGCACCTTAGCGGCCCAGGCCAGTGGGACCGTCGAATCAAGGGAAATTGCTGTAATGTTCGGATCCCGTGCAAACATTTCGTAACAAGGGCCTACNCCCCGCGGAAAAACAATAATTGGTNTATCTGGNTGTTTTTCTCGNACACGTTTNGCCATTTCAGATATGGGTAATAAACTCCAACGTTGAAGAGCTGCTTCCGGTAGAACCCCTGCCCAACTATCAAAGATTTGAACGCACTCAGCACCAGCCTCAATNTGAGCCAAAAGATAATCGCTGGTAGCNTCNACCAGCAATTTGATTACCGNATCGAAAGAACCAGGCTCTTCAAACGCCCAAGCTTTTGATTTACTNAAATCTTTGCTGCTCCCNCCCTCAATCATATAACTGGCTACGGTCCANGGTGCGCCGGCAAANCCGATCANCGTTGTAGCTTTNGGNGCGTTAGCAGAAAGTCTNTTAAGNGTCTCAAAGACCGGAGCTANACGACNGAGAAATGTTTCTTTCTCATATNTAGGCANTGNATGCCTTTGNCGGATAANTTCCAATTTTGGACCCTCGCCTTCAATATAGCGCAAACCAATGCCAAGAGCTTCTGGAACCACTAAGATGTCAGAAAACATAATGACACCATCCATGCCGAAACGTCGGATTGGTTGTAAACTGACTTCAACAGCGAGATCTGGTGAATAACAAAGATCAAGAAAGCTTCCGGCCTTGGCTCTGATTGCTCGATATTCAGGCAGATAGCGTCCTGCCTGACGCATAAACCAAAAAGGTATTGCCGTTTGGCATTCACCAAGCAGTGTGAGAAGCATAGGTTTTTCTGGTAGAGTCTCTGAGTTCATGCTGGTTTCATTCTGACTGACCCTAAGTGTGACTAGGCAAAGTTATACGAACATCTATTTCTATTAAATTCTTATAANAATTATTNAGTAGTAGTTGTAGTAGAANCGNGGAAAACGGGGGATTCGTTTTTATCCCAAATNAGTTCTGCATCACGGAGTGAACTCGAAATTGACGGTGTAACGGTGGAAGAGTGCTGTAATATATTCTTACAATTAGACGTTTAAGTGCATTTTCGATGAGCTGTATAACGGGGATTGTTGGGATAAGTCTATTTGAGAGAAAATAATCCCCGTAAACGTTGAGAAAACTCTACGTGGGCATAGGTCATGATCTAGATCACGGATCTTTTGGTGATAAATCCTGATCCGATATTGCCTTTGTTTTGGCCCACAAATTTTGGTGGTGTTATGCACATCTTCTTGTTCGTGAAAATCATGAGATTGCATGAGCGTAAGTAGTTTTCATCTTCATCTCGTTTCTGATGCAACGGGAGAAACCGCAATTACCGTGGCGCGTGGTGCGACNGCCCAGTTCGGTGATATTGAAGCAATAGAACATCTCTGGTCTCTGGTGCGAACGAAGGATCAGCTGAGCCGTGTACTTGCAAGTGTTGCCGCTAATCCAGGCGTTGTTATGTTTACCTTGGTTGATGCTGAATTGCGGCAAACGCTGCAAGAAGAGTGCCGCGCCTTAGACGTTCCGTGCGTTCCTCTGCTCGATACTGCGATTTCTATATTAAGCCAATATCTTGGTGTCGAGAGTACTAATCAACCAGGTGGTCAACATGTCATGGATGCTCATTATCTAGGTCGCATCGATGCCATGAATTTCACTCTTTTGCATGATGATGGTCAAGCGACCAGCTCGCTTGAACAAGCAGATATCGTGTTAGTTGGCGTATCACGTTCATCGAAAACGCCAACTTGTTTNTATCTTGCCAATCGTGGATTTAAGACAGCTAATGTACCTATANTACCGGGATGCCCTTTGCCATTGGAACTGGGAGCGTTACAAAGTCCTCTAGTGGTGGGGCTTACGTGTGGTGCTAATCAATTGGTTGATATCCGACGCAGTCGGCTACGTATGATTGGCCAAGATGAGGGNACTGAATATGTTGACCCCAACTCAGTAGTTGAGGAAGTTAAACATGCTCGGCGCCTCTTTTCCCAGACAGGCTGGCCAGTGATCGATGTTACCCATCGCTCCATCGAAGAGACAGCAGCAGCAGTGCTCCAGCTGNATGCTAAGCATGTTGANGAAGATGTATAAGTTCTTCAGAGCCAGNTATAAGAAAGTGGCGCGGCNCTGNGTCCTGGCAACGGTATGATAGTTTCCGCGTTAATTTCCAACCAGGGTNCCNCCAGACCCATTTCNGACCGGGGGCCTGNGTTGGGGTTTCTTGGCTGAGCATGGCTGGTACGGCGAAATTGTGNCCGGTAACAGACAACGCATCCATTATNCGTACTAGAGATGATATAATCGTGCACGTTTACTGCGCCGAGTTCAGTCAGTTCGTNAGGGTTTATNATCAGNAACATATGATGAGTGACCATATCGCTNCTATCAAGCATGGTCAGACGGCAATCTTCCTGACAAGTGGCAAATACAGTGAAACGCGCNTCTTCGGCGCTGAGCAGCTGTGCAGCCATAGCAGCGGCGCATTTTCGTCCTGAGGCGTTTGCTGCAAACCCGAAATACTCGAAATATTTCCGCTCGAGAGTTTCCGCATAAACTTCCCCATTCTCAATGAGGGTGCGGCGGATATAGCCGAGGTCGCGGGCTAAAACTCTGACAGCGTTATCGGTCAACCGCTCGACCTTCACGTGCATATGGCTAAGGGAGATTGCTGCTGCTTCGGTGGGGCGCTGCATGAGAAGGGCGTAATCGACATCGAGTAATCGGTCGAGTAAAGCGGAAAACATCTCGTGATCTAAACTGAGACCGATGGGAGGAAAGTGATCGCGTGCAATTTCTGGGGCAAGCCGGGCAAGATTATCCTCGTTTAATTCGTTCGCTCTCCGATAGCGGATATGTTTGCGTAGGTTGATCGGCAGCNTGCCGTCAACGAGAANAACTAACGCTGAACGCTGAAATGGATGCTCATAGGAAGCCGTGTTTGCGCCCGGCCGCAAACTTTCCGGTTTAGCGAAGGGGTATGATTTGGCGTGTTGTGCGAAGCTGTGGTAACTGTCTATTAGCGTTGTTTGAATTAGAAATTCGCACAAGTCATTGCAAGTTGCGGCGAAAGAGGATGTGTTTTCCACCGGTATGGCATCGGGGATTGCTGTAACACTTACCATCAATAATNAAATCCNCTTTGTTCCAATGAACTATTCAGCAAATTAAAAGTTCTTGATTCGGGTGGTCAAGGGGAATCGCCGAGAGATCGGAGTCAGTATAGTGAGCGGCAACGAACCATTAATTTTGGCATCGGCGAGTCCCGCACGNGCGGCATTGTTGCATGGCGCCGGACTCGATTTTGAAACCCGCCCATCGCATGTTGATGAAACGGAGTTGAAAATCACTAAGAAGCTTGAGGGCGCAGAAAATGTGGCGCTGGCTCTCGCTGAATTAAAGGCAGCCCATATTGCGGCANAGATGCCCGGCAAATTAGTAATNGGCGCGGATCAGTTACTCGATTGTGGTGGGGACTGGCTCGATAAGGCGCGCGATCGACAAGACGCGCGGCGGCAATTAAAACTTCTTCGCGGGCGCGCCCACCATCTAGCTACCGCAGTCTGCGTTATGCGAGGCAGTTCGGTATTATGGTGCTATGTTGGCGCACCACGACTTCAAATGCGCGACTTTTCTGATGANTTCGTCGAACATTATCTTAATGCCGCTGCNGGAGAGGCATATGGTTGTGTCGGTGCGTATCGTCTCGAAGGGCTGGGAGCGCAATTGTTTGATAAAATTGAGGGAGATTATTTCACTATCCTTGGCCTCCCTTTGTTACCACTTTTAGGTTTTCTGCGCAGCCGCGGGTTACTGGTGTCATGATTGTCACTGGTGCATCACNACTTGCGGGCGTTATAGGCTGGCCGGTCCAGCATTCGCGTTCGCCCCGTATGCATGGCTTTTGGCTTGAGCGCTACCGCATCGATGGTGCTTATCTGCCGCTCGCTGTGCGTCCGGCAAATCTCAAGGCAGCGCTGGCCGGTCTCTCGGCGATGGGATTCGAAGGTTGTAATCTTACCATTCCTCATAAAGAAGCGGCGCTTGGTTTGGTTGATGAGATGACACCGATCGCTACCAAGATTGGTGCAGTTAACACTGTGATAGTGCGGAAGGACGGATCACTTCTCGGTGATAATAGTGATGCTTTCGGGTTTATGGAAAATCTTCGTGTTGGTGCGCCCGGTTGCGATTTCACAGACGGNCCGGCCGTGGTACTCGGCGCGGGCGGTTCTTCGCGGGCNGTCTGCGNTGCCTTAAAGGANGCGGGTGCGGTTGAAATTCGCCTCCTAAACCGCACTCTGGAACGGTCTGAAAATATGGCCAAGGCCTTTGGTGCAATAGTGCAACCGCTTCCCTGGGAGACTCGCGCCAATGCACTTGATAAGGCAACGCTACTTGTGAATACAACGAGCCTTGGCATGGATGGCCAGCCGCCGCTTGACCTCGACCTTTCGCTACTTCCNTTAGNTGCAGTGGTGAACGATCTAGTCTATTCGCCGCTAACCACGGATTTGCTNNCGGCGGCAGCTGGACGCGGCAATATTACGGTCGATGGTCTCGGTATGTTGTTGCATCAGGGGCGACCGGGTTTTAAGGCTTGGTTTGGGATTGCGCCGGAAGTTACGGACGATTTACGAACGTTTGTTGCCAGTGATCTCGTTTCATGATGCTCCCATGATGATCCTTGGTCTAACTGGCTCAATCGGTATGGGGAAGAGCACAGCGACCCAGACCTTTTCTCGATTGGGTGCAGCGGTATGGGATGCCGATTTAGAAGTGCACCGCTTGACCGGGCCAGGTGGCGCGGCAGTGGCAGCGGTGACTGAGGCTTTCCCCGAAGCACGCAGCGTTGAAAGTGGTGCCGTCACGGTGGATCGGCAGGTTCTTGGCAAATTGGTATTTGGCGACGAGACGGCGCTTAAGCGGTTGGAAAACATTGTGCATCCCCTGGTGCGTCGGGCGGAACGGAAATTTCTCGCTGCTGCTGAGCGCCGGAACTGCCAAATTTCGGTGCTTGATATACCACTCCTTTTTGAGACCGGCGGCGAGACGCGCTGTGATGCTACCGTGGTAGTTTCTGCCCCAAGATTCGTGCAGCGCACTCGCGTATTATCCCGTCCCGGCATGACAGAAGATAAGTTCAATGGGATTCTGGCGCGCCAGATGCCCGATTGGGAAAAACGCCGGCGCGCAAATTTCGTCATCCATACTGGTCTAAGCAGGCGCGAATCGGTGCGCCAGTCGCAGAAGATTTTCACAACCTTGGCGACGCGATGCGGCCGACNGTGGCCTATATGTNGGCCCGCCACTGTAAGTTGACGTACACTATCTGCGGCAATGCGTGAAATCGTTCTTGATACCGAAACCACGGGCTTGGATCCAGCGACCGGCGATCGGATTGTCGAGATTGGCTGTGTCGAGTTGGTTAATCACCTCACCAGCGGTGAAACCTTCCAATGNTATATTAATCCTGAGCGCGAAATGCCGGAAGGTGCCTTCCGGGTGCATGGCTTAAGCGCTCAGTTTCTCGCCGATAAACCTGTTTTTGGGGATATTGCAGATTCATTTCTCGAATTTCTCAGCGATGATAAACTGATAATTCACAACGCCTCTTTTGACCTAGGATTTCTAAATGCGGAGTTTGAGCGCATCGGTCGCCGCATCCTACCGCCTGCCCGGGCAATCGATACATTGGCACTTGTACGCAGAAAATATCCCGGGGCGCCGGCAAACCTAGATGCGCTCTGCCGTCGCTTTGAGATTGATAATTCCGAGCGCAATTTGCACGGTGCTTTGTTGGATGCTCAACTTCTCGCCGAGGTCTATCTTGAATTGATCGGCGGCCGTCAGCCGAACTTGGTACTTCCAGTGAGTCAGATCTGTGACTCCGACAAGGAAGTGGATGCAGGAGCTAAAAAAACACGTGAGCCGCGTCGTCACGCGCTTAGCAGAGAGGAACTGGCGGCTCATGATGCCTTTATAGCCACTCTAAACGACCCGATCTGGAAAAANTAAGTATCTGCCAAATTAAGGGTCGGCTTTCGCTNCCTCACNGTTGGATTGANTTTGAAGCTGCTGGCGATAAAGCNCTAAGAAATCGATGGGGTTCAGCATGAGTGGTGGGAANCCGCCATCCCGTGTTGCGTCGGACAACACGCGGCGAGCGAAGGGAAAAATCATGCGTGGACACTCGACTAGCAGAACCGGTTGGATCGATTCCTTAGGCACACCAGNGATGAAGCATACGGCGCCGTAGGTNAGGTCAAGTATAAANAGCGTGGTCTGACCGTTTTTGCCAGTCGCAGTAATATGGAGCACAACCTCATAATTATCATTTTCCAACGTGCGTGCCTGGACTTCAACATTGACCTGGATGTCAGGACCCTTCGTTGTGGCGACAAGACTGCCGGGTGCGCCGGGGTTTTCGAAGGACAAATCTTTTATATATTGTGATTGTATGCCGATTTGCGGCGCAGAAGTTTGCTCGGCGGGCGGCGTCTCAATGGCTACGTCACTGCCGTCTTTNGTCATATCTGCGGCTGATTCATCTGGTGGTGGGTGATTAACGTCCTTGGATTTCTCATCATTGGTCATGTCTCAATACCTTTCGTCCAACGTCTTTATTCGGGCGCATTAAAGCGGGGGAGATTATCACAGGGAGGGCTTTAGTCCCTATCTATTCGCTTGCCACCGGCTGGCCGCGTGCCGCCTGTTTCTGAGTCGCTTATATCCTCGAAATCGCCGTCAATAACGGTGCTGCTATGATCGGNAGTGCCGGACCCACCCCACGTTTGGGACNTATGTATGCGCGAACGAATGGCAAAAAGAATTGAGCTTAGGACGAAACGGCGGAAAACCGGTATAAGCAAAAACACACCTAGCGCATCAGTAATGAATCCTGGTGTAAGCAGAAGAAAAGCGGCGACTACCAGTACCGCGCCGTGGGCGAATTCTGCTACGGGCAGTTCTCGTTTTACGACTTGTTCTCGCGCACGTGCTATCATTCGCTGACCCTGATACCTGAGGATCGCGCTGCCGATGAAAGCGGTGGCAAAAATCATGCCGACCGTTAGCCAAGGGCCGACTTGTCCGCTGACCTCTACGAATATGTAGATTTCGGCGGTCAGTAAGACGAAAATCAAGAGAAAAGGAAACATAGCCGAGCTTGCGGTTTTTGTGGTGAAGGTCTATTTGTTACATATAGCAGCCTGCCACGAGTGTTGGCAGGTATGGCGTTACACGTGGGCGCAGCCTTTAGCATGTTTGCGTAAGTGAAATACAAGGTGTTATCTGACAGTTTTCCAGGGGTTNTTAGCGCGCAGGCAAGAGTAAGGGAATATGTCTGACGGNTTCCAATATTTCGACATTATTTTTTTCGCGCTGATCGCGGTCTTCGTGATTTTACGCCTGAGGAGCGCGCTTGGCCGCCGTACGGGCCAGGAACGGCAGCGCCCGAACGATATGTTCTCACGCTCCACCGANCCAGATAAGCAAAATACGGGTAAGGTGATCCACCTGCCGGGACACGGCGATGAGACAGATGATGAGCTGTTCGAGAAAGAAATGTCGGATATCGGTCAGCGCGATACCGCGTCATCCGATGAAAAGCGTGATGAGTCAGAAGTTATACGCGCTGGCCTGACGCGTATACGCATGGCTGATCCTGCATTCAGCCCGCGTGCCTTTCTCGCCGGTGCAAAAAGTGCTTTTGAGATGATTGTTGAGGCATTCGCCACGGGAGATACGGCTACCCTGCGCCCACTTTTGGGCGATGATGTTTATGATGAGTTCGCTGATGCTATCCGGGCGCGGATCGCTGCTAAGGAAACCGTTGAGACGACAATTGTAGCGCTAGATTCCGCCGATATAATTTCGGCTGAACTTGTTAGCAGCACAGCCCGGGTGACGGTTCGCTTCTCCAGTCAACAAATGAGCGTCACCAAGGATTTAAATGGTGATGTAGTGGATGGTGAAGTCGACAGAGTGGTACGCGTCGTTGATTTGTGGACATTCGCACGCAATACCAACTCAGACGACCCGACTTGGGCTCTGATCGAGACCCGCACACCTGACGATTGAGCTCATTTCTGCCGCGAGGTTGCTCGATCGCCTGGGCCGTTCTTCTTCCCATATTATTGTTCCTGGCAGCCTGTGCGCCAATATTGGAGCCCGAGCCTGAAAAGGCACCCGGCGCTCCGGTGTCGTCTCTCATTGATAGGCTGCATTTGCGCCCTTCTGGCTATGATGATTTGCCGGGCTGGAACACGGACTATCAAGGAAATGCGTTGCGTGCGTTCCTCCGCTCCTGCGACAAGATGCTGCGGCACAAATTGGGGTCAGCAATCGGCGGCGTTATTCCTGGCACGAAAGGTGCTTGGCGTAACGCCTGCGAGGCTGCGGGTTCACGAGATATACATCATCATGGTGATGCCCGGCTCTTCTTCGAGGATTGGTTTCGGCCCTACGCCGTCTTAAACAATGGCCGTGAGAAAGGCCTTTTTACCGGCTATTTTGAGCCCGAAATTTCTGGCTCTATGGAGCCGGGAAATGGCTACAATATCCCGCTTTACGGTCGGCCAGCCGATCTGGTGACCGTCTCTCTCGGGCGCTTCCGTGAATCCCTTGCTGGCGAGCGCATTGCTGGGCGCGTGGTGGATGGTGTTCTCACACCATACCCGAGCCGGGCGGAGATCGATAACGGCGCACTCCGAGGTCGGGAACTCGAACTGGTTTGGGTCGATAGTGCGGTGGATGCTTTTTTTCTTCATATCCAGGGCTCGGGTCGAGTGAGGCTTAACACGGGTGAATCAAAGCGAATTGGTTATGCGGGGAGCAACGGTCATCCCTATTTTGCCATTGGCCGCAGCTTGGTGCGGCGGGGCGCTTTTAGCCAAGAAGAAGTCAGCATGCAGTCGATCCGAGCATGGCTTGAGTCCAATCCGGCCGCGGCGCCCGAAGTCATGCGAAAGAATAATTCCTATATTTTCTTCCGCTGGCTTGGTGGCAAGAATGCCGAGCTCGGACCTGAGGGCGCACAAGGCGTTCCGCTCCTCGCTGGGCGTTCGCTCGCCGTCGATCGCCGTTTCTTACCGCTTGGCACACCGATCTGGCTTGAAGCTCTCACACCCCATGTTGATCCGGCAGAGCCTGACCAGGTCTTGCGGCGCCTGTTGATCAGTCAGGATACTGGCGGCGCCATCCGCGGGCCAGTGCGTGGCGACGTATTCTGGGGTACAGGGCGTAATGCGGGTGAGGTCGCTGGGCGCATGAAACATCAGGGTCGCTACTGGCTTCTGCTGCCGCGTGACCTCGACGTAAGCGTTTTGGTCCATTAAATTCTCGCTAATCTGGAGCGGGGGATATTAAATATGAATACATCGCCAAAAGATCCGAGCCTCCGGGTCGGCCTTTTCGTCACCTGCCTAGTCGATTTGTTTCGACCGAGCGTTGGATTTGCCGCGGTTAAACTGCTGGAAGCAGCTGGTTGCAATGTGGAGGTACCGTACAAGCAAACTTGTTGCGGCCAACCGGCGCATAATTCTGGCGATCGGAGTTCGAGCCGCTCCATCGCTCGTCAGGTGATCAAAGCCTTTGAGGACTTCGATGCGGTGGTAGTGCCGTCAGGATCCTGTGCCGGTATGATTAAACGCCACTATCCTGATCTCTTCGCCGATGACGAAATCTGGCGTGCCCGTGCCGAGGCACTCGCCACCAAGACCTTTGAGCTAGTGTCCTATCTGGCCGACGAGCTCAGCGTGGAGAATATCGATGCGCGTTTTAATCGTAGTGTCACCTATCATGACAGCTGCGCTGGGCTGCGGGAACTTGGCGTGCGTGAGCAACCGCGTCGGTTGCTCG
>PBDG01000017.1 GCA_002717225.1 Rhodospirillaceae bacterium | reverse complement strand
GGGGGGGTAAATGCTTTTGGCGCGGCAACTGGTAAGCGAGGTGGATTTTTTACTGGTGGATTTACCGGCGGCATTAAATTACCGTTAATTGAAAATCTATATGCTGATTCAAGCTTTTATGCTGGTGCGGGTGGTGGAGGCGATGCACCGCAGGGTGGGGGACTAATGCTCCGACCATATGTCGGATTGGTTTATGAGTTTGGTCAATATGCCTTTGGATTAGGGTACAGTCGTGTAGAATTTCCTAACGGCGATATTGATGGCGATTCTATTAGTTTCCAACTGGATACAAATTTCTCGACGTCAACCAGAGATTGGTTTGACGCACAAACAAGTACGCAAAATTATTTCGATTCGGTCCTTTCTGGGGTTAGCAAACATCGATCTCATATCTCTATGCGGAGCCGATTTTATCAACCGACCGATGATAGCAAAACGGTATCTGCAACAAATTTGAACGAAACGATAGGTGTTGTTGGGGTAAATTATGCTTATTTTATAGATAAATACATATTTATTGAGCTTGAGTCAGCAGGTGCTTTTTCTGGTAATGTTGGTGGGTANGCAGAATTGCTTGGCGGAGTGGGTTTTCGACAACCANTCACGTCTGACGATCGCTTTGCCTTCTTGCCAAGCGTAACTGTCGGAGGAGCAGGCGGAGGTGCTGTAGACACGGGTGGGGGTCTAGTGATCAGAGGCAATTTAGGTTCAGAATACCGCCTTACTAGTGATCTGAGTGTTCTAGCAGATGTTGGATATATTCTTGCGCCTGATGGAAATTTTGAAGCCCCGTATGCTGGGTTTAACATTTTGTATGTTATGGAAAGCCTCTCTCCAGACAGCCAAGGAACAGCCCTCACNTCTGATGAAAATATAGTCACTAATCGTTGGCGTATCAGACCAATTCATCAGTGGTACTTGGACGCACCAAGAAAAGTTGGAGNTCCGAAAGANATGGAACTTTTGGGGGCAAAATTTGATTGGGCTCCGGATAACTGGTGGTACCTTACGGGTCAAGCGCTGAGNGCATACGCTGGTGGTGCAGGCGGGTATTCGGAGGGCCTCTGGGGCGCTGGTATTCTAGGTCCGCGCGTAGGCCGTTTCGGTTCTTATGTTGAAGCATTAATTGGCGCNGGTGGGGGAGGTGGCGTAGATAGTGGAAGTGCCTTAATTGCTAAGGGNTCTGCGGGTTTGTCGTTTAGGCTATCTCGAAATTTATCATGGGAACTTGGTCTGGGGCGGCTGGTGTCACAGGAAGGCAGCCTGGATGTTAACTTGCTCGACACCGCGTTAGTTTACCGATTGGGGTCTCCAATAATAAGAAAGTAAACCATTGCAAATGGTGTTGAAATCTCTCCAAAATTTCACAGATTTCTCGGTGGTCGTCTACCGTTAGGACAGCGGGCTCTGACGTCGTAAGAGAAGCAGTAACAACGTGATACTACTCATGTTGGCAACGATAGCCGGTCTTTCGAGCCCAGAGACGACGGAGGCTGGAGTCTAACAATTCATTGAGGTTGGCGCCTCTAGTATTGTGTCGCAAGTGGTCTACCGACCNGCCGGCATNACCTCTGCAGCGAAACGCTCCATAGAGTCGAGTGATTCCGTGAGCGTCGGCCGCATAAAATTGAACAGAATNCTGCTCACGCCAAGCTCCTTCATCTTGGCGACATCTTCCGCCACCTGCTCNGACGAGCCGAGAAAAATATGTCGGTTGCCGTCGTCGACGGTAACGGGGTCATCCTCGCGNTACCACACCGCCCAGAAGGAAAGCTCTACATCCGCTGGGTCGCGTTCCGCCTCTTCCGTAAGTCGGCGCAAGGTCTCGGCACCCTTAGCGTAGCGCGCGACCGTATTATAGCGGTCTTTAGGGCTGAGGCCGACGGGATACCAAGCATCGCCANCACGCGCAGTGCGCTTGAGCGCTACCATGCTGTCGCCGCCAATCCAGATCGGAATATGTGGCTTCTGCACCGGTTGCGGACGGAAATAGATATCCCTAACGGTGACATAATTGCCTTGGAAGCTGGGTTCGTCGTTGCTCCACATCTCTTTGAAAGCGTNAATATATTCGTCCGTTACCTTGCCGCGCTCGGCGAAGGGCGGTGCGCCGACGGCCTGGAATTCCTCCTCCATCCACCCGGATCCGACCCCGGCGATGGCGCGACCGTTCGATAGCACGTCTATGGTGGCGAACAGCTTGGCAGTCAGAATGGGTTCGCGGTAGGGCAGTACCAATACGGAGGTCAGCAGCTTGGCTTTCTCGGTATAGAGCGCGAGCGATGCCATCAAGGCGAAGGGTTCAAGAATCTCACCGCTGTCGAAGGTGTCGGTATCGCCGGTCTCGGTATAGGGATAAACCGGTTTGAAGCTTTTCGGAATGATGATGTGNTCNGCGATGGCAAAATAGGTGAAGCCGAGGGCTTCACCGCGCTGGACGAACTGTTTGATCGCCTCGGGTCGGGCGAGCGGACCNGCATTGGGAATATTAAATCCGAATTCCATAATGGTGACCTCCTCCACGTTCTNGGTGCGGATTTGGTTATAGTCGAGAATNCACGCCGTATCAGGATAATCGACCCATNAAACGGCTCGCCATTATCAGTGAACAATATAATTGAACANAGCGAAGCGGCGGATACNGCNGTCCGTGGCACACTCAAATGNGGTTTCGGCGGCTATTNCTCAGAGCANCTGAGTTTAGGCAATACTTCTTGGCCGAAAACCCGAATTCCTTTTTCAAANTCATTCCAGCTNAACATAAAGCCATCTGCTCCAGTTTTCTCTGCTATTTCATCAAGTTTTATAGCAACAGTGGTTGGAGANCCATGAATNACAGGAATCATATGAAACGCTGAATTTCCTTCTTCCAATGTATTATCCAGTGAAAGCGTATGTTTTTCNCTAGTACCTCCTGTGTTTGTGTCTAACTTAGCACTAGAAATTATGTTAGAGATAGCAGCTTTATCTGCCATCCGAATTATTTCTTCACCAATTTTTCGAGCCTTTTCATCAGTCTGTTCAACAATCATATGAAGAAGGATATACGCTCCGTAATTCTGCTGTGAATTTTNATTTTTNTGCTTNTCAAGTTTATCAAGAACGTCTGAATGACCAAAAACGAATCTTTGATTGGCATGTTGATCACAGAATTTTATTCCGGCTGGAGACTGCCCTGCACTAACTATGGGAATAGGATAATCGGGAGTAGGAAAACATTCGCAATCATCAAATTCCCAATATTTGCTTTTTCTAGAGCACGTTCCTGTTTTCCAAAAATCTTTTAATACTGAGATATATTCAGTAGCAAATTCGTAGCGCTCTTCATAAAATTCAGATCCAGGCCATAAGCCCATTTGTGCATACTCTTGACTGTTCCAACCTGTTACTACATTCAAGCCTACCCGGCCCCCGCTTATATTGGATAATGTTGCCATCATTCTGGCCGTATAAGCTGGGTGTAGTGCCAACAAAGAAACCGTGGGAATAAAATTCAAATTGTTTGTTATAGCGGACAATGCACCCACTAGAGTGAAAGGTTCTAAACAGTGGTCCCAAAATCCGGTAGTGCCACCAAATCCTCTAAATTTTATCATCGGTAAAGCAAAAGATAGACCCTGATTTTCTGCTTCTATGGATATAGAACTAAGATGNTNATAAGTGGGAATATANGGCTTTATAGCTTCAGATAGTACGTAACCATTACTACCATTTGGCAGAAATACACCAAATTTCATNGTTCATCCTCTTGCTTCTAAAGTATAATTCAAAATCTGATAACTAGATGTTTCTTCTTTCTATCAGTTCCAACGTCACCCTCCGTCTCTCCATCTTCAAAGCATTCTGGGAAAAAGCGCCGCCAACTGCTTAGTCTGAATCNGCAGCACGAATCTGTNCGCGTCGCGCTTCCGTCGCCGCTTCGTTCACTGCGCCCGTGTCGTCCAGTACCACGCCGTAGACTTCCTTGGCACGTTTGCGAGTGATCCAGCCCTCGTCATGATCGTGCTTGACTCGCTTTGCGTCGCGCGCCGCCGGTGGGCCGTAGCCACCGCCGCCGGAGGAGATGGAGATAATTGTTTCNCCCGGGATCAATTCAACATCGCCGTAAGCNGGTTGCGCCGTGANATTNCTATTGCCGCCGCGCTTGAANACGCGAACCGGCCCGCCTGGTAGCCCGCCGCACGCCCCGGCAGCCGGATTGATCGTACCGTCGGCGACATAAAGTACACGCAGAGAATTGTTATCCGCAGGGCCGAATTCGACCTCGATCGAGGGCGCACCGCGATAGGTTCCGGCACCNTCCGTATCTGGAATTAATTTTCGGCACGGAACGAAGAGGGGNTGTGAGAGCTCATCGACTTCAATGCTATCTTGACGNCACATTCCGGCATTNCCGACGTGCACGATCGGCATCCAAGCATCTGCCTCCGGTGCCGCGGCACCGCCTGTAACACCAAGAACGAGTTGATTTACGTACCGCTCATTATTATGGCGTGGATCACGACCGGAGATTACGCCGCAGGCCGGTGGTATGATTGGCCCAGCCTCGGCCATGCCGAATCCTTCGGCGAGTTCGGCTAGCGCCCGCTGAGTTGGGTTAGAGATGCGATCTGCCAGATTGGTAGTTGCCACTGAACAGCTATGGGGGTGGCGCGGAATGCCGGTGGCGCAATTCTCGCGCAATAGCACTTCGATGCGTCGGAAGCTGCCGGCATTGGGCGGTACGGTGTGGTCGTTAATGCCGTTAAAAATGCCGACGAAAGCGGCGGTAATCGAACAGGCTTCAGAAAGATTGAGCCCACAGGGCTGGCAATCTGGATTATCGCGGAGATCTACTTGGATCTTCCCGGCTTCAGCGTTCACTGCGACGTTAACCTTGGTTGGGATACCATCGGGTACACCGGGATAGGGATCATGCGCTGAGGTCGCACTTACGGTTCCGCTCGGCAGGCGGCCGATGGCACACATCATACGGCTTTCCGAATAATCGAACCAGTCCTCTATATAATTTTCGAGTACCTCCCAGCCTATATCGGCGCCAAGTTTCAAGAGTTCTCGCTCGCCGATGCGTGCCGCGCCGAGCGCCGCGAGATAATCGCCCCACCATTGATCCGGCACGCGAATGCGTAGGCGGCACATTCGAATTATGTCCTCGATATCCTGGTAATCCTCCTGCACTTTGACGGCGGGGAAGATTAGTGCACCTTCTTCGTAAACATCGCGCGCATGGCCCATATAGGTGGTTGGTTCGGAATTGCCACAATCCGCTTGATGCGCCTTGGCGAGTACAGTGAGGCGATGTACACCGTTATCGTCGATCACCGGCACGATGGTGCAATGATCGGCCGGGTGAGAATTGCCATGATAAGGCGAATTATGTAGGAAGGCGTCGCCGCGCTTCAGCTCTGGATGATGTGTCTTCACTTCGCGTGCCATGATGTCGGGGCCGATCATGACATGGATAGGTAAGCTCTCCGCCGCCGACAGCAGACGGCAATCAGCGGTTAGGATGACGCAGGAAAAATCATGCGCCGTATTGAGAACGCCTGAACGGCCCGTGCGGAACAGAGTATTCTGCATGCGGCGGGCGATCGCCTCCAACCGGTTGGAGAGAATCGCCATGCGCGCGCCGTCGCGTTCCCAATTTTTTGCGGTCTCCACCAAAAATCTGTCTTTCAGTTTGGCTGAATCTTGAAGCAAATATAACTTTTGTTTAGGCCTAACTCGCGGGTACCGAATTGTCGGTATAGCCGTATCTGAGAGGAGAATCAAAGACCACGTTTTGACCGCGTTAGAAGTCGAGCAACGACAAATACAATAATCCAAACATTGGCTTCCAGGATACTTTGTTGGCGCTAGAGTAGTCTGGCACGCAGGAGCCTACCTCTTCGTTATGAATCAACCCGGGATAGCTGCTGAATCAGGAGATAATGGCCGACATGACTGGGTGTCATGGTTTCGATCGCCGATTTTGCCACTCTTATCAGATTGGTCCGTTCCGCCATATAATCACCAAATCCTGCCTGCACGCGACCGACGATGGGTTTTCCTGTGGCAAGCGGGACTGGGACCCAGGCCATGATCTGAGAGTGATGATGAAGGATATGTTGACCAAGCTTGGCGAGAAGCACCCCAAGTTGATGCGACCGAACTAAGAAAGAGGGAAGAAATGACCAAGCATACGGAGCACTTCTACAAATACTGGTTGCTGACCAAATTGAGACCGACACTGGGGGGGCCACTCACTGTGATTAATGGGTTCAAATACCGGTGAACGATAAAGTCCGCGACAAAGCTGCAATCGTCGGCATCGGTAGGAGCGAGTATGGTCGATTCCTGTTGGAAAGCCAGCTTAAGCTCGGCGCCATCGCGCTTAAGGAGGCCCTTGCCGATAGTGGCCTAAAGCGCAGCGATGTTGACGGCCTGTCGATCCACATGGGCTGGCCACTTGGTCTCGATTACGACCAGGTGGCAGAGGGTTACGGTCTTGACGTGCGCTACGTCAATCAGATGTGGACCCATGGGCGTTTCATAGCCTATACCCTGCAGCACGCGGCCTTGGCGGTGATCTCGGGCATGGCTGATGTGGTCGCTTGCATCACCGCCATTAGCTTCACCCGAGAGCGAGGTATATTGGGCGGGCCGGGTGACCTGGAGGGCATGCGCGAAGGCGGCGGCACGCATGGTGAAAGCCCTCCCTATGGCCTTACCGCGCCTGTTACCGGCGTGGCGCTTGCCTATCAGCGTTATATGGCGCTCTATGGTGCATCGACGGAAGACCTTGCTGCTGTGCCCATCGCCTTTCGTAAGCACGCCCAGCTTAACCCCGCAGCCTACACAAGGAACATGGGAGAGCTTACCGTTGACGACCATCAGAGCCAGCGGATGATCGTCGACCCCTTACGACTGTTTGATTGCAGTCTAATCTCCGACGGTGCGGTGGTAGTGTTGGTGACAAGCGCAGAGCGTGCTCGCGACCTTAAGCAGAAGCCGGTCTACATCTCCGGTATGCAAGGCCTCCGCAGTGGCCGGGAGGAATTTATTTTTGCGCCGCGCGGCATGGGACTCAACCAGCAGTCCAACACACGGATTAGCACTGACGAGCGCGACCTCGCAGTCTATCGCATGGCTGGCATCGAACGAACCGATATTGATGGCCTCTATACTTACGATGCCTTCTCGCCGCTCCCCCTCTTTGTGCTCGAGCGATTTGGCTTTTGCCCGCCGGGTGAGGCGGCGCGCTGGGTAAAGGGGGGACGTATTGAACTCGGCGGTGAGACGCCGATGAACACCTCTGGTGGCCTTCTCTGCGAGGCTCATATTGGTGGTTGGAACTCGATCTACGAGCTTACGAGCCAGCTCCGCGGAACTTGCGGAGACCGCCAGATCGAAGACGCCAGAAATCTACAGTGGGCTACTTGTTGGGGCGATTCTTTAGTTTTTCGGAATTAATCCTCGTGAACATCATTAAGAAACCCCTACCGCGCATCACTCCTGACAATAAACCGTTCTGGGATGGCTGTAGGCGTCATGAATTGCTTCTTGCCGAGTGCAACTCTTGCCATAAAGTACATCTGCCGCCAGGGCCATGCTGCCCGTTTTGCTTCTCCGACGATCTTGGTTGGCGGGAAGCTTCGGGCCGGGGAACGATTAGTGCCTGGACGGTTGTTCACCGCGAATGGTTCGAAGCTTTTCGCGCAGACCTTCCTTACAACGCCGCCCAGATCGAACTAGAAGAAGGCCCTCGACTCACGGCTAATATTGTCAATATTGACAACTCGGACCTTACCGTTGGCCTGGCGGTCGAGGTAGTGTTCGACGATGTGACGAATGAACTAACTCTGCCACGTTTTCAACCGCGATAGCTTGGCTCGGGCACACCGGGTACATCCACCTCCACTCTAAACAACGCTCCGGCTAAGGGCTGGGTGGCACGTTGTCTCTCGGTCAATCGGAACAAGGCGGTAGTGATATAGAGGGTCTTGAGGTTAGGGCCACCTAAGGCACAAGAAGTAACGCGGGAAACGGGTAGCTTGATCTCGTCGGCGACGTTGCCATCTGGCGTATGTCGTAGGACTCGAGAGCCGTCGAAGCGGGCGCTCCAGAGGTGGCCCTCCGCATCCACCGTAGCCCCATCCGGGATGCCCGGGAGTGCCTTGGTGTTGGCGAAGATGCGCTTGTTGGCGAGCGCACCAGTTTTGGTATTAAGGTCGTAGGCGAAAATATG
Organism: Rhodospirillaceae bacterium; assembly: GCA_002717225.1. Lineage (GTDB taxonomy): Bacteria > Pseudomonadota > Alphaproteobacteria > UBA828 > UBA828 > PTKB01. The sequence continues at coordinate 19,618 of PBDG01000017.1, read as the reverse complement.
CTTGGTCAGGCTGTCGGTGAAATAGAGCACGTCACCTTTTGGCGAAAAGGCGACACCGTTAAAGAGGGTAATTCCATCCGCGGCCATTCGATTAGTGCCATCAGCGTCTAGGCAGTAGAGGCTACCCGAGGGGCGCTCTAGCATCTTGTCCATTGTGCCAACCCAGAAGCGCCCCTGGCGGTCAGCGCGTCCGTCATTCAAGAGCGTACCCTTTGGATCGTCTCGCGGATCGCCGAGCGGTGTGTGATCGGTTGTCTCTGGGTTCCAAAGGGCGAATCCTTGGCGCCCGGCGATGATGAGCCCACCCGCCTCGCGCAGTGCGAAGGAATGTACCTTGTCAGGCGGGGTCCAGCTGTCCACCTCTCCGCTCGCTGCATTGAGGCGGTGAATAGCCGGTCGGAATACGTCGGTCCACCAAAGGCTACCCGTAGCCAGGTCCCAAACTGGCACCTCACCGAGAACGTCTTCCGTATTGACCGCCACAGTTACATCACGCATGGATTCATCACCTTCATACACTATAACATGTCTGTTTTTGTGTAATAAACGCTCGGAAAATATTCGTGGGTACAGCATGAACAAACACTTGAAGAGACACTCCGATTGTCTGAACTGGGCACGAGCCCAGTGTGGAAGACCAACCGGGGGGCTCAACCTGCGCGCGCAAGAGCAGATAATGGAGGCGATCGAGAAAACGCGCATCGGCAAAACCCTCTATTTCAGCCCTGCGCGAATCGTGTCGAACGGCACGGCGCTGAAGACTGACCCTCCGGTGTGAGCACGATCTCTATGCTGATGCCCAAGGCCAAAACCGCGATGGCGCTAATCGAAGAGATGGCGTTGCGCTATCCGGAACGCGAGGCGCTGATCGGCGGAGATGCACGCTATAGTTGGATTGAATTCCGCACCGCTGTGCGTGGCCTTGCCAAGGGCCTTCATGCCGCTGGTATCCAGCGTGGCGACAAAGTAGCCATTCTGATGGGTAACCGGCCGGAATGGTTGATCGCAGATTTTGCCATTATGGCGCTGGGTGGCGTGATGGTCGCGGTTAACACCTGGTCGACGGCACGTGAGCTTGCCTATCAGCTTAGCCACTCGGAAACCCGGCTCCTCATCATGTCGGACCGTTTCCTAAAGCGCGATTACGCCGCGCTCATGCAAGAGGCACTCGCCACGGAATATGATCTTGCTAGTCTGGGGCGCATCTATTGCCTCACCGACGGTGCGGTGCCGAAAGGCATGTACCCATTAGAATCCTTGCAGCAATTGGGTGAGAACATAACGGACATCGAAATCGATGCGATGCAGGATACCGTCACCGGCGACGACATCGCCTGTCTGCTGTACACTTCGGGTTCCACCGCGCTGCCTAAGGGTGTTTTGCTGCAGCATTTCGCGCTGATAGAAAACATGTGGGCTATAGGGGAACGCCTCCACTTAAGGACTGACGACCGGTTGTGGCTTGCTGTTTCGCTGTTTTGGGGACTGGGCTGCGAAAACGCACTCTTTGCCATTTGGAGCCACGGCGCCGCCATTGTGCTGCAGGAGCATTTCGACGCGGGAGAGGCGTTGCGCTTGATCGAGGCCGAGCGTTGCACCGTCTTCTATGGTACGCCCAATATGACTCTTGCCCTCACCGAACATCCCGATCTTGTCAGTCGCGATATTTCCTCCCTCCGCGTTGGCGCGACCCTTGGCTCGCCGGAGCAGATTAGGTGTCTGGTCGATCTCGGTGTGCCAGAGGCCTGCCAGATCTATGGCTTGACTGAGACTTACGGTAATTGTTCGATCAACGACGCTCACGACACTCTGGTGCACCGTAGCGAGACCATCGGCAAGCCGCTCCCCGGTAACGACATGATCATCGTTGATGACGAGACAGATGCGCGCTTGCCACCCGGTGAAATCGGCGAGATCCGCCTCAAAGGTTATGTCACACCTGGATATTACAAGGACCCAGAAAAAACCGCCGAGGCGTTCGACGAAAATGGTTATTTCCGCACTGGTGACTTGGGATTTTACGACGCGGACGGCTATTTCTATTTTAGGGGCCGCACCAAGGAGATGATCAAGACTGGTGGTATTAACGTCTCACCTGCTGAGATCGAAGAAGTGCTACTCAGCCATGATGCAGTTGAGCTTGCCTATGTCATTGGTCTCAAGGATACGCGGCGAGATGAGATCGTTGTAGCCGTGATCGTCGCGAGATCTGCGGTTGAAGAACAGGAACTGCGCACTCTCTGCCTTGACGCCCTCGCTGCCTACAAGGTCCCTCGCCAGATTAAGTTCACGTCACATGGCGAACTGCCGCTGACGAGTACGGGGAAACTACAGAAGAACCGGCTGAAAGAATTGTTTGGCTAGAGCTCAAGCCCTTATAATGCTTTTGGAAAGAAGGTGTTTTAGCGTATGAAAGTTTTAGTCCCGTTCGCGCTGTAGCTCACTTCCGCTAATGCTACAAACTGTTCAGTTATTTCGTCCGGTGATTTCAATTTCGACGGGTCCTCGCCGGGGAAAGCTTCAGCGCGCATATTGGTAGAGGCGATGCCGGGATCGATGATGTTGGCTTTGATATTGGTGCGTTTTAGCTCCGCTGCCCAGGTGAATACCAATGCCTCGAGCCCCGCCTTGCTTGCAGCGTAAGGAGCCCAAAATGGCGGTGGTTCGTTTTCGGTCACGCCCGAAGTGACAAACATGGCGCGGCCAGCATTAGAGAGGCGTAAGAGCGGTTCGAGGCTGCGAATCAGACGCCAATTGACAGTGAGATTGAGGTCGATGACTGCTTCCCAGACGTCAGGTGAATAATGTCCGGTCGGGAACAGACCGCCTAGAATAGCTGCATTGCCGACGATTATATCAAGCCGCCCGAAGCGCTCATGCAGTGCTGCGCCCATTTGGTCGATCAGTTCACTTTGGCGGAGATCGAGTGGTACCAGCATGGCTGGTTCGCCACCGACAGCGCGGATTTCGTCGTCCACCTCTTCGAGTGCTCCCGAGGTACGGGCAACGAGAATTAGTTGCGCACCTTCGGCGGCGTAGCGCTTGGCCACTGCTCGACCGATGCCACGCGAGGCACCGGTCACAAGAGCGATGCGACCCTCCAATCGGCCGCCGGTCACGAGCTATTTTCGGTCAGAAGTGAGAGTTGTGTAGGCAGGCTGCCGCCGTCACGGTCCGAAAGGGCAATAGGATAGTCGCCGGTAAAGCAGGCGTCACAATATTGCGGCGCGCAATCGTTGCGCCCGTTTTCGCCCATTGCTCTGTATAGGCCATCGATGGTGACGAATGAGAGGCTGTCAACACCAATCAACTCAGCCATTCTGGTGACATCCATATCGGCGGCCAACAATTCGTCACGTTCCGGCGTATCAACGCCGTAGAAACAGGAATGGGTGGTCGGCGGGCTGGCGACTCGCATATGGACTTCAGCAGCGCCGGCGCTCCTAACCATTTCGACAATTTTAGTCGATGTCGTGCCGCGCACAATACTGTCATCGACTAGCACGATACGCTTTCCTTCCAGCAGGCGGTGGTTGGCGTTGTGCTTGAGCTTGACGCCGAGATGGCGGATCTGATCGGTTGGTTCGATAAAGGTGCGCCCGACGTAGTGATTGCGGATTATACCAAGCTCGAACGGTAGGCCAGCCTCGGCGGCATAGCCGATCGCTGCGGGCACGCCGGAATCAGGTACGGGCACCACCAGCTCTGCATTGCACGGCGCTTCGCGCGCCAACTCAACACCGATCGCCTTGCGCGCCTCATAGACGCTTTTGCCCTGGGACAGACTGTCGGGGCGCGCGAAATAGATATATTCAAAAATGCAGAACCGTCCAGCCCGGCTCTCGAACGGCTTATAGCTAGTTAGCTCCCCGTTGCGTGCGACTACCATTTCCCCGGGTTCGATATCGCGTACCAAATCGGCTCCGATAATGTCGAGCGCGACAGTCTCCGAGGTTAGAATATGGGCACCGTCCAGGCGCCCAAGTACGAGCGGTCGGACGCCATAAGGATCGCGTACGCCTATCAGTGTGTCCTCGGTCAGCGCGACGAGGGAATAGGCGCCCTCGACCCGGCGCAGCGCATCGACCAGCCGATCAGTCACGCTGGCACCTTTACTAAGCGCCATTAGGTGGATGATAACCTCGGTGTCCGAGGTCGATCGGAAGATGCTGCCATGATCGACTAATTCGCCGCGTAGTGCCACTGCATTGGTGAGATTTCCATTATGGGCGATGCTAAGGCCGCCAAAGGAAAGATCGGCAAAAAGCGGTTGGATATTGCGGATTTCAGGCCGTCCTGTGGTCGAATAGCGATTGTGGCCAATGGCAGCAAATCCTTTTAACTCGTCGATTACTTGGGCTTCTCCGAAATTGTCCCCGACTCGCCCGAGACCATGGTGAGAGAAGAATTGCGTGCCGGTGGTACTCACGATTCCAGCGGATTCCTGGCCCCGGTGCTGCAATGCATGGAGACCGAGTGCGGTATGCGTGGCTGCGTCAGGGTGGCCAAAAATGCCGAAAATGCCGCATTCTTCATGCAGTTTGTCATCGTCGTACGGGTAAGCCTTTGAAGGTGGATTCGATTGGGTCATATGCGCCGCCGCTACTCTTCGACCGAATTAGAGAGACTATCCATCTGCTTGCGCTGGTTCTCATCATAACCTTCGCGCTCTTTGTCATCATCCTTGCGGTCGGTAACCGGCTCGGAGAGCGCTCGCAGGCTGCGTTCCGCATCCTGTAGCTTCTGGATGTTTTGTTTCGTTTCTTCTGCTGTTTGCGTTGTTCGGCTACGCAACTCCTCAGGCGCGATTTGACGAATGATTTCTGCCCCCATTTGGATATAGGGCATGGCTTTTGCCTCTTCCACCCAGGATGGCCGGTCCTCCGGTTCCTTTACAGCCCAGACAAAAAGCATATAGGCGAGACAAACTAGGACTGCGCCGCGCAACAGTCCAAAAATGAATCCGATGGAACGGTCGAGCGTTCCCATGCGACTGCGCTGCACATATCCTGAGATCATCTGGTTGACAATGGTGAAAACAATCAAAGCAACCAAGAAAAGCACAAGGGCTGTTCCCGCGTCTGCCAAGGTTTCGCCGAGATCGAGCTCGGGCCAATTATCGGTGACCCATTGGCGCGGATAGGGTCGGACATGGGGAAAGGCAAAAACAGCCACCAGGGCCGCGCCGACCCAGGCGCTGACGCCAAGTATTTCTCGCACTGCACCGCGCGAAAGTGCTAACAACGCCGAGATCAGCATCACCAGGGCGACGAGAATATCGATTGGATTGACTGGCAAAGAATCCATCTAGGTTAGGTCCTTCCCACACTGACACCAACAAAACCTGTCTCGTTGGGGGACGCGAGGAGATCGGCCAACTCGTCGATGAGAGCAATCCTGGAAAGGGATATTTCCGCCGGCGCGGGCTCGTATCCGTTTCTGCCGCCGCCGACATTTGGTACGATCGCCTGGGAAAAGCCGAGCTTGGCGGCTTCCTTAAGCCGTGCTGCGTGCTGCGGCACCGGGCGCACTTCGCCCGAAAGGCCGATTTCGCCGAACACCGTACTACCTTCTGGCACCGGGCGTTTGGAATAGGACGAAACGATCGCTGCCGCGACGGCGAGGTCAGCCGCCGGCTCACCGATGCGTAATCCGCCGGCGACATTGAGGAACACATCACTAGAGCTGAGCGAGAATCCGGTGTGGGCTTCTAAGACGGCGAGCACCATGGCGAGGCGGCCTGAATCCCAGCCTACCACGGTACGCCGTGGCGAGCCCGGTGGGCCGGGGGCGACAAGAGCCTGAATTTCGATCAGCACCGGGCGAGTGCCTTCGATGCCAGCAAACACGGCGGCGCCGGGGACCGGCCCGCGTTCGGGATTGAGGAAGAGGGCGGAGGGATTTGACACTTCTGCAAGGCCCGCGCCGGTCATCTCGAACACGCCAATCTCATCGGTCGGCCCGAAGCGGTTCTTGACTGCACGTACGATGCGGAATTGATGATTTCGCTCGCCCTCAAAGTAAAGCACCGCGTCGACCATGTGCTCGAGCACCCGGGGGCCTGCGATCTGTCCTTCCTTAGTGACATGACCAACTAGCAGTAGCACAGAGCCCGATAGCTTGGCATGGCGTATCAGTTCCTGGGCCGCGCCACGAACCTGAGAAACTGTTCCGGGCGCGGAATCAAGGGTATCGAGGTACATGGTTTGAATTGAATCTACGACGATAACATCCGCCGGTTTACCGCTTTCCAGGCTAGTCAAAATGTCACGTACGCTGGTAGCCGTTGCAAGGCGCACGGGCGCTTCTGTTAAGCCGAGACGGTCGGCGCGCAGGCGAATCTGCTCGATTCCCTCCTCGCCGGAGATATAGTCGGCGCGCACGCCATTGGCCGCCAGCGCGCTGGCGGCCTGCAGGAGAAGGGTGGATTTGCCGATCCCTGGATCACCGGCAAGTAAAACACTGGAACCTCTGACCAAGCCGCCACCAGTGACCCTATCGAGTTCTACCATGCCGCTCGGATAGCGAGCCACGTTTCCTTGCGCGCTCCGGAGATCAACGAAATCGAGGGTACGTCCCTTACCCTTGCCAAGCCCTTTTGGCGCCCCCTCGCGGGACGTTTCCTCAATGATGCTATTCCATGCGCCGCACGCGTCGCACTTGCCCGCCCAGCGTGGCCGTGTCGCGCCGCAGGTTTTACAAACAAATCTCGGGTCGTTGCGAGCCAACGAACCTCCAAACGAAATTAGTGAAACGCCGCAAGTGGCGCCCGCAGACTACTCACGTGCATATCAGCGAACGAGCGCGTCTCCGATTCGCAAGTTAATTTTACCCTCTCTTGCCGCCCACAGGGAACGGAAAGCACCATTAGTTGAACGGCTTCCACAATAAGATCAATTTAGGCAGTACGGTGAGTGCTGCCAATAGGGCGATGAGCATAGCCGCCGCAATCAGAACGCCAAAATAGATCGTCGGATTGAAATTGGAGAAGACCAGAATGGAAAAACCGATAACGATCGTGAGGGTGGTGAAAAACACAGCCTTGCCGATGTTGGAATGGCAAATACGCATGGTTTCAACATAATCCTTGGTCTGCGCATATTCTTCGCGGAAGCGATAGATATAGTGGATGCCGTTGTCGACCGCGATTCCGATAGTAATAGCGGCGATGGTGATAGTCATCATGTCCATGGGAATCTTGGCCCAACCCATGACGCCGAGTACTACGCCTGCGCCGATCAGATTGGGCAGAATGCCAATTACGGCAAGCGGGATAGAGCGAAATAGCAATAGAAACATAATGGCGATTCCGATCATGACCACACCGATGGTCTTGATCTGGGAAGAAAATAGGCTTTGTAGCATGTTATTGTAGAGCACCAGGAGGCCACTCACTGTGAACTCTTTCTGTTCGAGATTGAGCTTTTCACCTAAGTCGCGATGTACGGTCTGTAGCAATTCGTTGCGCCGTATGTCAGGCTTTGAATCTAGCACCCGAGCGAAAAGCCTTGCCTCGTTATGCTCTATCGAGAGATAGGGGTCGATGATGTTCGCCTTGATTTCCGCAGGAATTTGCGTGTAAAGCAGGGCCAGCATCATCGAATCGAGTTCTCCGCCAAGCACGTCTTCGCCTACTCTTACGGCGGAGGCGAGAGAAAGTACCTTGCCGATCTCGGGCAGGCTGTCGAGATAATCGTGCACTTCCTTAATGCGCTGGATTTTGTCTGGGGTGAGCCAATATTCGGGCGAGCGGGCCATGGCTTCTGCGAATTCGCGTTCCAGCGAGATCTCGTATTCGCTCAGGCCTTGTAAGTCTTCGGGATTGAGAAAATTCTCTGTACTGTCCTCAAATTCGATCAGCACTTCCAAGGGGGTGGTACCGCCGAGTTGTTCGTCGATTTGCTTGAGGCCGCGATAGATCTCGGTCTCAGAGTTGAAATAGTTGATGAAGCTGTTCTCCACTCGCAATTGGCTAATGCCGATTGCACTTACCGCGGTGACGGCGACGGCAAGAACGAGAATTTTATTGCCATGTGCCTGGGTCAGGCGGGCGAGATAGACTGGAAGGAGGAAGCGGTTGCCATGTTCACTCGTATCTGGCTGCGGCGTGGCCCAGCGCTTGCCCGCCACCAAGAGCAGTGTTGGAAACAGCAAAAAGGAGGTTGCGAAGGTTACCGCCAGACCGGCACTCATCATCCAGCCGAAATCGATCACCGGCTTGATGTCGCTGACAACCAGGGAAGCAAATCCGAAGATGGTGGTCAGAGCTGTATAGAGGCAGGGTCGAACCATTTTGTGCGAAGTCTTGCGGACCAGGGAGCGCTGATCGTCTTCTGGATTATCGCGACTGAGCTGGCGGTAACGTACGATCAGATGGATGTTCATCGAAATCGTGATAATCAGCATCAGGGCAAGGAAATTGGATGAAATGACTGTAACGTTCCAGCCGGTCATTCCCAACAAGCCGATCATGACCAACCCCGCATAGAAGCAGCTTAGGAGCGGTAATACGATCCATAGCGGTTGGCGGAAAATAACGGTGAGTACGATGAGAAGAAAGGCGAGCACGCCGCCGCCGAAGACGACGAGGTCGCTTCGCACAAAAGTTACCATATCGTCGGTAATCATCGGTACGCCACCGAGATAAATCACGCCATCCGAGCGGTAGCCGTCGAGGATTTTGCGGATGTGGGCTATATCAGCACTGCGCTTATCGCTGATTGTGTCGCGCATGACGATATAGTCGGCCTCGATTTGACGCAGAGTATCTCTTTCCTTGCCACTCAGCCCCTGGCTGCGTTGCTTGGTGCGAAGGTCGTTGCGCGTGCGGCCAAGTGCGTTGAATTTCTCGTCTTCATATAGAACCAGAAGCAGGGCGGTAGTCTTTGCGTCGGCACTAATGATTAGCTCACTGAAGACCGGGCTGGCGAGTAGCTCCGCTCTCGCCTGGGCGCGGTCGACGAACGGCTTTTCCAAATTTGGTATGTCATCGAGCATTTCGGTGAAGGATTGGTCTGAACTTTTGAGCAGCGGCGCATCCAATAGGGTGAACACCGTTTCGACGCTCTCTACGGTACCCAGTTCCTCGCGTAGTTGCATGATTGTTTCGAGCGCTGCGTCTGAGAAGAGATCATTCTGCGGTGAATATGTGATGATCAGCAGGTCTCCACTCGGATAGCGCTGATGGATGTCTCGGAAGATAGCTAGGTCCTGATCGTCTTCCAACAGAAGTGAATCTGCTGAGGCGTCGAGGCGAAAATCCTTGGTGTAGTAGGCGAAAAGGACAAGGATAGAGAGCAGTGCAGCCAAGATTAACTTGGGATTGGCCAACACCAGGATATCATAGATCCGGGCAATCTTAGCGCTCATGAAACCGCCTTGCCGCGCGTGCGCCNTTTTCTGACATGGCTTCCCCGATAACGCCTGCAGGGTGAGGTTGCAATCTCATAGCNNAGGTTGCCAGCCTCCAGAACGCGGGTGTCCNNCGGGCGAAGNCNACTGANCGAATCGACCAGCTTGCTGGGCCGGGCAAGNTGGCAAGNAATGTGAGTGACATTGGGCGCANTCACGCTCATCNACATGCGCCCATTAATTAGNTCTTTAGTGCCTCTGATATAGCCACTGGTCCGTTTGCNGGCGCTGGGCATCAGAACGGCGCGTCGTTAGCTACCTGACTGTGCACTCGGTCGTAGTTGCCGAAGCGGGTGAGATATTCGTTGAAGAACATGTCGATCTTTCCAATTGGACCATGGCGTTGCTTGGCGACGATGATTTCCGCCAGATTGTGTACCCGCTCCATACGCTCCATCCAATCGCCATGTTCGACAGTGCCGTCCTCCGGCTGCTTGCGGGCAAGATAATATTGCTCGCGGTAGACGAACATGACGACATCGGCATCCTGTTCGATCGAGCCCGATTCTCGCAGATCTGAAAGCTGTGGTCGCTTGTCATCGCGTTGTTCAACCGCACGCGACAATTGCGACAATGCTAGGACCGGCAGATCGAGTTCCTTGGCCAGCGCTTTCAGTCCCTGGGTGATCTCCGAGACCTCTTGCACCCGGTTATTGAGGCGCATGCTCGAAGACGGGCGCATGAGCTGGAGATAATCCACAATTACTAGCGAGAGTCCTTGCTGGCGTTTAAGGCGGCGTGCCCGGGCTCGGAGTCCCGCTACAGTGAGAGCCGGAGTGTCGTCGATGTAAATCGGCAGGCCCTCAATTTCCTGGCTGGCACGTACGACCTTGCTGAACTCGGTGTCGCTCAATTCGCCTTTGCGCAGCTTTTCCGATGATATTTCGGAGCGTTCCGCGAGAATGCGCGTCGCCAATTGCTCGGACGACATTTCCAGCGAGAAGAAACCTACCTTGGCGCCATGTTCTGCTTCGACATTACCCTGGTCGTCTAGTTCCTGCTTAAAGGCCTGGGCAGCGTTGAAGGCAATATTGGTGGCGAGTGCAGTTTTTCCCATGCCCGGTCTGCCGGCCAGGATGATCAAGTCCGAGGCATGCAGGCCACCTAGGAGTTTGTCCATGTCCACGAATCCAGTGGTAGATCCGCTGAGATGACCGTCACGCTTGCACGCTTGGGTGATCATGTCCAGTGCCGTGCGGAGCGGCGCGTCGAATGTTCGGAAACTGCCTCCGGTACCACCTTCCTCAGCGAGATTAAATAGCTTCTGCTCTGAGTTCTCGATTTGATCGACTGCACTTTCGTCTAGTGAGGCGTCATAGGCCTCGTTGACCATCTCTTCACCAATTGAGATCAACTCGCGCCGCATGGCAAGATCGTAGATCGCGTGGCCATAATGCTCGGCATTGATGATGGTAACCGCCGATCCGGCGAGACGGGCAAGATATTGCGCGCCGCCAACTTCCGAGAGGGAATCGTCATGATCAAAATAATGTTTAAGAGTCACCGGGCTCGCAATCTGCCCCCGCTCGACCATTTTGAGAACGGCCTCAAACACACGACCGTGCACGGGCAGATAAAAATGTCCAGGTTCCAAAAAAGCAGCAACTTGGTTGAGCGCATCATTGTTGATTAAAACGGCGCCCAGGAGTGCCTGTTCGGCCTCTAAGTTATGAGGAAGGGTCCTATAACTCGGAAGCTGAACGTCCTCCTCTTGAACGCTATTTATGACCTTGCTCGTCGCCATGCTGCCTTATACCTCAAAGCGTGGCAGGCGCGAAGCGCCCATAACGAAGGCACAAAAAAATAACATGTACGAAATTGCATAACTCCGGGGATAAGTTCCCGGTGGCGTCTTTACAGAGGGTTGGTGCTTTTCCAATTGGTGACGTAGTCGCGTGTTAGTGGTGCGGCTTCTTGGTCACGCGCGATTTGGAACTGAGCTACCATGTGCCCCTGACGGCGGAAGGCAGTTTCTGCGCCGGCAAGATAAAATTCCCACATGCGGCAAAAGCGCTCGTCATAAATTGCTTTCACTTTGTCGCGGTTAGCCTTGAAATTGTGTGACCAATTCTTCAATGTCTCGGCGTAATGGAGGCGAAGGATCTCCAGATCTAATACTTTAAGGCCGGTCGGCTCGATGGCGCGAAACACCTCGGAGAGAGCAGGAGTGTATCCGCCGGGAAAGATATATTTGCGTAGCCAGGGATTAGTCACGTCTGGGCCGTCCCAGCGGGCGATGGTATGTAGCACCGCGACGCCGTCCTCAGTGAGGAGAGACTTTAGCTTATTAAAAAATTGGGTGTAATATTTAACGCCGACGTGCTCGAACATGCCCACTGAGACGATGCGGTCGTATTCACCTTCCTCGAGCCGATAATCTCGCAGGTAAAAACGCACATTGTCGGCAATACCGAGTTTCTCGACTCGCTCTGTAGCATAGCCGCGTTGCTCCGTAGAAAGCGTGAGGCCAGTCACGTCTGCACCTGCCTGCTGGTGCATATAGATGCCGAGTCCGCCCCAGCCTGAGCCTATATCCAAAAGCTTAAGCCCAGGCTTGTCGATTTGCAGCTTGGCCAAGAGATGATGCTTCTTGGCCAATTGGGCCTGTTCTAGGCTGTCGTTCGGTGTCTCGAAATAGGCGCATGAATATTGCCGGTCGTTGTCAAGAAATAAATCAAATAGCTCATCAGAGAGATCGTAGTGATGGGCAACATTCTTGCGTGATTTTCTGATCGGATTGTGCTGCTGAATGGGCCGTACCAGTGGGGTCAGCCAATTACGGATACGAATCACCCGATTTTCTTCCATCTGGCTAAGATTGGCGCCGACAAGATCAATTAAATCGATGATTTCGTCACCATTCTCGACCGTGAGCGTACCGTTCATATAGGCCTCGCCCACATAGAGGCGCGGGTTCCAGAAGAGTTTNTAGTGGAGCGAGGAATCGTGCAGGCGGACGGTGACTTCTGGCCCCGGCGTGCCAGAATAAACGTGGCTCTTACCGCGCGCGTCGATAACGTGCAACGTTCCCCAACTAATTAATGACTTAAAAAGTACTCCGCAGAGCATAACGTCGGCTCCGTCCGCGGGNTCAGGCGTCTGCCTTTTCCGCTTCTTCGGCGGGNACTTCCACCGGCTTGGTTTCAACGCTTTCGCTCTCGGCGGCCTGCTCGGCTAGGGCTTGTTCCGCAAGAGCGGCCTGGGTGGCGGCCTGCTTCGCAGCTGCTTGTTCAGCTTCAGCTTCGGCCTGCTCAGCGTCGGCCATCACTTGTAATTCCTTCTCGGGTGCTTCGAATACATCCTCGGCGGCTTGAAGTGNNGCCTCTTGCGCTGCCTCTGCTGCTGCNGCATCGTCGAGCATTTCTTGCTCATGGGCTGGCAGAACGGAGCCACCCTGGGCCTGAATCTCTGCTTCTCCCTCGGAGCGCGCCACGTTGGCCNTAACTGTGACGATCACCTCCGGGTGAATCGCGACCCGCACATTGAAAATNCCGAGGGTTTTGATTGGTCGATCAAGGCGNACCTGCTGCCGCTGGATGGTGACGCCGCTGGCGATGATTGCATCGGCNATATCTCGTGCCGTCACCGAACCGTAAAGCTGNAGCGAATCGGATGCTTGNCGGATCAGCACAAAATCCTTGCCTTCCACTTTTTCAGCGTCGGACAAGGCGCTNTCGCGGCGCTCGTCATTGNTCTTCTCTAGCGTTTCTCGNTCGTGCTCAAAGCGTTCCTTGTTCTCATTGGTCGCACGCAACGCNTTCTTTTGAGGCAACAAATAGTTGCGGGCATAGCCGTCCTTGACTTGTACGATCTCTCCAAGACCGCCAAGATTCTCGATGCGCTCTAGCAAAATAATGTCCATTGCTGATATTCCTCGATCGGCGCGTTGCGCCGGTTCGGACTTCAAGTCCGGGTTATTTCACAACGTAGGGCAGGAGTGCCAAATGCCGGGCACGTTTGATCGCGCAAGCCAATTCNCGTTGCTTCTTGACTGAAACGGCGGTTATTCGACTAGGTACGATCTTGCCCCGTTCGGACAGGAAGCGGGATAGCATCTTGGCGTCCTTGTAATCAATTTTGGGCGCATTCGGGCCGCTGAACGGGCAGGATTTACGCCTGCGGAAGAAGGGCCTGCGAGGAAAAGAAACCGACGGCAAATTTCCGCCGCCACCCCCATCACCCGGGCCCCCGCCGCCGCGCGGTCCGCCGCGGCTTTCAGACATTTCAGCCATTCTTCAACTCCGCTCCTTGCTCATTCCTTATCCTCTTCGGGCGTATGTTCTGTTGCAGCGCCGTTGGTCTTTTTGATGTCGCCATCTCCGCTGGTGGGTGCTTCTGGCGGGCTTGATGGTTCGCCCTGGCGATCTCCGCCGCGACTACGAAATTCGCCCCGGCCGCGGCTGTCCCGCGATCCTTTTGATTGCATAATAGCTGAGGGTTCCGGGTCNAGCTCGTCAACNCGGATGGTCAAATAGCGCATCACGTCCTCGTTGATGCGCATATTGCGTTCCATCTCAGCTATAGCGTCCGCCGGAGCGTCAATTTGCATGTGCAAATAATGCCCCTTGCGGTTCCGCTTAATGCGGTAGGTCAGGCTCCTGAGACCCCAGTATTCGGTCTTCGCCACTTCGCCGCCCTTGTCGCGAACGATTTCCTGAAACTGTTCGGACAGGCTTTCGACCTGTTGGCCCGAGATATCCGGGCGTGCAATTAACGTGCTCTCATAGAGCGGCATTTAAAGGCATCTCCTCAAAATCTCTATATCTGNCGGCTTNTTTCGCATATNGGGCGATGTAGATAATGAACGTCAAATACGCAAAAGTCGCCACCAATAAACTGTTCGCGGCGCTGCCGAGGCGCCGCACTATACAGGATTGCCCCCGCCGTGCAAGGGCGCTTGACAGGGCGCCGAGGCTTGTCAACCTTTGCTTGCACGGCGAATCGGCCGGCAGGGAAAATTGGNAGGATTTGGACAACGTGCGGCGCGCATTCGTGTTTCCGGGACAGGGTTCCCAAAAAGTCGGTATGGGCGCGGATTTGGCGAGCGCATTTCCAGCAGCGCGCGCGGTTTTCGAGATGGTAGACGAGGCCCTNGGNGAGCGGCTTTCCAACATCATGTTTGAAGGCCCCGATGAGGAACTGCGGTTGACGAAAAACACCCAGCCCGCGCTGATGGCCATGTCGATGGCCGTGGTTCGGGTGATCGAGGACGAAGGGGGTCAANGCTTCGCGGATATGGCAGACGCTGTGGCCGGGCATTCGCTCGGAGAATATTCTGCGCTCGCCGCTGCCGGTGCGATCTCTCTAGTAGATGCCGCGCGCTTGTTGCGCCGACGTGGCGAGGCTATGCAAGAGGCGGTACCAGTCGGCGAAGGCGCAATGGCGGCGCTGCTGGGTGCTGAGATNACGCTTGCCGAGGAAATTGTTGAGGCAGCCTCGGTGTTAGGTGTTTGTGCTCTAGCCAATGACAATGCTCCAGGCCAAGTGGTGTTGAGTGGCGCCAAACCTGCGATCGATCGTGCGGTGGTATTGGCCAAGGAAAAAGGCGTGCGCAAGGCGGTTTTCTTGCCGGTTAGTGCGCCNTTCCATTGCCCGCTAATGGGGTCGGCTGCCAATATCATGGCCGAAGCCCTGGCCGATGTGGCCATCGCACCTCCGACGGTGCCGGTTTTTGCTAATGTAAGCGCCNAAGCCGAAACTGAGCCGGAACGGATCCGCAAGCTGCTGGTCGATCAGGTTACGGCGATGGTGCGCTGGCGCGAATGCGTCGGCGCGATGCGTGCAGTCGGTGTGGAACTGCTGGTGGAAGCGGGCGCCGGGTCAGTGCTCAAGGGCTTGACCAAGCGAATCGACAAGGATTTGCAGGCTGTTACTGTCGGCAGTACGGCAGAAATTTTGAGTTTTCTTTAATCACTCTAAAACGAGGATGGGGCGATGTTCGATCTGACGGGAAAACGGTCGCTGGTGACCGGCGCGACCGGCGGCATCGGTGCTGCAATCGCGTGCGCACTTCACGCCCGGGGTGCGGAGGTGGCNCTTTCCGGCAGTCGCGAGGAAGTGCTCAGTGAANTGGCTGCGGAGCTNGGTGGACGCACCCATGTGCTGCCCTCCGATTTGAGAGANGGTGAAGCGGCTTCTCTACTCCCNGGTCAGGCTGCCGAAGCAATGGGGGGGATCGACACGCTGGTNCATTGCGCCGGAATNACACGCGATAATTTGGCGTTACGCATGAAAGATGAGGAATGGCAGGAAGTCATCAATCTCAACCTCGTTGCTGGTTTTCGGCTCGCCCGGGCGGCGCTCAGACCGATGATGAAGGCGCGTTGGGGGCGCATNTTGTTCATTACCTCCGTGGTCGGCACGACCGGNAATCCAGGTCAGGCCAATTACGCCGCTTCTAAGGCTGGTTTGACCGGCATGGCAAAGGCGCTTGCGGCTGAGGTCGCTGCGCGTGGGGTGACTGTNAATTGCGTTGCTCCCGGTTTTATCGAAACNGCTATGACTGAGGCGCTCAACGAGGATCAGCGCGGGCGCATTGTAACCGCTATTCCAGCAGCGCGTATCGGTACGGTAGAAGATGTCGCGGCGGGTTGCGTCTATTTGGTCAGTGACGAGGCGGCCTATGTGACTGGTCAGACACTTCATATCAATGGCGGCATGGCGATGGTTTGATGTTGAGAAACGCTGCCCTGTGGCCATGGTCGAAAAAGTATGTTAATCAGCGCTCGCTGGTCGGTATTCGCTCCGCAGGCTCGCTACGACATGTCTGGGGACCGGTTGTTTCAAGGCTATACCTGCCGGTGTTTAGATCTATAATCCCGTTGTTAAACGGATCGCGAAGCAACATCCTAGGGAATGTTTAATGAGTGATGATATCCCTGCCCGGGTAAAGAAGATCGTCGTCGAACACTTAGGTGTCGACGGTGACAAAGTGACTGATGGCGCAAGCTTTATTGACGATCTGGGCGCTGACAGCCTTGATACAGTCGAGCTTGTCATGGCGTTCGAAGAAGAGTTCGGGTGTGAAATCCCCGATGACGCCGCGGAAAAAATTCTGACCGTTAAAGACGCGGTCAATTACATCGAGCAAATCACCTGATATCGGCTCCATTGCTCTGAAGGGTCCGGTATATGGCCGCTCTAAGGAGAAAGCGCGCAAGCGCCGTGCTGATTCTGGAAGGTGAACTATGAGGCGCGTGGTAGTCACCGGTATGGGCCTTGTCACGCCGCTCGGTGAGGGAGTGGCCCAATGTTGGGGGCGTTTACTTCAGTCTAATTCGGGCGTGCGGCGAATAGACAGTTTCGATGTTTCGGACCTGCCGGCCAAGATAGCTGCGTTGGTGCCAGTCGGCCAAAAACCTGGACAGTTCGATTCTGATAAATTTGTTTCCAGCAAGGATGCACGGCGGATGGACAAGTTCATCGTATTCGCGCTGGGGGCTGCGGTCCAGGCGGTGGAAGATTCGGGTTGGCTGCCGGAAAGTGAGGAGGATTGCGACCGCACTGGAGTGATGATTGGCTCCGGAATTGGCGGCCTGCAAACCATTGAGGAAGGTGCCATATTGGTGCATGAGAAGGGGCCGCGAAGGCTCAGCCCATTTTTTATACCTTCTAGCCTGATCAATCTTGCTTCAGGGCATGTGTCTATTCGTTATGGCTTTACCGGACCCAATCATTCTGTGGTTACGGCGTGTTCGACTGGGGCGCATGCGATCGGTGACGCTGCGCGATTGATTATGCTAGATGATGCGGATGTAATGGTGGCGGGAGGGGCCGAGGCAGGTACCAGTCGACTAGGCATCGCTGGATTCTCGGCAGCGCGTGCGCTCAGTACTAGTTTTAACGATGAGCCGGAGCGCGCATCACGCCCTTGGGACGAAGCGCGAGACGGTTTTGTTATGGGTGAGGGCTCTGGTGTGGTTGTGCTCGAGGAATATCAGCATGCTAAGGAGCGCGGTGCGAAGATTTACGCTGAGATTCTCGGCTATGGCATGAGCGGCGACGCGCACCATATCACTGCTCCGGCGCCAGACGGCACCGGCGGCTTTAAATCGATGAGTCGGGCTTTGAAGAGCGCTGGTCTAGGAACTGGAGATATCGATTATATTAACGCTCATGGCACTTCTACACCGCTCGGCGACGAGATCGAGCTAAATGCAGTCAAGCGGCTCTTTGGTGATGATTCTTACCGACTCTCTATGTCTTCGACGAAATCTTCCATTGGTCACTTGCTTGGCGCCGCCGGCAGTGTGGAATGCATATTCTCCATTATGGCGATCCAGAACGGGGTGGTGCCTCCAACTCTCAATTTGGAGAACCCCTCAGAAGGATGCGATCTCGATCTTGTGCCCCTAGTTGCCAAGGAGCGAAGGGTACGCCGTGCTATGTCAAACTCCTTTGGGTTCGGCGGGACCAACGCTACCTTGATTATCGGCGAGGTCTCCTAGGAGCCGATGACTTCGGCGAAAACCTTTCGCCGCGTAAAGACCGGGCTTGCTGCATTCCTATTTGTTGCCGCCGCCTTACTCCTCGCTGGCTGGCTCTACCTTGATCAGGCGTTTGATGAGCCCAACGAGGTGGAGGTAGCGCGGATTGTGCTGATCGTTCCAGGCAGCGGGGTGTGGCGCATTTCCGAGGCACTCTACGAGGCCCGAGTGATACCAGATTCCAATGTGTTTGTCGCCGGTGTTTGGCAGAATGGCGCCACGGCGGATCTGAAAGCTGGCGAATACGAGTTCCCCGCCGGCGCGACTCCGCGCCAGGTGATGGAAATTATCCTCTCTGGCAAAAGTGTGGAGCACCGCCTGACCGTACCGGAGGGTCTTACCAGCGCTGAGATAGGTCGTCTGCTGGCGAATGTTGAAGCGCTCGGCGGCGAAGTGGACGCTATTCCGCCCGAGGGTGCACTCTTGCCTCAGACCTACTTTTTTCGCCGTGGCGACAGTCGAGCCGCTTTACTCGCGCGCATGGAAGCAGGCATGGCAGAATTAATTGTTGAGCTTTGGCCTAGCCGTGCAGATGGCCTACCATACGAAACACCGGAAGAAGCACTGGTTCTTGCCTCAATCGTTGAAAAGGAAGCCGCTATTGCCGCCGAACGCCGTAAGGTTGCCGGAGTCTTCGTTAACCGTCTGCGCAAGGGTATGCGCTTGCAGTCGGACCCCACGGTGATCTTTGCCGTAACCGGCGGCGTGAGGCCCCTTAAGCGCCCCTTGAGCAAAGCCGACCTTGCCCTTGATAGCTCCTTCAACACCTATCGTCACAAGGGCTTGCCGCCAGCGCCAATCGCTCATCCGGGGCGAGAGTCGCTTGCTGCCACGCTTAATCCCGAGGTCACAGATGCGCTCTATTTCGTAGCCGATGGCAACGGGGGGCATGTCTTTGCGGCGACTCTCAAGGAACACAACAAAAACGTTGCACGCTGGCGCCGCCTGCAAAAAGAACGTGCCGCAGGCAAGCCATAGCGGTACGTCCTGTGCTATTTTCCCTTTTCAAACGATTAAAGGAGCGGTGGTGAAAGTCAATAGCATGACCGGATTCGCCTGTGCTGAAGGGCGCGACGGTGATCTCGACTGGGTTTGGGAAGCCAAAAGTGTCAATGGTCGTGGCTTGGATCTGCGCTGCCGTCTCGGGAGCGGCTTTGATTCCTTCGAGCCGGCGCTGCGCAAGGCCGTGGCATCCCGTTTTATCCGTGGCAATATCTCCATCGCTTTGCGGGTCACACGCCAAGCCAGTAATCAGACGGTGCAGATTAATCGCAATCTGCTCAATGACCTGATCGCACTCGCCGGCGAGTATCGTGGCACCGAGGGTATAGAACGGCCTGGCTTGGATGGTTTGTTGGCGCTCCGCGGTGTGATTGAACCGGTGAACGAGCCAGCAGGAGAAAACGTGGCTGCAGCGATCGACAAGGCACTAGTGGCCGGTATGACGGAGCTACTTGACGGTTTGTCTAGCGCGCGCGCTGAGGAAGGTGCCAGCTTGATGAAAATCGTCAGCGGCCATTTAGCGAAGATGGAAAGCCTCGCCACGCAAGTCGCGGAGAGCGCCGCCCTCCGCCCCGACGCTGCCAAGAAACGGCTTGCCTCGCAGGTTGCATCTCTGTTGGAGGCCGGTGCGCCGGTACCCCAAGAGCGCCTCATTCAGGAGCTCGCTTTGCTAGCCGTTAAGGGTGATATTCGTGAGGAGCTAGACCGTTTATCGACCC
>PBDG01000016.1 GCA_002717225.1 Rhodospirillaceae bacterium | reverse complement strand
CTCTGGGTATTGCCGACCGCACATTTTGCCCAACCAATAGTAAAAGCCCGCAAAAATTAGGAATGCAGCGGCAATCACCATAGTGTAGTGGAAATGCCCAACGACGTAGTAAGTGTCGTGCAACGCAATATCAACGCCAGCATTAGCCAATACTATTCCTGTAACGCCACCAACAGTAAACAAGAAGATAAAGCCTAGCACCCACAATAGGGGAGTTTTGAATTCGATTGAACCGCCCCACATGGTAGCTAGCCAACTGAAAATCTTAATGCCTGTTGGTACCGCGATTACCATCGTCGCGGCCACAAAGTAAGCACGGGTGTTAACATCCATACCGACCGTATACATGTGGTGTGCCCACACGACAAAACCGATGAAGCCAATCGCTACCATAGCGTAGGCCATACCGAGATAACCGAATACAGGCTTGCGGGAAAAGGTCGAAATAATATGGCTGGCTATACCAAAACCCGGCAGAATGAGAATGTAAACTTCGGGATGGCCAAAGAACCAGAACAAGTGCTGGAACAGCACTGGGTCGCCGCCACCTGCAGGATCAAAAAATGTGGTGCCTACATTGCGATCTGTCAAAAGCATGGTGATCGCGCCTGCGAGTACCGGTAGCGATAGCAAGAGCAGGAAAGCAGTGACCAGAATTGACCAGGAGAAGAGTGGCATTTTGTGCAACGTCATACCCGGCGCACGCATGTTAAGAATAGTTGTAATAAAATTGATGGCACCCAGAATTGAAGAAGCGCCAGCTAAATGCAGTGCGAAAATTGCCATGTCCATTGCTGGTCCAGGCTGCCCGTAAGTCGATAGAGGTGCGTAGACTGTCCAACCGCCACCGACACCGGTTGCTCCACCCGCCGTGCTCGGCACAAAAAGCGAGCCTACCAAGAGTGCGCCCGCCGGAACCAAGAGCCAAAAGCTTATGTTGTTCATACGTGGGAATGCCATGTCAGGCGCACCAATCATCAACGGCACCATCCAGTTCCCCATACCTCCAATAAATGCAGGCATGACGAAGAAAAACACCATAATCAGGCCGTGGGAGGTAACAAAGACGTTAAAATAATGCGGGTTGTCAGCAAAAATCGACATGCCGGGCGATGAAAGTTCCGCTCGCATCAAAATCGAAAGCGCCGCGCCAACAACACCAAAGACCATCGCAAAGACGAGATACATCGTACCGATGTCTTTGTGATTAGTAGAATAAAGCCAACGAGTAATGCCGCGAGGCGCGTGATGGTCGGCGTGGGCGCCGTGTCCTACTTCGCTATGAGCCATGACTAGTGTCCCTCCTTACCCGCTTATTCCGTCACTTCAAGACGCGCCACTGCAACGTCCGAATCGCTTTCATCGCTAGCAAACTCTTCTTGAGCGTAAGCCGCCCACTCAGCATATTCCTCTTTCGAGACCGCCTTTACCTGGATTGGCATGAAGGCATGGTCACGGCCGCACAGTTCTGAACATTGACCGTAGTAAATGCCTTCCGTATCTACTCGAAACCAGCCTTCGTTAACTCGTCCCGGAATAGCGTCAATTTTGATTCCAAAGGAGGGAATCGTCCATGCATGGATTACGTCACCAGCTGTAACCAACAATCGAATGTTGGTGTCCACAGGCACAACAACCGTTTCATCAGTAGCAAGCAGTCTAGGCTGCCCGTCCTCAAGCTCGTCCTCTTGCAGCATCACTGCGTCGAACGAGATATCCTCGCCAAGATCAGGGTACTCATAGGACCAATACCACTGATGACCGATCGCCTTAATAGTCATCTCTGGATCGTCTGTCCTATCCATATAGAAAAGTAGGCGGAGGGAAGGTACCGCTATTGCAACCAGAATAATTACAGGGACCACAGTCCAAATCACTTCAATCAGTGAATTGTGCGAGAACTTTTTTGGAGTTGGATTCCGCTTGCGATTGAAGCGAAGAAAAATATAAGCCATCAAACCTATCACAAACACCGAGATAGCGACGCAAATCCAAAACAATATATCGTTAAGGCTTATGATCCGCTCCATCGTAGGACTATGCGCATCTTGAAAACCAAGCTGCCAATCCGTCGGCTGCTGTGCCGAAGTGACGCTGGCGCCCGTGACGATTGTCGTCAGGAAAGCCGCTAGAGCGGTTAGTNTCGTATTAAGCATCATCCGTTTCCTTCACCCCAGCGATTAAATAAGCCGCCAGTTTGCTTGGCGCTGGCATGCAGGTGTTCGGGTGCGAATCCCACCGCAGCGCGGCCAGACTATAATTGCAGACAGCCTTGGATGTAAGCCATTACAGGGCCAAAACCGATGTGAGAGAGTAAATTTCTTCTCACACTAACGGCCGAAAGGAGAATTTTGAGAAATAATTCCTTTAAAACATTGATATATATATACTATTTATACCGTACTTTGTCCGCTCTGTTCTCGGGCATGCCACTCTGCCAGACACCCTGCATGCGTCGAATTGTCGCGTATTTCTAAGCTATTTAAGAACTGAGAACGGCGCAGCGAACATTTATTTTTCTTAAAATGCTTGGCGCGCTGCAAATCGCGGCCATATGTTTGGTTATGGATTCAACCAACCCGCCGAGTCCCAATCAGGAATTTGATATGANCGATTTCGCCACCACCGACGATNTGTTTTTCTCCCGCTCGGGACTTGATAGAGCACGCACAGAGAACATCCTGGAGGAAGCGCTCGACGGCATGGACGATGGCGAACTCTTTCTTGAATACCGTCAAAGCGAAAACTTCGCCTTCGACGATGGCCAACTCAAAAGTGCGAGTTTCGATACGACACAAGGCTTCGGCCTGCGCGCGATCGCCGAAGAGGCAACGGGATATGCCCACGCCTCGGAACTGAGTGAGGACACAATTCGCCGTGCAGCCANGACGGTAAAAGCCGTTCGCGGCGGCCATTCCGGCAGCGTTTCACTGGCACCGCAGACCACCAACCATTCGCTCTATGACGACGACAATCCGCTCNNAAGCCTGCCCTTCGAGGTAAAGATCTCGCTCCTTGGCGAAATTGATGCCTATGCGCGGGCGAGAGATCCTCGCGTCGATCAGGNGATGGTATCGCTTACCGGTGAATGGCAGGCGGTGCAGATTCTTCGAGCCAGTGGCCTGCGCGCTGCAGACATACGTCCCCTGGTGCGTCTCAACGTCTCGGTCATAGTAAAAGATGGTAACCGTCAAGAAACTGGCTCTTACGGTGTGGGCGGTCGGTCGAATTACGGCCAATATATTGCGCCCGGTGCTTGGCAAGGTCAGGTTGATGAAGCGTTGCGCCAAGCGCTGGTCAATCTCGAATCCGTGCCGGCACCCGCTGGCGAGTTCCCGGTAGTGCTTGGNCCCGGCTGGCCNGGNATNTTGTTACACGAAGCTATNGGCCACGGCCTCGAGGGTGATTTCAATCGCAAAAAAACCTCGGCCTTTGCNGGCCTTCTCGGTGAGCGCGTGGCGGCAGAGGGCGTTACGGTGNTCGACGACGGTACCATTGGTGGGCGACGCGGCTCGTTGACCATCGACGACGAAGGAACACCAAGTGGCAGTACCACTCTGATAGAGAACGGAATCTTGCGCGGCTATCTACACGACCGCATGAACGCGCGCCTGATGGGCATGGCGCCAACCGGCAACGGAAGGCGCGAAAGCTTCGCTCATGCNCCTCTGCCACGCATGACCAANACTTTCATGTTGGCCGGCGAGCGAGACCCAGAGGAGATCATCAAGCAAACCAAGCGCGGCATCTATGCGTGCAATTTCGGCGGCGGCCAGGTCGACATCACCTCTGGCAAATTTGTTTTCTCAGCCTCCGAGGCCTATCTTATCGAAGACGGCAAGACTACTGCACCCCTGAAAGGCGCAAGCCTGATCGGCAATGGNCCGGACGTGCTCACCAAGGTAAGTGCGATAGGTAATGATTTTGCCCTCGATCCGGGCGTCGGCACCTGCGGCAAGGCGGGCCAAGGCGTCCCCGTCGGCGTTGGCCTGCCGACCCTTCTGGTTAACGGGATTACCGTCGGTGGCACGCAGGCCTAATTAGCAGATTAACGCNGTAGNGCATNTCTGCTTCTCCAGGTGANCAAGACTTANTGCTCAATAGGCATATTCANCGAACAACGGATCTACGCTTTCGTTCCATCTCGTTGCATAGGCTTCAAGCAGGTCCTCCGCCGGAGTGCGGCCTGTGTCGGCATGTTGCTGCAAGGTGGTGAGATACCCACGCTCGTCAGGATCATGATTGCCGGCAACAGCACGGCGTTCCAATCCATCTCGAGCGATGCGAACTACGTCGGACGCGATATCCTGGATCGAACGCCCCCCAAGCTCTGTTCGAAATCCGCTCCGCGCGACTTCTGCGTGAGCTCGGACAATTTCATCATATGGCCAGTCACGACAGAGTGCCTCCGCTTCGTTCAAGGCGGTAGAATCATAAAGCAATCCAACCCAAAGCGCCGGTAAAGCACAGAGTCGGCCCCATGGACCACCATCAGCGCCGCGTACTTCCATGTAACGTTTGACGCGAACCTCAGGAAAGATCGTCGTCATGTGATCCTCCCAATCCTTGATCGTCGGGCGCTCGCCTTCAAGGCCNGGCAGCTTGCCAGCAAGAAAATCCCGAAAGGACTGGCCGGAGACATCAATATAATTGCCGTCGCGGATGACNAAATACATCGGCACGTCGAGTACGTAATCGATATAACGCTCAAACCCCATCCCATCCTCGAAGGCAAAGGGGAGAAGGCCGCAACGATCCGGGTCGGTGCGCGTCCAGACATGGCTCCGGTAGCTAAAAAAGCCGCTGGGCTTGCCCTCAACAAAAGGCGAATTGGCAAACAACGCCACGGCTGCCGGTTGCAAGGCGAGCGAAACTCTTAGCTTACGCACCATATCAGACTCACTGTCGAAATCGAGATTGACCTGCACCGTGCAGGTGCGTGTCATCATATCAAGACCGAGATCGCCCCTGGTTGGCATGTATTTGCGCATTATCCCGTAACGCCCTTTGGGCATCCAGGATATGTCATCGCGCTTCCATTTTGGTTGAAAGCCAAGACCGAGAAAGCCAACACCCAATCCCTTGGCNACCGTCGCAACCTGGTCAAGATGGGTGTGCACTTCGTCACAAACGCGATGCAAATTTGGTAAGGGGGCGCCTGAAAGCTCAAACTGCCCGCCCGGTTCCAGCGTCACAGAGGANCCATCATCCTTGGTCAAGGCNATGACATTCCCACCCTCGCAATAGGTAGTCCATTTATAGCGCTGTAGCCCTTTCAGCATAGCAAGAATGCCGTCTGGGCCGTCATAGGGCAATGGCCGGAGATCACTCAAACGGTAACCAAATTTTTCATGCTCGGTACCTATCGCCCATTGNCCACGCGGCCTACAGCCGGATTCGACATAAGCAATCAGGTCNTTTTTCTCTANGGNCTCTTGAAGGGGCGAATTGGTGATATAGCTCATCAGCGTTCAGGAACAAATTGTAAGGTCGCGACNGTTCCGAGTGTCCGTGATACGACGAATAGCCTAGGGCCGCAAGGCAGGGGTCGTTACAAAATTATAAATTGGGGTCAGCATCGTTGCTTTCCAGATCCCCTAGAGTGGCCTGCCACAGGCTAAGCGCTGTGATTGCAGCAGTCTCGCTGCGCAGAATTCTTGGTCCAAGGGAGACCGAGACCGTGCCGCTGCGCAATCGCACGCACTCCCGCTCCAGCGACGAAAATCCCCCTTCCGGGCCTATAAGAATGGCCCACGCCATGTCCGGTGTGGCAATGGTCGTCGAGCTGATAGCTGCGACTGCTGATGGACCGCCAACTTCATCACAGAATAGAATGGGCCGCTCTTGCGGCCAATCGGTGAGCAGATTCGATAATGACACGAGCGAGTGGATAGCTGGCACAGTCAACCGGCCGCATTGTTCTGCCGCCTCGATCGCCTGCGCCCGAAAGCGTTCGAAATTGACACGGTGANTCTGGCTATGGGTAGTTGTCACAGGCTGCAGCGCTCCAACGCCAAGTTCGACCGATTTCTCAATAAGGAAAGCGTTACGCGCCGTCTTGAGCGGTGCAAATAGAAGCATGGGCCCGGATGGTTTGGTCTGCTGACGGATGCATTCTTCAGTCACGAGAGTTCCACCGCNGCGTNGTAGCAAAGCGAGCGTCGCACGCCATTCACCGTCGCAACCATTGAAAATNAAAATTGAATCGCCCGGCTTGAGGCGCATCACATTGCCAAGATAATGTGCCTGTGCTGCGGTCAGATCCGTTTCGCCATCCCTAACAAGTGGTGTATTGACGAAGAGCCTAACCCGGCGCTCCTTTCCTTTGTCGTATTTTTCCGCCCCCATTCTCCTGCNCTCTCTTGTCTCGGCTGCGCGGTCAAGATATCACCATCTGCCATGATCGCNCGCCCTTCTCCACCGGATGCCCTGCCCCCTGGCGGCAGCAATCTACTGCTCAGCCTGATGCCAACGGCTCTGCAACCCTTCGCGCGGCTNAGCCGGCTCGACAAGCCAATTGGCACCTGGCTGTTGTTGTGGCCGGGTCTTTGGAGCATCGCACTAGCGGCAGACGGGTTACCTGACATCCGACTCCTCGCACTGTTTACCGCCGGCGCGTTGGTGATGCGGAGTGCCGGCTGCGTTTATAACGATATCGTCGACCGCAATTTCGATGCCCGCGTCGCACGCACCCGCGACCGCCCCATCGCCTCCGGCGCCATCAGCATCAANAGNGCCCTTTGTTTTCTTACCCTTTTGTTGATAAGTGGCTTGGCAATCCTACTGCAATTCAACCTCTTTACGATTCTAATCGGCATCTCGTCCCTTGCCCTCGTATTTACCTATCCGTTGTTGAAACGTGTCACCTATTGGCCGCAGGCTTTTCTTGGCCTCACCTTCAATTGGGGTGCGCTTTTGGGGTGGGCAGCGGTGGAGGGCGANCTCACCTGGCCCGCAGGTCTGCTCTATGCGGGCGGCATTGCCNGGACCCTCGGTTACGATACTATCTATGCACATCAGGATAAGAAAGACGACGCCCTGATCGGCGTGAAATCCTCCGCCCTTGCCCTTGGTGACAAGACGCGGCCTTGGCTCTGGGTNTTCTATNGCCTCGCTCTNACAGNATTCGCTGCGGCTGGCGTGCTGGCGNAGACATCCTGGCCATTCTACACAGGATTGACCGCCACAGCTCTCATCTTCATATGGCAGAGCACGAGAGTAAAGATCGACAACCCGGCCAACTGCCTAAGGATGTTCAAGCTTAATTTCTGGGTCGGCGCCATCTTCTTCGCTGGGATCGTTGGGGCACGGGCCATTGGATAAGCCTAACAAATTCACATCGCCAGGATCTCACANTGAGAATAATCAAAGGGCCGCGCAACCTGACTGAGTGCCATACTGCGTNNGCGGCAAATCACGAGCTCCGATGCCGTCTCGGCAATAAATTTATTCAGATCGCACCCCGGAGCCAAATAGTCGCGGGCGAGACGTTGTACAGCGTCCTGCGCCACCGCTTTGAACCGCCGACCCTCTGCATCTATTGCCTTAAGTGCCAAAGGGCCACAGCCGGAAGTGAAAGAACCATGCCGGGACCAATAACTATGCACAGAATCCAATAAACCAATCGTGTCAAGCACGAGCCTGATACCACCCAGACGCCCAAAGACATAGCTTTGGTGCAACAATTCTGTTTCGTGCATGCGCAGGAGTTGATCACGATCCAGATAAGTAACAGCGACATCCACCGCCGTTCCAAGCGACGGTATTGGCGTCGCTGGCAACGCCCCATAGCTTGAGAAATGACTGGCATAGACGATATCAAAATTATGNAACCGCGCTTCAATNACGGGGAAGATCACCCCAGACAATTGCGATGCAAATTTGCGTTTGAGCCGGATGGGCGCAGCATTGGCGCCATAAGCGAGCACAGCAGTGCGCTCAGCCATCGCNACAGCACCGAATTGCGCCAGCACCTTGTCCAACCCATCAGCGCTGTAATCATCCATGGCCAATCTCTCGCCATCAACGAACAAAAAAGAATGGNCCTCGCGCGGAAAAGGGTAATCGAGCGCNGTGGTGACCAACTCGATCGCCATGTCAGTCATCGTTTGCACCGAAAATGATGCGACCACGCACCGAAGTTGGCTGCCGATGGATCAGACCGATGGCGAAACGGAGATAATCTGCTAACGCTTCGAGCTTGCTCTTTCGGCTGAAGCGGGGAAAATCCGGGTCGTTGTACATACGCTCCTCCAATTGCGTTAGGCCAAGCGGCATCTCAACAAGAATGGTGCGCCCCTCGTCAATACGCTTGTTGATCCCGCCTATGTCACCAACGCTCTTAACGTCGACCCCACCNTCCGCNNCAGTAAATTCTTGGAANATTTGCTCCAGCCGGACGCAATAAAAAAACCAAATCAGACNTATCGGCTTAGTATGGCGTTGGACGCGCCAGAACGATAGTCTTGTAGTGATCAACCAGNAAACGCCTCGGAAATACAATGTCCTACGACTCACTACGCGACTTCCTACGACGCCTAGAAAGTGAGGGCGCACTGGCTCGTGTCACCACACCGGTTTCGCCAGAACTGGAGATGACAGAAATTCAGACCCGCCTGCTCGCCGAGGGCGGGCCGGCGGTACTATTCGAAAACGTGGTAGGCGCGGACGACAACATTTGTGAAATGCCAGTGCTGGTCAATTTGTTTGGCACCGTCGAACGGGTCGCCATGGGCATGGGACAAAAATCTGAGAATTTGCGCGAGATCGGCGANCTCCTCGCNTTTCTGCGTCAGCCCCAACCACCAGNCGGCTGGCGCGAAGCATTCGAAATGCTACCGATGTTACGCCGGGTGATGGCGATGAAGCCGAAGCGCGTAAGTGCCGGACCGTGTCAAGAGGTAGTATGGACTGGCGCCGACATCGATCTCGCGCGCCTGCCGATCCAGACCTGCTGGCCCGGCGAGCCAGCACCGCTCATAACCTGGCCACTCGTCGTTACCAAGGGCCCGGGAGAGGCCCGCGAGGATGATTATAATCTCGGAATTTACCGCATGCAGGTTACTGGNCGAAACACTACGCTGATGCGCTGGCTACGCCATCGGGGCGGAGCCCAGCAGCATCGCCGCTGGGCGGTAGAGAAGCACGAACCACTGCCAACTGCAGTCGTGATCGGCGCCGACCCCGGCACCATCATCGCCGCCGTTACGCCGGTACCGGATACTCTCTCCGAATATCAATTCGCTGGCCTACTACGCGAGAAAAAAGTCGAACTGGTCGAATGCAAGACCGTGCCGTTGGCAGTACCAGCAGAAGCCGAAATCGTCTTGGAAGGCCATGTCAGCCTAGACGAATACGAACCGGAAGGGCCTTATGGCGATCATACCGGGTATTACAACTCGGTGGAGGAGTTCCCGCGCTTTACCATCTCGGCCATAACCATGCGGCACACACCNATATATCTCTCGACCTTCACCGGTCGGCCACCGGACGAGCCGAGCATTCTCGGCCAAGCACTAAACGAAGTGTTCGTACCTCTCTTGCAGCAGCAATTTTCCGAGATCATAGATTTCTGGCTGCCGCCGGAGGCTTGCAGCTACCGCATCGCCGTGCTCTCGATCAAAAAATCCTATCCCGGCCATGCCAAAAGAGTGATGATGGGNGTGTGGTCCTATTTGCGNCAGTTCATGTACACCAAATGGATCATCGTGGTGGATAACGACATCGACGCGCGGAACTGGAAAGACGTAATGTGGGCGGTCTCTACCCGTATGGACCCNGCGCGCGATATCACCCTGTTGGAGAACACGCCGATCGACTATCTTGATTTTGCTTCGCCCGAGGTTGGGCTCGGCTCCAAGGTCGGCCTTGACGCGACCGATAAATTACCACCCGAGACGAAACGCGATTGGGGTAAAAAGATCCGTATGAGCGAAGAGATCATCGAAACGGTCAGCCGCAAGTGGCCTAATTATGGACTACCGGGCTCCGGCAAGCCTATCTGGAAATAATCTCACTCGCCGCAATCCATGAGCATCTGAAAGCAAGGCGGCTAGGGAAACGACGGGCCTCTTCACGATGACGAGATCGGCCAGTAAGAATTCTATAAAGCGCGTATCATGACACCACACGCGTCCCGTATGGACCAAGGAATAATTGTATGAGCAAAAAAACCGCTTTTGTCACTGGCGCCTCAGGATTCATCGGCGTCAATCTGGTCAAGGAGTTGCTTGCGGCAGGCTGGGACGTCACCGCTCTTCATCGGAAAAGCTCCAACCTTGCCTACCTCTCTCGCTTCGACGCCCGCCGCGTAGTAGGCGATATCACTGATATCGCCTCGATTGAGGCCGCCATGCCTGAAGGCGTCGACGCGGTGTATCACGTAGCCGGAAATGTCAGCTTCGATGCGGCCGGCGACACGGCGCAAAACCAAGATAATATTGACGGCACTGTTAATATGGTCGCTTGCGCACTCGCCAACGGCGCCCGGCGCTTCATACATACATCGTCGGGTGCGAGCTGGGGACTGCAGGACAATATAGAGATCAATGAGAGCTCGCCCTCAAATGTGGATAAGATCCCGATCAATTATTTCCGAACTAAGAAGCTCGCTGAGGAAGCGGCATTAGCCGGTCTTGAGCGGGGACTCGATGTAGTAGTAGTCAATCCAGCCAATGTAGTCGGACCGTTCGACAATGTTATCTGGGGGCCATTCATCCAGTTAATCGCCAAGGGCGAACTGAAGAAGGTCGGCACAGGTGGCGCCGCATTTTGTCATGTCGAAGAGGTGGCGCGCGCCCACATCGCCGCTTGCGAAAAAGGCAAGCGCGGTAATCGCTACCTTCTTGCTGGCGCCCAGGCGAGTTTCGCCGAAGTTGGCGATACCGTGGCCCGACTCGTTGGCGGCACGGCGCCCAGTCCCTCCAACGAGCGCGACTCAGGTATGACAGAAGAAATGTTCGGCCTGATGTCGAGTAATCAGGTTATTGACTGTTCCAAGGCGATGCGCGAGCTGGACTTCAACCCGGTTGCTCTCGAGAGTATGTTTGCCGATCTCGTCGCCTGGATGCGCCAAGAGAGCTTGCTCGATTTGCCATAGCGCCCTGGAAGGAATGATCCAACAGCACTATATAAGGTACGGGTATCGTATTTCACCTCCCGCAACAATTGGACCCTGTGCATGACCGGAAACCCTGATTCCGCGGATATTCTCACCGCACTCCTGGATAAGGCCAGAAAGGCTGGTGCTGATGAGGCGGACGCTGTGATTGCCCACGGTGTTACCCTTAGCGCCAGCTACCGATTGGGCAAGCCAGAAGATCTAGAACGCTCGGAGGGCCACGATCTGGGCTTGCGGGTGCTGCTAGGTCAGCGCCAGGCGTTAGTTTCTACTACCGATTTTACTGGCAATGCCCTCGATGCACTCATCGAACGTGCCATCGCTATGGCGCGTGCCGTGCCCGAGGATCCCTATTGCGGTTTACTCGAGACCACAGAACTAGCCCATGAATGGCCTGAGCTCGAACTGGCAGATAATCGCGAACCCGACGCCGAGAAACTGATAGCTTGGGCCAAGCGCGCCGAGGATGCAGCCCGCGCAGTACCCGGTGTGACCAATTCGGAAGGCGGTGATGCAAACTGGAGCAAAAGTCGCGCCCAGCTCGCCACTTCACAGGGCTTTTCTGGCACCTATGAGACCTCACGTTTTTCCTTCAGTGTTTCGGTTCTCGCCGGTCAAGACACGAAGATGGAACGCGATTACGATTGGTCCACCGCCTGCTATGAAGAGGACTTAGAAAACCCCGAGGAGGTTGGCAAACGCGCTGGCGAACGCGCCGTCAGGCGACTTAACCCGAGGAAGGCGGCATCCGGCAAAGTTCCGGTGGTTTACGATCCGCGTGTCTCGGGTGGTCTCATCCGCCACCTCTCGAGTGCCATCTCCGGTGCCTCGATCGCGCGTGGCACAAGCTTTCTAAAGGACCAGTTGAACGAATTGGTTTTTGCAACAGGTATTAAAGTAATCGACGACCCCCATCGAAAACGTGGCTTCCGCTCACGCCCATTCGACGGCGAAGGCGCACCAACGCGAGCACACGACATCATCGCCGACGGAGTTCTCACTACCTGGTTACTCGATTCACGTTCAGCCCGGCAGTTGAGCATGAAATCTACTGGCCATGCGGCGCGCGGTACCAGCGGCCCGCCCGTGCCGGCGCCTTCCAATCTATATCTCGTACCTGGCGAGAAAAGCCCGACAGAGTTAATCAAGGATATCGAAAGTGGCCTCTACGTTACCGAGTTGATCGGCATGGGCGTGAATGGGGTGACAGGCGATTATAGTCGAGGCGCAGCCGGCTTTTGGATTGATAAAGGCGAGATTGCTTGGCCGGTAAACGAGCTCACTGTGGCCGGTAATCTCAAAAACATGTTCGCTAATCTCTCTCCAGCCAACGATCTGGAATTCCGCCATGGGGTTGATGCCCCGACCGTACGAGTCGAGGACATGACCGTGGCGGGCCAATGAAGAAACAGGACGGTACTGACCACCGTTTGATGCTTGACGCAGTGCGCGAGGCTGGCGCCTGCGCACTAGCGCGTTTCAGGACTGAGCAAAAGGTTTGGCGCAAGAGCAAATACCACCCGGTTTGCGAAGCAGATATCGAAACTAACACCGTGCTCAGCAGAATGTTGAAGGATGAAAGGCCCAGCTATGGCTGGCTTTCTGAAGAATCTGATGATAACGACGCTCGACTTACAGCCGAGCGCATTTGGGTGGTTGATCCAATTGACGGCACTAACAGCTATCTCAAAGGCCTCCCAGAATTTGCCGTGTCAGTGGCACTGATTGCTGACGGGCGGGCGCTTATGGGTGCGGTGTATAATCCAGCAGCAAATGAAATGTTTGAAGCAGTCGCCGGCGATGGCGCTCGCCTTAATGGCGAAACAATCTCGGTCAGCGATTGTGCGGAGATCGCAGACGCTAGCATTCTCGCCAGCCGCTCGGAGCGTCGTGAAGCGGGCTGGCCAGAGCGTTTTTCGGCCGAGAACGTCCACGCCATAAGTTCCATCGCCTATAAGCTCGCTATGATAGCAGAGGGCCGCTACGACGCTACTGCTAGCGCCTGGCCGAAAGCAGATTGGGACATCTGCGCCGGCTGCCTGCTGGTCGCAGAAGCAGGAGGTACGATCACCAGCATTGCCGGCAAGGATCTCCGGTTCAACAAAGAGCAGCCAAAACATGAAACTTGCCTTGCGAGCAATGGCTACCTGCACGAGGCACTCAAATCTGAGCTTGGCAAATGGGCGGAGAAATAAGCGAGGCAATTGGCTGGAAACCACAGTCCGTGGTATGATTCGTGCCTCGATTCAAGACATTAGTAGATAAGGTCGCGGAAAGCTGACTAACCAGTGTCCGAAATGACCCCCGAAGCGCCTCCGTCGAGCACGCGCGCCCTCCTCAAACGGCTCATACGCGAGCATGTGCGACCGCATCTGCCACGCCTCGGCATGGCGATGCTGCTCATGGCAATTGTCGCTTGCAGTACAGCGGCACTTGCCTATCTCATGGAACCGGTGATGGATGACGTATTCGACAAACAGGACCGCGAAATGCTAATCGCGGTGCCGATCGCAATTCTTGTCGTCACCCTAATAAAGGGCGCAGCGACCTATGGCCAAGCCGTGCTTCTGGCGTTCGTCGGCCAACGCATCATCGCTGATCTGCAAAATCGCCTATTCCGCCACGTCATACACTTCGACCTAGCCTTCTTCCACGATACCGCCTCGGGCAAACTGGTGTCGCGCATGACCAACGACATTAATCTGATGCGGAACGCCGTAGCCAATGCAATTACCGGCGCAATAAAGGATACGCTGACCCTGCTTTTTCTCGTAGGCGTCATGTTTGAGAAGGACTGGAAACTTGCGCTAATTGCCTTCTTCGTCTTCCCGCTTGCGGTTTATCCAATCATTCGAATCGGTCGACGCATGCGCAAGGTCTCTACCTCGGCACTCGGTGAGTTAGGAAGTTTCACGGCACGGCTCAACGAGGCCTTTCAAGGTGCACGACACGTCAAGGCCTACAACATGGAGGATTTCGAATCTACACGCACTGAGCGGCGGATCGAAACCGTCTTCCGTCTCATCTTCAAGGCATTGCGTACCCGCGCCGCCGCCTCGCCAATTATGGAGACGTTAGGCGGAGTTTTCATCGCATTGATAATTCTCTATGGCGGCTGGCAAGTCATCGATGGTAGTCTGACAAAAGGTGAATTTATGGCCTTCGTTACTGCCATGCTGCTTGCTTATCAGCCGCTCAAAGCACTCGCCAACCTCAACACTAATCTGCAGGAAGGCCTCGCCGCGACGGAGCGCGTATTCACGATCCTAGATACCAAGCCGACCATTACCACAACGCCGAATGCACCAGATTTAAAGATCGCAGGTGGTGAAATCGTCTTCGAAAATGTGCGCTTCACATACGGTACCGGAACGGCGGCATTGCATGATATTTCACTCGAAGTACCAGCGGGCAAGTCGGTGGCGCTGGTGGGCCCGTCCGGTGCTGGCAAATCGACCATCCTCAATCTTATTCCCCGCTTCTATGACCCCGATAGCGGGCACGTTGCTATCGATGGCACAGATGTGACCACGGTTGATCTTACCTCGCTGCGGGACGCCATCGGCCTAGTGAGTCAAGAGACCGTATTGTTCGACGACAGCGTTAGCGCCAATATCGCCTACGGCCGAATGAACGCAAGCAAAGACGAGATCATTGAAGCGGCGAAAAACGCCGGTGCGCATGAGTTTATAACAGAAATGCCCAACGGTTACGGTACAATGATAGGTGAGCAGGGCGCGAAACTCTCCGGCGGCCAGCGCCAGCGCCTTTCAATTGCACGTGCCATGCTCAAGGATGCGCCTATTCTGCTACTCGACGAGGCAACGTCGGCGCTTGACCCAGAGACCGAGCGCCTGATCCAGAAATCCCTCAGCCGCCTTATGCACGGGCGCACCACGCTCGTAATCGCCCATCGTCTTGCCACCGTACAGGAAGCCGATATTATTCACTATATTGAGGAGGGGCGCGTCATGGAATCAGGCTCGCACCGCTCGCTGATGGCCAAGGATGGTGCCTATGCTCGGCTCTATTCACTGGAGTTGATGCCGGAACGCATCACCGGTGATACGGGCGAATCGAGCGTGGGCGGCGCAGCCGACTGATCATGTGCGGTCTACCACGCTCCCAGACATGAAGCGACTGCTTCGATCTTCAACCTTTCAGGGGTTGCTGTGCTTGATTGCGGCAAATTATATTCGCTTGGTCTATCTAAGCAGCCGGTGGCGCACAGAGGGGCATGGACCGGCGGAAGAGATGATACGCAACGGCAAACCTTTCATCGCTGCCTTTTGGCATGGCCGCTTGT
This sequence comes from Rhodospirillaceae bacterium, assembly GCA_002717225.1. Taxonomy (GTDB): domain Bacteria; phylum Pseudomonadota; class Alphaproteobacteria; order UBA828; family UBA828; genus PTKB01. The sequence goes on along the minus strand of PBDG01000016.1, from coordinate 31,816 downwards.
TGATGGCCCCGATGGGCTGGCGACGCACCGCCCCGCTTGCAGTAATGATTTCGCAGCATCGCGATGGCGAGATGATAGCCCGCACAGTGCGCTATTTTGGCGTACGCACAGTGCGCGGCTCGAGCACGCGTGGAGGCGCCAAGGCGTTTCGTGAGATGCTGGATATCGTCAAAAGTGGCACCAACGTCGCCATTACCCCGGACGGACCACGTGGCCCACGTATGCGAGCGCAGGCGGGGATTGTGCTCTTGGCCAGGCTGTCAGGCGTACCCATCGTCCCGGCGACCTATTCAGTCTCACGCCGCAGGTTGGCATCGAGCTGGGATCACTTTGTCATCGCTCTTCCCTTTACCCGCGGCCTTTATCTATGGGGCGACCCAATCCATGTAAAACCAAACGCCGACGACAAAGCGATCGAAGTAGCGCGTCTAAGCGTAGAACGCAGCCTCAACGAGTTGTCCGAAGCAGCTGACCGCCGCATGGGAGTTGAGCCGGTAATACCTGCAGAGGCAGAGACGACATGATTGGCGCGCTAGCAACACCTGCTCTCTACCGGGGACTAAGTGGACTTGCAGCACCTGCGATTCATTGCTGGCTAGTGCGGCGGCGCGGCCAGGGCAAGGAGGACGCAACCCGCTTCCCCGAGCGCCTTGGTCATGCCAGCTTGGCGCGTCCAAGCGGTCGACTCGCCTGGGCCCATGCTGCGAGCGTCGGCGAATCCCTCGCTGTACTTCCGCTCGCCGAGCATCTTTGTGAGAAGGGGCTCCGTGTGCTGATCACATCCGGCACAGTGACATCTGCAAAGTTGTTGGAGAAACGCCTTGGCGAAAGCATGATGCATCAATATGTCCCCGTCGACCGACCGGCAGCGGTGAAGCGCTTTCTTGACCATTGGCGGCCAGATGTGGCGATCTGGGTCGAATCTGAACTTTGGCCCAATCTAGTGCTCACAACGGCAAATCGACACATCCCTATGGTTATGGTGAATGCGCACATGTCCGAACGCTCAGCCAAGCGCTGGCGCCACATGCCGCGCCTCATCGCACCGCTTCTCAGCGCCTTCGATGCATGTCTCGCTCAGAGTGAGGAAGATGCCAACCGTCTCCGGACGTTGGGCGCAGCAACAGTCAAACTCGCCGGTAATACCAAATTTGACGCCCCGCCGCTTCCCTCCAGCGATAGGGCGCTCGCCGGCTTGAGGCAGGAAACCGTAGGTCGGCCGCACTGGCTTATGGCGAGCAGCCATCCTGGCGACGAAAATGCCGCCGCCAAAGCTCATATCGCGCTAGCCAACGATTTCCCCCGTCTTCTCACACTGGTCGCGCCGCGTCACCCTGAGCGCAGCAAGGCGATCGTCGCCATGCTACGTGGACGCGGCCTCCAAGTCGCCAAAAGGAGCACGGGCGACCATATTACACCGGATACAGAAATCTATGTTGCCGACACCCTGGGTGAAATGGGCCTCCTTTACCGCGCCTCAACGATTGTCTTTGTCGCCGGTTCACTGGCGAATCATGGCGGGCATAATCCAGTCGAGCCAGCGCTTCTCGGCAATGCGCTTCTCGCCGGTCCGGATATGCGTAATTTCGATGATGCCTGTCATGTCCTGGAAAGTGCGGACGCACTCACTCGGATCAAGAGCTCGGATGATCTCGCTGACGCATTGACGCCGCTTTTGCGTGACGCGGCGCTAACCCAAAAGCGGGCCGAAGCAGCAAATGCGGCGGCGCGAGCTCTTAGCGGAGCCAGTGACCAGGCGTTGACGGAAATCATGCAACTACTCGACGACGTTGTTGAGCCGGCTTATGCGCGCGCCTAAATTTTGGAACACCGATCAAGGCGCAAACGTATCTGCCAACCTTCTTGCACCATTCGTCCCGGTTTATTCGGCTAGCGACAAAATATGTCGCGCATTTATCTCACCGAAGCGCGTAGAGGTACCCATAATCTGCGTCGGCAATGTAACTGTTGGCGGTGGCGGCAAAACACCCACCGCGCTCGCGCTCGCTAGGATGATGAAAGACTGGGGCGTGACCGTGCACTTCCTTACCCGCGGCTATGGAGGCACAGCGCATGGGCCGCTCCGCGTAGACGCCAAGCAGCACAACGCTCGGAAGGTAGGCGACGAGCCAATTCTGCTAGCGCGCTATGCGCCTACTTGGCTTGCCAGAAAACGACCCTCTGGCGCCCGCTTAGCAATCGCTGCTGGCGCCGAAGCGATCATCATGGATGACGGGTTCCAGAATCCTTCGCTCGTCAAAGATGTTTCGTTGATGGTTGTCGATGCCGCGTTCGGCTTCGGAAATGAGAGACGATTGCCAGCGGGCCCGTTGCGCGAGCCAGTCACTCGCGGTCTGGCTCGAGCTGATGCGGTGGTACTGATCGGCACTGATGAGGGCGGCCTCGCGGCGCAACTCAGTGGCAGCGGGGTACCACTGCTCCGCGCCGAATTAACGCCAAGCTTGCAGGCATTGAAATTGCGCGATTGCGACGTGGTCGCCTTCGCCGGAATAGCGCGACCCGCCAAATTTTTTACGACCCTGGAAGCGATCGGCTGTAATATCATCCGCCGCGTCGCCTTCGCCGATCACCATCGCTTCACGCCGAACGAGATCATGACCCTGGTGGAACAAGCAGGCGACCAGGGCGCCATACCGGTTACCACGGAAAAGGATTGGGTCCGCCTACCGCTAGAAGCGAGAGCAATGGTCAAGTCGGTGCCCGTCACCCTTGAGTGGGAGAACCCAGATGCGGTCGAGCGGTTAATTAGGCCCGCGCTTGGCGACGGCACGCATGCTGGTGGCTAGACGTAACACCAGTAAACAGCTGCGTTATGCCTTAGAGGGTGCAGCGATCACGGCTCTTTTCGGAGTTCTTCGCATAATGCCACTGCCCGTTGCTTCCTGGCTAACCGGCTCACTGGCAGGCCTACTCGGCCCGCTCCTGCCGCTCCACGCCCGAGCACGGCACAATATGATGCATGCCATGCCCGAAATGTCGGCAAAGGAGGTGACGCTCACGCTACGTAGAATGTGGCGCCACCTCGGAAGGGTGGCCGGCGAATACCCCCATCTTGCCAAATTTCGCGCTTTTGATGCTGGTGCACGTATCGAGGTGATCGGTGAGGAAAATTTGATCACTGCGAAAGAAGCAGGGAGAGGCATGTTTTTCACCGGACATATCGGCAATTGGGAGGTTTCCGGTTTGCCATTAATCAATTACGGAATACCTATTGCCTTTGTCTATCGGGCGCCCAACAATCCCATTGTAGATCGACTAATTCGCAATGCCCGCGGTAAAGGAATTACCAAAAATGCGATTGCCAAAGGCCCGGCTGGCGCACGTGAAATGGTGCGCCAGGTACGAGAGGGCGGCTACACTGCCATGCTGGTCGATCAAAAAATGAACGACGGCATCTCGGTACCGTTTTTCGGTCGAAATGCCATGACTGCCCCAGCACTTGCCCAGCTTGCACGCAAATATGACCTTCACGTGTGGCCGGTTCGAACGGAGCGCCTAAAGGGATGTCGCTTCCGCGTGACTATCTATCCCCACCTCAAACTGCCGCGTTCCGACGATGCGACGGCCGATGTGGCGGAGACGATGCAACGAATCAACGACATAATGGAAGGCTGGATTCGCGAAAAACCCTGGCAATGGCTCTGGCCTCATAATCGTTGGCCTAAAAAAGATTGAGTCAATTTCTCGGCTCGATCAACAGGGCCGGGTCGACGCGCCGTTCAAACCAGTTCATACGCCAATCGAGATGGGCGCCGGTCACCCGACCAGTAGCACCGACCGCACCTATCACTTCACCCTGCACCACGCGCTCGCCCTCTGTGACATCAATCCGACTCATATGGAGAAAGGACGAGCTCACGCCGTGGCCATGATCAAGGATAATGGTGCCGCCGGAGAAATACAGGTCAGGCTCGACAAGGCGGATTTCACCACCGGCCGGGGCGACCACTGGTGTTCCGGTTGGCGCCGCGATATCGATACCGAAATGGGGCCGTCGCGGCTTACCGTTTAATATCCGCTGGCTACCGTAAACACCGGAGATTTGCCCTTCCGCTGGCCAAATGAAAGTCTCTTTGAAGAAGCTCCCCACCATATCGAAGGCACGCGCAGTGCTAACTCGTGTTACTTCCTCGCGGATACGCTGTAGGACTTCCTCAGGTGGCGTAACCATATTTGGCGGCAGGCCATCGATTCGCTGGATGTCGTAGTCTCGCTTGGCGATGGTGAGCTTGCGCAGCGCCTCCGTGCCATCTCGTTTGATGACCTGGAGGATCGCATCCGGGCCAGCATCACGGCCAAAGCCGAAGACGAAGACACCATCAAATGAGAGCCTGAGCGCGCGACCATCCAGGAAAACCGCGTTATCTGGGAGGGTCGTGCCGAACACCAGGCCGCCCTGCACAAAATTTCCTTCCAGTCGAATTTCTTCGGCGCCGAGCGGAAGCGCTGCAACAAAGTGAAGAAAAATAAAAACGAATGCCAGCCGCCTCACAGCAGGGAACCTTGTTCACCGTCTTCTCCACCCGGAGTAGATTTTTTGCTCCCCGTAGGCCGCCCGACGGTGACTGCCGCCGCCTCTCCATCATGGAATCGCAGTGTCACCTCCACACCGACCTTCAACGCACTCACCGAGGTTACCGGCCGCGATTTTTCATCGCGCGCCAACACGAATCCACGCTCCAGCACGCGCTCATAGGAGAAGCTATCGAGCAAGCGGTTGAGCGCTGCCACATGCTCAGTCTCACGTATCAAACGCTGGCGCAGAGCACGCGACGCCCTCTCGCCAATCGCGCTGCTATGCCGCACGCTTTCCCTAATATGTATGTCCAGAGCACGGGGCTGCAGGCCGGCGGCCGCACGCGCCAATCCGCGTTGCTTTTCTGCCAGCGCCTCGCGCGGGCGTGGTAATTGGTAACCAAGCTTGGTGACGTGATCATACCGCGTTCGCAGCGAGGCGCACGCCGAATTGGTGAGACGCTCAGACCAATCGTCAAGCCGTTGCGCCGCCGCGCCCAAAAGATATGCAGCGTCGGGCAGACCACGCCCCAAGCCAGCGAGATAGTTACGCCGTTCAGCTAGGAGGCGCGCCGTGGCCGAAACCAGCCTCCGCTCTCGGTCCATCACTTCGTCAATCAAATCGGCGCGCACTGGCACCGCCATTTCTGCCGCTGCCGTCGGCGTCGGCGCACGTCGATCGGCCGCTAAGTCAATAAGGGTAGTGTCTGTCTCATGGCCAATAGCAGATATGAGCGGAATTTCACTCTCCGCTGCCGCGCGAACTACTTCCTCCTCGTTAAATGCCCATAGATCCTCCAGACTGCCACCACCGCGAGCTACAATTAGGATATCGGGCCGGGGAGCCACACCGGCATGACTGAGCGAGTTAAATCCGCGAATCGCTGATGCGACCTCAAAAGCTGCCTTCTCGCCCTGGACCAGAACGGGCCAAACCACTACACGGCGCGGAAAGCGTTCGGAGAGGCGATGAAGAATGTCGCGAATCACCGCGCCGCTGGGCGAAGTCACCACACCGATCACCCCCGGCAAATAGGGTAACTCACGCTTTCGCGTCTCGTCGAACAATCCCTCAGCTGCCAGCTTCCTTCGGCGTTCTTCCAAAAGTTTAAGAAGCGCGCCCTCGCCCGCGACCTCGAGACTCTCGACCACGATCTGATAGCGCGAGCGCTGCGCATAAGTGGTAAGCTTACCACCGGCAATGATCTCCAATCCGTCTTCGGGCTGTAGGCCGAGCCGCCCAGCAGTTCCACGCCAGCAAACAGCATCGAGCACCGCTTTGTCATCCTTGAGGGAAAAATAGAGATGGCCCGAAGCGGCGCGCTTGAAACCCGAGACCTCACCTCGCACACGCACCCAACCGTAGTTTTCCTCGATCGCACGCTTAAGTGCAGCGGACAATTCGCCGACCGAATAGGCTGGAATATTTCCACCGTCACTACTCTCTTTGACCTGTTCGTTCATGCTCGCCCATCGCCTCTGCTGTGCTACAAGACCCTAACTAAAAGGAGAGGTTATTACATATGAAAACTCTCGTAATCGGCTCCGGAGGCCGGGAACATGTTCTGTGCTGGAGCTTGGCAAAATCCCCCGAAATTAAAAAACTCTTTTGCGCCCCCGGCAATGCCGGTATCGCCTCTCAGGCAGAATGCGTGCCGCTCGACGTGATGGATTTCGACAGCATTCTCAAATTTTGTACCGAGGAGGACATCGGCTTTACTGTAATCGGACCGGAAGCACCGCTGGTCAGTGGCCTTGCCGACCGGCTCGAGGCCGCTGGCATCGCCACTTTCGGACCGAGTGCAGCAGCGGCGCGACTCGAAGGCTCAAAAGGCTTCATGAAAGACCTTTGTGCCCGCACGGGTGTGCCAACAGCGGCTTATGGGCGCTTTAACTCTTTGAAAGACGCAATGGCCTTTATCGAGGCAGGGTCTGCGCCGGTGGTGATCAAGGCGGACGGTCTCGCCGCCGGCAAGGGAGTGATCATCGCCCAGACCAAGGACGAGGCGATCGCTGCAGCAAAGGATATGTTCGCTGGCCAGTTTGGTGATGCAGGTCGTGAAGTGATTGTGGAGGAGTTTCTGACCGGCGAAGAGGCCTCCTATCTCGCCCTAGTCGACGGCGAATACGTATTACCGCTGGAGACGGCGCAGGATCATAAAGCGGTGGGCGAAGGCGATAACGGACCCAATACCGGCGGTATGGGCGCCTATTCCCCCGCACCAGTGATGACGCCGCAGCTTTGCGAGCGTGCACGATCCGAGATCGTAGAACCGCTGGTCAAAGCTATGGCAGCGGACGGCGTACCCTTCCAGGGCGTGTTCTATGCTGGGTTAATGATCGCCAATGGCGCGCCCAAATTGTTGGAAGTGAACACCCGCTTCGGCGATCCAGAATGTCAGGCTATTCTGCCGCGCCTTGAAAGCGATCTATTTACCGCACTACGTGCTGTGCGCGAAGGGCAGCTGAGCAAAATTGAACTGACTTGGCGCGACCAGCCGTCGCTTTGCGTTGTCATGGCGAGCAAGGGTTATCCTGAGTCTTATACGAAGGGTACGATCATCCGCGGTATCGATGCCGCCGAGGCGGCAACGAACGCAACCGTGTTCCATGCCGGTACGAGCCTTGTAAATGGTGAGTTGACGGCTACCGGCGGTCGGGTGCTCGGTATTACTTCGCTCGGAAGTGATATCACGGCGGCCCAAGAAGTGGCCTATCGTGCGGTGGAGATGATCGACTGGCCCGGTGGGTTCTACCGCCGCGATATTGGCTGGCGCGCAGTCGGGCGATAGCCAGCTATAATGCCGATTATCGACACATATCTGAAAGGGGGCGGCCTGCTAAACAGAGCCGGAGCGCAGCAAGTTCTTCCACAACAACGTGGAGAGGATTCACCGGCCCAACGTTTTGCGTTTATCAGCAAAGAACTCTTTCAGTAGTTTACCAGCACGGGTCTCATTAAGGCCGCCATAAACTTCTGGACGGTGATGGCAGGTGGAATGCTGGAAGATCTGTGGACCATGCTCAACGCCACCGCCCTTGGGGTCCGACGCACCAAAATAGAGCCTTCGAATACGCGCAAAAGAGATTCCTTGCGCGCACATTGGGCAGGGCTCAAGGGTGACATAGAGATCGCAACCAGGAAGACGTGAAGAGCCGCGCTTGGCGCAAGCCGCACGAATGGCCAATAATTCGGCATGAGCACTCGGATCACTGACGGCCGAGGTGCGGTTAGCCGCTGACGCCAACACCTCTCCCGTCTTGCCATCGACCACCACCGCGCCGACAGGTACCTCGCCCGCCGCTGCGGCGCGTTCCGCTTCGGCAAGTGCCTGTTCCATGAATGTCGCCTGGTCGCTGCACATGGCAGTAAAGTCGACGTTAAAATAGAGATCGTCAAGCGTACGCGTTGCGAAGGGCCGCCCCTCGCCCTACATTCCGCCAATGAGTACACGCACCAACTCTCCTGTCATCGGCCTTACCCTCGACCACGAGCCAACAGGTGGCTATTCGAGATTCCCTTGGTACGCCATGCGGGAGAATTATTTCACCGCTATCACCCGCGCCGGCGGCTTGCCTATCGCCCTGCCACACTATCCAGAACGCGCAACGGAGTATCTTACGCTGATTGACGGGCTGGTAGTGACCGGCGGTGCCTTCGATGTCGACCCTGCGCTGTTTGGCGCCAAGACGCGCCATCACAGCGTCACGACCAAAAACCGCCGCACCCAATTCGAGCTCGCTGTCATCCGTGCGGCCCATCGGGCCGACATACCGGTGCTTGGAATATGTGGCGGCCAACAGCTTATGAATGTGGCGCTAGGTGGTACGCTGATTCAGCATATCCCCGACGCGATTCCCAATGCGCTCGCCCATGAGCAGCCCAATTCGCGCGATGAGGCAGGCCATAGTGTGTCACTTACATCGGAAAGTGAACTTCTCCGCATTACCCAGCGTGCGAGGATGGAAGTCAACAGTGCCCACCATCAGGCAGTGGAGAAGCCAGCACCGAGTTTCACCATCAACGCGTTAGCGCCTGATGGAGTGATCGAAGGTATCGAGGATGTGTCTCGTCGTTGGTTTATCGGCGTGCAATGGCACCCAGAATTCGCAATTGATCCCGGCGATTTACGCCTATTCGAATCCTTTCTCGTCGCCTGCCAAGAGTAAACTTATACGGCCATGTCTCAATTAAGAAAAGGAGAGCGCATTGCTAAGCATCTCGCACGCGCAGGTTTGTGCTCACGGCGTGAAGCGGAGCGTATGATCGCCGAGGGCCGCGTCGTGGTCGACGGCACCACCCTGGAAACCCCAGCTTTTCTCGTAACATCTGAGAGCCAGGTGACGGTAGACGGCAAACCGATCGCTAGCGCAAAACCGGCGGAACTCTGGCGCTACCACAAGGCGCCTGGCCTTATTACTAGCCATAAGGATGTGCAAGGGAGGCCCACCGTGTTCGAAAGTCTACCCAAAGGCCTCGGTCGGGTTCTATCAGTGGGCCGCCTTGATCTAGCCTCAGAAGGCCTCCTCTTGCTTACAAATGACGGTGGACTTGCGGGCCAACTGGAGCGTTCTGACTGGCTTCGGCGCTATCGGGTGCGCGTCTACGGCCGCCCGAACGACGCCAAGCTGAAGAGTTTGGCCGAGGGCATCACAATCGACGGCGTCCATTATGGACCGATCTCGGCGGAAATTGACTCCCAAAATGCCAGTAATGCCTGGCTCACACTCGGCCTAAGGGAGGGTAAAAATCGTGAAATCCGCCGCGTACTCGAACATTTCGGCCTACAGGTCAATCGTTTGATCCGCACGGCCTATGGACCGTTCCAGCTTGGCTCTCTCAAGCGTAGCCAAGTCGTGCGCATTCCGCCAAAGGTGGTGCGCGAGCAATTAAGGGAATCCCATAATGCGGATCGTAGGCGGTAGCCGGCGAGGACGGCGACTGAAAGCACCCGAGGGGCGAGCGCTTCGGCCAACCTCGGAGAGGGCGCGCGAGGCGCTATTCAATATTATCGGGCACCGGGAATTCTCGGCGCAACCACTCAAAGGCGCGCGGGTTATCGACCTCTTCGCTGGCACCGGGGCGCTGGGTCTCGAGGCAATGTCGCGTGGCGCCAAGCATCTGACAACGGTGGAAAGCGATGGGTTGGCGTTAACGTGTCTGAAGGCCAACATTCAAGCTCTCGATTTCAGGAAGAAAGTGCGAGTGATTCAGGGTGATGCGACCCACCTTCCGCCAGCAGACGTGCCCTGCGCTTTCGCCTTCCTCGACCCGCCCTATCGCGGCGGCAAGGCATCGCCGGCGCTCGCCTCCCTGCAAAATCAAGGCTGGTTAACCCTAGGTGCCATCGTAGTAGCGGAGACGAGTGTGAAAGAAAAGCTCACTACGCCGGACAGCTATGAGGTACTAGACCGCAGGCGATATGGTGCAGCAGAATTAGTGATCATGCGCGCACTCGCCTCAGCGTCGGCCAAATAAGCGCTCGATATCAGAGAGCTTGAGTTCGATATAGGTTGGACGGCCGTGATTGCACTGACCGGAATGGGGCGTCATCTCCATCTCGCGCAGAAGCGCGTTCATCTCCTCCGCTCTGAGTCGCCTCCCGGCCCGCACGCTGCCATGACAGGCCATGGTGGAACAAACCTCAAAAAGTCGCTCTTGAAGAGTAACGCCCTGGCCAAATTCGGCGATTTCCTCAGCAAGATCACGAACCAAACCCTTAAAATCACCCTCACCCAACATCGCGGGCGTCTCGCGCACGATTACGGCTCCAGGGCCAAAGGCTTCAAGAACCAAGCCAAGTGTTTCAAGCTCCTTGGCACGCGTTGTGAGACAAGACGCCAGACCTTCCTCAAGCTCGATCACCTCTGGCAGAAGGAGTATTTGCCGCATCACGCCACCCTGGTTAAGCGACGCCTTCATGCGCTCATAAACTAGACGCTCATGGGCAGCGTGCTGATCAACAATGACAATACCGTCTTCGGTCTGGGCGACAATATAGGTGGTGTGCACCTGGCCACGCGCGACGCCGAGCGGATAATCTATTTCAGGTGGCGTTGTGGCCTCGGGAGTGTCGGCAATTGGCGCACCAAGCGGTGCGTGATACACCGACGCGACATCGGCGAGACCATTCACTGCTGGCGATGTAGGACGCGGATAGAAGCCCCGAGGGCTAACACCACGGGCATTGAGCTCCGGCTGGTATAATCGGTCACTCGGCCTGACGGCACCGAGTGCTGCCTGCGAAACGGTAGTGGCGGCGAGGTGGCCCGCTTCCGCTAGAGCGCGCTTGAGAGTGCCAACAATCAGTCCGCGCACCACGCCAGCATCGCGAAAACGCACCTCAGTCTTGGCAGGATGAACATTGACGTCAAGCCCCTCCGGGGCAAGGTCAATGAATATGGCGACGACAGGATAGCGTCCACCACCGATGAAATCCTGATAGGCGCCACGCACCGCGCCGTTCAGTAGCTTGTCACGCACCGGACGACCATTAACGAAGAGAAATTGTTGTCGTGCTGTAGCGCGATTGTATGTCGGCAGCCCAGCATAGCCAGCGAGCCGCACGCCTTCTCGCTCGGCCACGAGTTGAAGCGTGTTGTCGGCAAAATCTTGTCCAATAACGAGCGCGAGGCGAGAAAGACAAGGATCAATGAGATCGTCAGCAACCGGAGCGCGTAACACCTCACGCTCACCATCCGCAAGAGTAAAGGCAATGTTCGGGCACGCCATAGCAAGACGTTGGATGCAATCGGCGATATGGCCCAATTCAGTGCGCTCGGTCTTGAGAAACTTAAGCCTGGCTGGAGTGGCGTAGAAGAGGTCGCGCATGATAATCGTGGTGCCGAGCGGGTGGGCGGCTGGCACCGTCTCGTGCGCCCGCCCACCCTCAACTGTAAGTGACCAGGCATTCTCCGCGCCCTGCTGAAGGCTTGCAATTTCGAGTCGACTGACAGCAGCGATGGACGGCAAGGCCTCGCCACGAAAGCCAAGTGTGGCGATGTTACTGAGGTCGTCATCCTTCGGAAGCTTGGATGTGGCGTGGCGCGCAATAGCGAGCGGCAATTCTTCGCGCGCCATGCCGCAGCCATCGTCGATCACCTGAATTAGCGCGCGACCACCTTCCTTGACACGCACCTCGATGCGGCGCGCGCCAGCATCAATAGCATTCTCCACTAATTCCTTCACCACTGAAGCCGGGCGTTCAACGACTTCTCCGGCGGCAATGCGATTGATTACCCCGTCCGGCAAAAGACGGATGTTCATGACCCCTCGCGCCTGAGATAGTCCCGCGCCAATTGCTTGCCTCTCTCCACAGCGGGCTGATCAAACGGATCGATATTCAAGCTTAGCGCAATTATCACCGTTTCCAGCATGAAATGCATCATCAGCGCCCCGAGAGCAGCCTCATTAAGCTCTGCGAGAACAATTTCGCGCAGTGGACGCCCGGCTTCACGGATGGCGTCTCGAGTCGCATGAGCTTCGGCACGCATGAGGTCGCCAAGGCTACGCCCGGCCAGATAATCCGCACCAGCCTGTTCAGCAATCTCTGGCGCAATGGTGGTGCCACCCGGCAAGCTACCGGTAATCAACAGGGTAAAGAGCTTGTCTGCGGGACCGTCGAGATAAAGCTGGAGCTGACTGTGCTGATCGACTGCACCTCGCGCAACGACCGGAGTAGCACCGTTGCCGTTTTTGCCGAGGGATTCAGCCCATAATTGACTTTGCCAATGGGCAAAGGGAAGAAGGCGGTCGTCATAAGGCATGAAAACGGCAGCGGCGAGGCGCGGTGTGAGCGACAGGGTGAGCGCGGCGCCCGAGGCTGGAGACACCTGGGCCAGCTCCGCCGCGTCAAGAGTAGTCGCCAGCACTTCGTTCGCACCCTTGCGAAATTCTGCCGCATCAAGGCCAGCAATCATCGCTGGCAACATACCAACAGCGGAGAATACTGAGAAACGCCCGCCAATATCGGGGTCATGATCAATAACACACACGCCATGCTGATCGGCTAGCCGGCGTAGCGGATTTTCACCTGGTCCAGTGACAAAAATAAAATTCTCCGCCGGTACGCGGGAAAGGGCGAGCAGAGTCTGCGCTAAGGTTTCAGCAGTGGCCCCAGATTTGGAAATGACGAGATAACCTGTTTCCGCTCCCTGAGCCAGTAACATGTCGAGCCGTGCACCGTCAGGATTGTCCAAAAAAACTAGCGGTGATTCGGGATTGCATGCCGCTACCGCTTGACCACCGAGGGAAGCACCACCGACACCGATCACGGCGATGCGGCAAAACCGATGGCGCAGCTCTAAAGCTTTCTCTTCAAGAGCCGGCAGATCATCACTTCTAGCGGGATAAAGCAAAAAGGGATGGCTACCAGCTTCACGCCAAGCGCTTAAGCGTTCGAGTGCCCGACCAGTATCCTTCACAGCTCGGGCATAGTCCTCCTGCGCAATACCACCCGGGCCGATCTCCGCCGCCAGGCAATTGCCAATGAGGTGTTTGTAACGCATCCCTGCCGGTCCCCTCAGAGACCGTCCGATGCAAGATCTTCTGGATCGCCAACGACTATGACACGCATGCGATCCGGGTGAAGCAAGCGGCGTGCCACCCGTAATGTATCCTTCAATGTTACTGCCTCGATATAATCGTTCCGGCGCATAAGGTAATCCATCCCGAGATTCTCAAACTGCATCTGTACAAGAACACGTGCAACCTTCCTGCCGGTATCGAAACGGAGCGGAAAAGCGCCAGTGAGATATTGTTTGGCCATCGACAACTCGTCGGCACTAATATTTTGCACGGCAAGGCGTGCTATTTCGGCACGGATAATGTCAAGCGTTTCGGCAACTCTGTCATTTCGGGTCGCCACGCCTCCCATATAGAGACTGGCACGCTCAAGCGGCGCGAGATAGCTGTACACGGAATATGCCAATCCACGCTTCTCTCGCACCTCCTGATAGAGCCGCGAGGTAAAGCCGCCGCCGCCCAGAACGTAATTCATAACATAAGCCGCATAAAAATCGGGGTCCCCACGTTTGATGCCGGGCAGACCGAAAACGACGATACTTTGCATCAGCGGCAACCGTACCACCTGGGTCGCGCCAGACTCAGGGAACACCGCCTCAGGCACGGCTAAAGAAACCGCTCGGGCAGGCAGCCCGGCCAAGGCAATATCGACTAGGCGGGCGATCTCCTCCGACGTCACATCACCGGATGCTCCTACGATGAGATTGTCGCGTGCGAATCGTTCCTTGGCCCAGACCTTTAGATCCTCCGGCGTGATCATACGTACCGCTTCCTTCGTGCCATTAGCACGCCTGGAATATGGGTGATCTGCAAATACATCACTAAACCAATCGCGCGCAGCGATAGTGTGCGGGTTGTGCTCCTCGTCCGCGAGGGTGTTAAGGATCTGCCGGCGTACGCGCTCGACTGGCTCCGAGGCAAAATGCGCGTCGCCTAACGCCAGGCCCAATAGACGAAACGCCTCGTCGCGGTGGCGCGAAAGAGTTTGTAAACTGACGGTGATCAGGTCTCGACTAGCATCACCCGACAACTGAATTGCTCGATTGACGATAGCCTGTTGAAAAGTGAGCGCATCCATATCGCCGGCACCCTCATTGAGAAGACCGAGGGCAAAATTAGCAAGGCCAGGCTTCTCCGCAGGATCCAACGCCGTACCGCCGCGAAAACCAATCGACACAGAGATTACCGGAATATTAGGTTCGCGCACATACCAGACCTCGATACCTGCCGGCGTAATAACGCGCTCGACCGGCGCAACCGACGCAGAGGAAAGTCCCGCCGGAAGCATGGAAAGACAGAGCAAGAAGAAGAGCACGAGAAATTTTCTACGCATCACCTAACCTTCTTCTTCCGGGAGAAGCAGTGCGGTAACAGAGCGCTCCAGGCGCAAAACCTCTCTTGCCGCCTCAATGACGTCGTTGCGAGAAACTTCAGCTACACGCGCAGGCCAGCTTTCGACATCTTCAACTGTCAGACCAGTGCTTAGTGCGTTACCAAAAATGCTCGCGACTGATTGCGGATTGTCGAGAGCATAGACCACGACGTCCTGCATACGGCTCTTCGCTGCTTCAACTTCTTCTGCGCTCGGGCCGGCGTCGACTAGCTCGGTAATAACTTCATCAAGAACTGCTTCGATCTCTTCAATGGAACCACCTGGAACAGAATCGGCATAGATATAGAAGCGCGCCGAATCGAGTGCCATAGGCTGATAGGACGAACCTGCCCAGGCAGCGATACCGCGTTCCACCACCAGTTTCTGATAAAGCCGGCTTGTCGATTTTCCCCCAAGAATCTCTGCGAAGACCTGGAGAGCCACGCTGCTCTTATTCCCATCCCTATGATTGGGCGCCAGATAGCTGCGGGTGATTGACGGCTGGGCGACACGCTTATCAGACAGAGAGACCCGCCTCGGACTTATCTGCGGGGGCTCCTGCGGCCGCTTCCGAAGCGTAACGCCGGCAGGTGGCAAGGGACCATAATATTTCTCAGCGAGCGGTCTGAGTTCCGCCACTGTAATGTCTCCGGCGACGATCAGGATGGCGTTGTTTGGCGCGTAATAGCGCCGGTAAAAATCAATCGCATCTTGATGATCGAGGGTTTCAATCTCGTGCCGCCAGCCAATGATCGGTGTGCCGTATGGGTGACGCAAAAATTGCGCCGCGCCAAGTTGCTCAGATAGTAGCGCCGAAGGCCTATTATCGGTGCGTGTACTTCGCTCCTCAAGAATTACATCACGCTCTGGTTCAACGATTGCTTCATTGAGCACCAAGCCGCGCACGCGTCCAGCTTCAAGTTCCATGACAATTGCAAGGCGATCGCGGGAAACACGCTGGAAATATCCAGTGTAATCCCATGAAGTAAAGGCGTTCTCTTGACCACCATTCATTGCCACTATTCGAGAAAACTCGCCGGGCGCCAGCTTGTCGGTGCCCTTGAACATGAGATGTTCGAGAAAATGGGCAACGCCCGATTTGCCCACCGGATCATCTGCCGAACCCGCACGGTACCACATCATATGAATAACGACAGGTGCCCGGTGATTCGAAATCACCACCACTTCGAGACCGTTGTCGAGCTTAAAATATTCTGAACCGAATGGTCCCGCCTGGGCGCTACGTGGGTCACTCCAGGTGAGTATCACCAAAGCCAAAACAATTGGCACGATACGCAAAACACGGAGCAGTACACACCGACCAATCATGTAGTTTATAAGTGGTGGGCGCACCGCGTTAGAATATCCCCTCGAACAGCCCCTTCTCTCGGCGTTCGATAATTGGCGTATCCCCAACATTAGGCGGCAAGCCGGTCGCGGCATTTTCGCTTAGACGCCGCGCCTCTTCTTCAGCATCGACCAACTCGCCCAGCGGCTCTTCGGCACGCCAAAAGAGGAGAGACTCAAAAAATCCTTCGCTCTCCTGAACATATACCGTGAATTCCTCGTTGATCTGGCGGCGAATATCGGGGTTGGTATTGAGGGCATCAGCCTGGCGCAAAATTTCTGTCTCACCTTGGCTTTCAGTTCGCACTGAATCACTGCCTTCCTCGCGATCAAACAACGAGTCTTCCGCCTGTTGGCGAAGTGGTCGCTCCTGCGGACGCTGAGAGCCAGGCCGCGGCGGGCGCAAGGAGAAATCAGGCGGGATGGTTAGCGGTTCGATAGGCATCACAGCGAACTCATCAGGAGATTGCTTGCCATAGCCAAGGGATTTTCCCACGGCACCGCATCCTACCAAGCTAGCGCTTGCCAACAGCAGCGCTAGCGCTGGGAAAAGCGCAACATTCCGAGCGGCCATGGCGGCCCTGCTGCATGATTTGAGCATGCTCACTATTTAGGCTTTTTCTCCGTTTCGAACAAGCCGTCGATCAACAACATAGCGACCCCAATGACAATCACCGTATCGGCAATGTTGAAGGCAGGCCAGTGCCAAGTATTGACATGGAAATCGATAAAATCGATGACCCACCCCAATCTTAGGCGGTCGATCACATTACCAAGTGCACCACCAATAATAAGACTAAGTGCAAGCGTCGGCCATCGCCGGTCAACCCGGATAAGCCAAATCCCAAGGCCAGCAGAAACGGCCAAAGCGACTCCGGTGATCAACCACACGCCAGTCTTGTCATCCCCCTGGAAGAGGCCAAAACTAATGCCGCTATTTTCGACAGGGACAAGATCAAGAAAACTGAGAAGTTCTACACGCCGGAGAGGATTCCATAGCGCGTCATAAGCGATGAGCTTTGAAATCTGATCAAGAATCAGTACCAAACCGATGACCGGTACACCGAGGCGGATCATACCCGCCTCCCAAAACTCTGACTCAATACCATAACCTGCCTATTCCGGCACCACCGGACGGGCATTGACCGCGTCGGTGCAGCGGCCACAGATATCGTTGTGCTCGGCTGACGCACCAACATCGGGCAACACTTGCCAGCAGCGCATACATTTTTTCCCCACCGCCATGTCGATCACCACGCTAACGCCGGGTACTTCGTCAAGCTTGAATGAACTATCAGGCGCCGCCCCATCTGCAAACCGGGCCTCTGAGGTGATAAACAATTCCGGCAAGTCCAAACCGTCACATATTTTGCGGTATTCATCGGTAGCATGGATCGTGGCAGCTGCCTGCAAACTGGAACCGATCGATTTATCGGCTCGCTTAATTTCAAGTGCGCCGGTAACGACTCGGCGAAGGGTTCGGAACTTGACCCATTTTCTGGCCAAGGCAGAGTCCCGCCATGAGTCCGGGACGGCAGGAAAGTCGCGCAAATGGACGCTCTCCGCCTTGCCTGGATAGCGCGCCAACCAAGCTTCATCGGCAGTGAAGCAAAGGAAAGGCGCAAGCCAAGCAGTCAGGCAATCGAACACGATATCGAGCACCGTTCGTGCAGCCCGCCGGCGGGACGAATCTTTCGAGTCGCAATAGAGGGCATCCTTACGCACATCAAAATAAAAGGCAGAGAGCTCGACTGCACAAAAATTGTGTAATGCCGTGAATACGGCGTGGAAATCAAAATCCTTACAATGCTGCCGGATATCGCGGTTCATTTCCCATAAACGATGCAAAACCCAGCGCTCAAGTTCCGGCATCGCACCTAGACCAAGCTTCTCACCTTCCTCAAAATCCGCGAGATTACCTAGGAGATAACGCAGCGTGTTGCGCAGACGACGATATGCATCGGTTTGATGACGCAGGATCTCGTCGGACATACGTAGATCCTCTGAATAATCCGAGGCCATCACCCAAAGACGCAAAATATCTGCGCCATATCTGTCGATGATTTGCTGTGGCGCTATTACATTGCCACTCGACTTAGACATTTTCTTGCCTTCGCCATCAACCACAAAGCCATGGGTAACGACCGTCTCGTAGGGCGCGCGGCCGCGCGTGCCGCAAGATTCTAAGAGCGAGGAATGAAACCAACCACGGTGCTGGTCAGAACCTTCGAGATAAACCGAGGCGGGCCATATTTGATCGTCGCGATCTTCGAGAACGAAGCTGTGTGTCGAACCAGAATCAAACCAGACATCCAGAATGTCGGTCACCTTCTCATAATCTTGAGGGTCATAATCCGGCGCAAGAAAGCGAGAATCGTCGCTTGCGAACCAAGCATCCGCGCCCTCTACTTCGATAGCGTCGGCGATACGAGCTAGTACATCCGCATCGCGCAAGGGCTGTCCCGTCTTCTTGTTAACATAAACGGTGATCGGCACGCCCCAGATGCGCTGCCGCGATACCACCCAATCGGGCCGAGATTCAATCATCGATGCTATACGCCGCTCACCTGCGGCAGGCACCCAGCGAACCTCGGCGATCGACTTGAGCGCCTTTTTACGCAAGCCCTGCGTAGTCATGCTGATGAACCATTGCGGCGTATTGCGGAAGATAAGCGGCGCCTTGGAACGCCAAGAGTGCGGATAGGAATGAACCAGCTTGCCGCGCGCCAAGAGGTTGCCAGCCTCGGTCAGCGCCTCGGCAACCGGGTCATCTGCCTTGTATACATGGTGTCCGGCGAAAAGCGGCACATGGGCAAAGAAGGTCCCATCGCCATCAACCGTCTGCGGCACCTCGATGGCTGCGCTTAAAGAGTCTCTCTGCTGAAGACTGTCATTGTAGAGCATGACCGCCTCGTAGTCTTCAGCACCATGACCTGGCGCGGTATGAACAAAGCCAGAGCCCTGCTCGGTGGTAACGTGGGTCGAGGGAATAAGCGGCACAGCGAAATCGTAACCGTTCATAGCGAGCGGATGTGCGCAAACACTGTTAGCCAAATCAGTAACACTTATGCATTCGGCCACCTTTTTCCAGGAAGTGATGCCGCTCTCTGCTGCAACACCCTCTATCAGTTCACCGGCTATAACGAGCCGCTCACCCTTGCGCGCAAGGCTACCATCTTCGACCTCCGCAACCTCGACGATGTGGTAGTTGATTTCCTCGCCGTAACAGACGCAGCGATTACCCGGAATGGTCCAAGGAGTGGTGGTCCAGATAAGCACAGACGCACCCTTGAGTGTCGCATTGCCGCTCTCAACAATTGGAAAGCGTACCCAAATAGTGGTCGAAGTGTGATCGTGGTATTCGATCTCGGCTTCGGCCAGCGCAGTTTTCTCGACCGGCGACCACATAACCGGCTTAGAGCCACGGTACAGGCTACCGTCGAGCAGAAACTTACCCAATTCGCGCACGATCTGCGCCTCAGCCGGGTAGCTCATTGTGGTGTAGGGATTGTCCCATTCGCCGATCACGCCAAGGCGCTTGAACTCTTCGCGCTGCACATCGATCCAATGTTCAGCATGTTCTCGGCATTCCTGGCGAAACTGAACAAGAGGCACCGCATCCTTGTCCCGCCCTTCCTTGCGGTAGCGCTGCTCGATCTGCCATTCGATCGGCAAGCCGTGGCAATCCCACCCTGGAACATAAATAGAATCCTTACCTAGCATCTGTTGGCTGCGCACGACGACATCCTTCAACACCTTGTTCAGCGCAGTACCAAGATGGATATGGCCGTTGGCATAGGGCGGCCCGTCATGCAACACGAAGCGTTCTCTGCCAGCCGATGAAGCACGCAGGCGCTCGTAAATATCCAGCTTATCCCAGCGTGCTAGCATATCGGGTTCTCGCTGCGGCAGCTTCGCCTTCATCGCGAACTCAGTGTGCGGCAGAAAAACAGTCTTGCGGTAATCGACACTCATAATGGGACCTATTAGGCAACTGAGTTGTTAGTGGTAGCGGCAACAGGAGCAGTTTCAGGGACTGTGTCCGCCAGAATCTTACGAGCAGTGGCCGTATCCTCGGCTATCTGCGCCTTAAGAGAATCGAGTCCGTCGAAGCGGCGCTCATCCCGCACATGGGCGATAAACTGCGCCCGCAGTCGCTTGTCATAGAGATTGCCGGAATAATCCAGCAAATGTACTTCTAGCAATAGTTTATCCTCGGTGAAAGTAGGGCGGCGACCGAGATTGGCGACAGCAGGTAGCCAGTCGGTCCCACCATCGTTTTTGCGGGGAATGCCGGCCCACAACGCGTAAACCCCGTGTTTGGGGTGCAGAGTACCTGCCAGAGTCAGGTTAGCGGTGGAGAAGCCGAGTTGGCGGCCGCGCTGCTCGCCAGTTTGTACTCGACCCTCGATCTCCCAAGGGCGGCCAAGTATTTGCGCTGTCCCAGTAACATCGCCCGCGGATAAGCGGCCACGTGCCTCGCTTGCGGAATAGATGCCTGAATCCGAACCGGCAACGCTAATCTGGCTCAAGGAGTAGCCGCCCGCTTCTGCATGGTCCTGCAACAACTGAAAGTTGCCGCTGCGTCCAGTGCCGAAGGCGAAGTCGTAGCCGACCACCACATAGCGCGCGCCAAGTCCTTTCACCAGCAAATGGTGAATGAAGTCTTCCGCCAGCATAGCAGCAAGATCACGATCAAAACGAGTGAGGTAAAGAACGTCGACGCCAAGCGCAGCAATCTCGCGCATCTTGATGCGGAAGGGGGTAAGGCGGAAAGGTCCATTGGTCTTTCCAAGAACCTCCCGCGGATGGGGCTCAAACGTAAGCACGGCAAGCGGCGCCTTGATTTTATCAGCAATTTTCCGGGCCTCCGAGATCACCGCCTGATGACCGAGATGAACGCCATCAAAATTGCCGATGGCGACAACAGCGCCCCGCCCGTCGGCGGGCACATTTTGCCAATGCCTGTAGATGCGCATGGCCGAGAGCGCTCCCAATCTCAAATAGTTCCATGGATAAAAGCGGCGCAGAGAATAGGCGCTTGGCTTCATCTTGGCCAGACATTAACCAGTGGTGGTGATCGCCTCGAGTTCGGCACACGTCGGCACCAGAATGAGTGCTTCTCCATCAATCACTGGGGTTTCGATGACATAGCACTGGGTTTTCATCCGAGCGCGATGCTTTTCAGGAAAAAGTTCAACCACTCGGGCACTTGCCACTACCTCGTCACCAACACGAACCGGTGCGAGAAAACGCAAGGACTGGCTCAAATAGACGCAACCTGGCCNCGGCAGGCAGGNGCCTATGANAGCAGAAATCATTCCCGCACCATACATGCCGTGTACNATTTTTCCTTCAAACATAGTGCGCCCGGCGAACTCCGCGTCCAGATGAAGTGGATTNATATCGCCTGACACNTCAGCAAATTGCGTTACATCAGCGCCANTAATACGTCGNCGATATTCGGCAGACATGCCCACTTCNAGTTCTTCAAAACNGTAACTTGTCAAACGGTCATCCTTGTNGGTCTGCGGCATTCGACTTCCTTTGATCTTCTCTAACGCGCGTGGTGCGACGGCCGCCGCACGCCANNGTGCAGNGCAANAGGAGAATTATAGCGTGGCGTNCAAACGCGCGGCAAGCCTTGGAATATATACGGATAAATTCAATAAAAATTATTTTGCGACGCACAATTAATGATCCAGATTTGACAGGCTAGGAAGCAAATCATAGAGAACATGCAAAGGGGGGCCCATGATCACACTAAATGCAATATTACGCGCCAAGCCCGGCCAGGCCGACAAACTAGCCCAGGCGCTAGGGCAGATCGGTGATTATGTCGAGGCGAACGAGCCCGGCACAGTCAGCTTTTATGTGGGTCGCGATACCGAGGATCCGCTCGTCTTTAACACCTATGAGCGCTTCGTCGACCACGAGGCAATGGATGCTCATAATGAATCTGCTTATCGCGAAAAATGGGGTGCTAAATATGGCGCCCTGTTCGAGGGAGACATCAAGCGCTATATCTGTGAAGAGATTTTCAGCAAATAGCCCTTAACTCATCAGCTCAACCGACGCCAAAAGGAGTTCGTCATGGCTAAGTTTCCTACCGTCCGCAAACCAACTATCGACGAAGTACTCGACATTGCCGATGCCTATGGAATGTCGCTTTCGGTTGATGAGGCGGAATCCTTTCAAGGCCTGATGGCTGGCACCATCCGATCTTACCAACGAATCGACGATTTGGCAGAACCTAAACTGCCGGTGAAACATCCTCGCTCGCCGGGCCACCGTCCAACTGCGGAAGAGAACCCCTATAACGCCTGGTATTGGAAATCCGAGGTAAAGGGCAAAGCGCGTGGGCCCCTTGCCGGCAAGACGGTTGTACTGAAAGATAATATCTGTCTTGCCGGAGTGCCAATGATGAACGGCGCCTCGGTACTCGAAGGCTATGTACCTGATATCGATGCAACGGTAGTAACCCGCATCCTCGATGCGGGCGGCACCATCCTCGGCAAGGCGGCGAACACCTATCTCTGCTTTGACGGGGGCAGCGCTACACCCGCAACAGGCATGGTCGAGAATCCGTACAAAAAAGGTTATTCCTCGGGTGGTTCATCAGCCGGTAGCGCCGTTCTGGTGGCGATCGGCGAAGCCGATATGGCGATGGGCGGCGATCAAGGTGGCTCAATCCGCATCCCGGCCTGCTGGTCGGGCATTTACGGCCACAAGCCAACCCACGGCCTAGTGCCGTACACCGGCGTTTTCCCCATCGAGCAGACCCTCGATCACACCGGCCCGATGGCTAACAATGTCACCGACATTGCCACTCTACTGCAGGTTATCGCTGGCTCCGACGGTTTTGATCCGCGCCAGATTGGCACCAAGACACAAAATTACGTTAAGGCACTCGGTAAAGGCGTCACGGGAATGAAAATCGGCGTCGTCAAAGAAGGCTTCGGCCATGCCAACAGCGAGAAAGCGGTCGATCAGAAAGTGAAGGTGGCGGCGGAGAAGTTCAAGAAATTTGGCGCCAAGGTAAAGCAGGTTTCGATTCCGATGCATCTCTATGGCATGGATATCTGGAACGCCATCGCTGTCGAAGGCGCAACCGAATTGATGCTCAAAGGTAACAGCATGGGCACTAATTGGGAGGGCTACTATACCACCTCGTTGCTCGACGCTTATGCACACGGCTGGCGGTCGCGGCCCGATGATCTCTCTGTAACGGTCAAGTTAGTGATGCTACTCGGGCAATATATGCATCACAATTATCACGGGCACTATTACGCCAAAGCGCAAAATTTAAGCCGAATGTTGCGTGACGCCTATGATACGGCCCTCGACGAATTCGACATACTACTCATGCCAACACTACCGCAACAGGCGACCAAGCTACCGGCAGAGGATTGCTCTCATGAGGAATATGTCGACGCAGCGCTCAACATGCTAACCAACACCGCACCGTTCGACGCTTCGGGCCATCCCGGAA
This sequence comes from Rhodospirillaceae bacterium, assembly GCA_002717225.1. GTDB lineage: Bacteria > Pseudomonadota > Alphaproteobacteria > UBA828 > UBA828 > PTKB01. The sequence goes on along the minus strand of PBDG01000016.1, from coordinate 8,545 downwards.
TGAGCGTTCCTTGCGCAATGAATAATGGTTTACCCATCGGCATGATGCTGATCGGTAAACGTTATGATGATGCCAGTGTTATCCAGGCGGCACACGCTTTCGAGCAAGGAACCAACTGGAAAAAAATGTAACAACCAGAGGCTGGAAATAAGCTGTACGGCAGCGTAGCAGTTAGATTGGCAAAGAGTGGAACCCATCATATTGCCGTTCTTGTCCTAACCGACCTAGCTAGATGGCAACCCTACCTTACCGCCCTCCGCTAACGCTGCGTAGCTGAGACCGAATTGTACCTAGGATACTAGACTGTGCGGATTGACACGCGTTAGTCTTGCCGCCGTCGTATCTCGGTCATTTGTGTTTTTGTTTAGGCCGTTTCTTGTTCCGAGAGGGACAGTTCGGTGATCATCTCCTGGCGCATCTTGAACTTCTGTATCTTGCCGGTGACGGTCATAGGAAAACCGTCGACGAATTTGATATATCGCGGAATTTTATAATGCGCGATCTGCCCCTTGCAAAAGTTGCGGATCTCGTCTGCGTCGGATTCCTCGCCCTGTTTCAAACAAACCCAAGCGCAAAGCTCCTCGCCATATTTCTCATCCGGAACGCCAACAACTTGAACGTCCTGCACCTTCGGGTGACGATAGATAAATTCCTCGATCTCACGCGGATAAACGTTCTCGCCGCCACGGATCACCATATCCTTAATGCGCCCGACGATCTTACAATAACCCTCTACATCAATAGTCGCCTGATCGCCGGTATGCATCCAGCCAGCGGCGTCGATCGCCTCATCGGTTTTCTCGTCGTCATTCCAATAGCCGAGCATCACGGAATAGCCCCGTGTCATGAGTTCGCCCGGTACGCCCGGCGCAACTATACGCCCAGCTTCGTCCACGATCTTGACCTCGACATGGGGATGGACACGACCGACCGTAGATACCCGGCGGTNGATAGAATCCCCCGCCGAGCTTTGAAAGCTCACCGGGCTGGTCTCTGTCATCCCGTAAGCAATGGTCACTTCCGACATATTCATGTCGTTAATTACCCGTTTCATGACCTCAATCGGGCAGGGCGAACCGGCCATGGTGCCGGTCCGCAGTGAGGAGAGGTCAAGATTGGCAAACTCTGGATGATCAAGTTCGGCGATGAACATGGTGGGCACGCCATAGAGAGCGGTGCAACGCTGGTCCTCAACTGCGCGCAGCACGTCAAGGGGNTCGAAGCCTTCACCAGGATAGACCATCGCGGCNCCGTAAGTCGCGCACATCATATTGCCCATCACCATACCGAAGCAGTGATATAGCGGAACCGGAATACAAACCCGGTCGACCTCACTTAGACCCAGGGCCTGGCCATTAAAGTAGCCATTGTTGAGGATGTTATGATGCGTGAGTGTGGCACCCTTGGGAAAGCCAGTAGTGCCACTGGTAAACTGAATATTGATGGCATCGTCGAATTGCAAACGCGCCTGCAGCTCATCAAGCTGCGCGCACTCTTCGTCGCCAGCACGCCCAGCGATTTCTCCATAATTAAACATGCCAGCAGATTTTTCCTCGCCAAGGCGGATGACGGTTTTAAGAAACGGCAGATTTTTCGATTTGAGCGCGCCAGGTACCGCCGTCTCGATCTCTGGCGCAAGGGCGCGGATCATGTCGAGATAACTGCTCGATTTGAAGGATTCCGCCGCAATCAGCGCCTTACATTCAACTTTATTGAGAGCATATTCGAGTTCAGCCAAGCGATAGGCTGGGTTAATGTTGACCAGGATAAGACCAGCCTTGGCAGAGGCGAACTGGCTTACCGCCCATTCAGAATTGTTTGGCGACCAGATGCCAATTCGGTCGCCCGGCTCAAGTCCGAGNGTGAGCAGCCCAGCGGCCAGTGCATCGACCTCGCACTTCATCTCGGAATAGGTCCAGCGTATATCCTGATGGCAAACGATCAGCGCGTCACGAGCACCATGTTGTTCCGCCGTCTCGTCNAACTGTTGGCTGATGGTCTTGCCCAAGAGCGGCACATCACTCGTACCATGCACATAGCTTTGCGTGAGATTTTTCATCGGCCTCTCTTTTTTCTCATGAAAATATATCGCAAAGCATCAGCATTTAGCAGCCTCCGAATGAGGCAATGAAATATTGGGATCATTCGACACTACGCTCGCTCTGGATCGGGAGATCAAAGTCGAATGAACCCAAGCGATATCCCTGTTCTATCTTGTGCATTGCTGGTATTTTTGCGGCAAGCGGGCGGTCGCTGTAAATATTGCGCACGCACGCGCCATATCTAGGTTCCACAAAAATCCCAAAGTTGCAAACGCGCGGACTGCAAAGGGGCAGGTGCACGATTGCATACCAGCNAAGCAGCTAAACGCGGCACTCGCAGAACTCGACGGCCTCCGGCGAACGGCTATCAGCAAGGTCACAACTCAAGGGTAACAGAAAATGAATCTTGGTATTTCCGGAAAACATGCGATCGTCTGCGCTTCAAGTAAAGGATTAGGGCGCGCCTGTGCCATGTCTCTCGCACAAAACGGTGTATCGGTTGTTATCAATGGTCGCGGTGAAAAGGCGCTCGACCAGACGGCGCGCGATATTGCCTCAGCAACGGGTATCGAAGTAATCCAGGTACAAGGCGATGTCGGAAGACCGGAAATTCAACGGGCTCTTCTTTCCGCATGTCCAGCGCCGGACATTCTCGTTAACAATAATGGTGGACCGCCTTTNCGGAATTTTAAGNCGCTCGACCGCGCCGCGATGGTCGCCGGCGNCACAATGAANATGATNACTCCTATAGAACTCATTCAAAGNACCATCGATGGCATGGCTGAGCGTGGTTTNGGGCGCATCGTGAATGTCACCTCACTTTCCGTNAAAATGCCAATTCCAGGGCTTGACCTGTCNAGCGGTGCACGCGCCGGCCTGACTTCATTCCTCGCCGGNGTCGCGCCCAAATACGCCGCGCAAAATGTAACGATCAACAATCTTCAGCCAGGATTTTTTTTAACCGAACGGCATGACGCAGCGTGGAAGCAGGCAATGGACGAGCGCGGTCTGACCCTCCAAGAGGCCATTGCGGAGCGAGCAGCAACGGTTCCCGCCAAGCGTTTTGGCAACCCGGTGGAATTCGGCGAAGCCTGTGCCTTTCTTTGCGGTGCGCATTCCGGTTACATCACCGGACAGAACATATTGATCGACGGAGGCCGCTTCCCAGGAGCATTCTAATCAGGATATGACAGGCAGCTATTGGGCATCGGCCGCAACCTGCATTTTGACTATAATGTCCGGGTCATCTACCTGCCCGCTCTGGCCCACGCCTTTCTTGATTTGATCGACAAAATCCATGCCCTCTTTTACCTGGCCCCAGATGGTGTATTGGCCGTCAAGCCAGGGAGCGGGCTCGAAAACAATGAAGAACTGGCTATCAGCGCTGTCGGGCTTTTGCGAGCGTGCCATAGAGACCGTACCACGGACGTGGAACTCCTCACTGAACTCCGCTTCGAGATTCTGGCCCGACCCGCATATGCCAAGTCCCTTCGGGTCTCCGGTCTGAGCCATAAAGCCATCGATCACCCGGTGCCATTTCAAGCCGTCGTAAAAACCTTCTCTACTCAGTTCCTTCATCCTCGCCACATGATTTGGCGCGAGATCCGGGCGTAGTTCTATCACCACCCGGCCATCCTCAAGATCGAGATAAATCGTATTTTCCAGATCGCCTGCAGTCGCATCAAATGCCATGAGTCCAATTCCCAATTCCGCTATTAACAGCCAGCGCCAAAAAAACAGCATATTCGTTTCTCTCCCGTTGGCGTTGCGCCAGTAATTATTGCCTTATATGTCTCGGCAGCAACATGGCGGACCTAACGCAAGGGTTCAATCAAGATATCTCACTTTGTCAGAAGTGAATAAGGCTTGCCAAGACTCCGGGGATTCCAGACCTGCCGAAACCTTAGCTTCCATCTCGGCCTCAGCCGCAAGGACTTCTTGTAACTTGTCTACCAGAATAGCGAGCTTTGCCTGCGGCACGATAACAACGCCATTAACGTCGGCAACGACGACATCGCCAGGCTCCACCGCTGCGCCACCAATGGTCACCGGCTCGCCGACACTACCAGGGCCGAGACCCGAAGGGGAATCTGGATTTATGCCGGTGCAGAAAACCGGGAGACCTACCTCAAAAATTCCTTTGACGTCGCGCACTGGACCATCGGTCACTAGACCGGCCAGCCCCTTATTGCGTGCCATACCGAGCATAAGATCACCCATCACTGCGACACCGCGGTAACCCTCGGTGGCGGCAACGATGACATCGCCCGGCTGGGCATGGGCGAGCGCACCCATCGCACCGAGATGGTCAGACGGCGCACATTGGCAGGTGATCACCGGTCCAACCAGGCTCTGCATAGATTCCGGACAGCCCGCGAGTGGCTTGATCGCCGGATCCAATGCTGCACGACCACCCAGGCTATCGGCTATATTGCCGGTCAGCGCACCCTTGAGCCTAGCAACTAGAGCCGGGTCAGGNCGGTCAAAATTACGGCGGATGGNTAGAATAGGNGGTATTTCGAGCATATGTTCTGTCTCCTAGTTACGATTCGGNGGCCANGTCCTCGGCCAGAGTCGAAAGCTTCAAANCTTCGGCACAGCGCACAACCGAAGAGATAATGAGCGGGTTAATACCAGANAGGTCGCCCAGCAAAACACGGGNATCTCACAAAACTCACAAACATTTGNTGTCATAGCACGTGATCCGCTCCTCATCATGCCGGCTTTCGCCGCGTTTCCCGGTAGGCGATATAGATGCCAGAGGCGATGATTGTGGCAACACCGAGCCANCTCCAACCATCGGGGAAATNACCCCACACGANATAGCCCAGGACAGTAGCGCCGACAAGCTGGCCGTAGTCGAATGGAGAGAGCAACGAGGCCTCACCGGTCTCATAGGCCTTGATCAGGAAAAAATGCGAGACACCNCCGACGAGGCCGAGGGCAANGAACAAGAGCCAAGTATTAAGATCGTCGGGCNAATCNAANCCAAAGGGCGCGATCNCCGAGGACACCACCANGGTGACGGCGATGGTGTACACCGCCGTGGTACGACTATCATCATAGGGTGCCAGCTTGCGAGTGAGAATCTGAAAAAGTGCATAACAAAGCGCTGCTCCCAGCGCCATCAAGGCTGGCCAACCGTCGGCCTCACCGCCAGGTCGGATTATAACGATAGCGCCGCCGAAACCGATCAATACNGCGAGCCAGCGCCTTAGACCCACTCGCTCACCCAGCATGGGNATGGAAAGCACCACCACCATGAAGGCAGCAGTAAAGGTGATCGANGTAACAATCGGCAAAGACAGAGAGGTCAGCGCAGTAATGAAAAAATACATTGCGCCGATCTGAAGGCTTGAGCGGACGAGTTGGAGGACGGGCTTATTCGTCTTGAACACGCGGGCAAGGCCGTAGCCCGGCGTACACAGCACAAGCATTACAACAAAATGCATGACGGAACGTACCCAGATGATCTGCCAGACGGTATAATCGGTGGCCAGATATTTTACAGTGGCGTTAAGCAGCGGGAATAACAGCACCGTTGCCAGGCACATGAAAAAGATGGCACGAAGGGGAGACCCGCTCGGCTCGTTACTGGGCAGAATCATATCTGTTGAGAGTAGAGGAAGNATCNGCAGCAGGCAGCAACAAAGCGTTGACTNGATNCGCGGNCATCAGCAAGGAGGTTAATTTGGTTTTCTGATTTCCTGTTTGGGTAGGTTATGGATACCCCGGNGTTANTCGATAAGCCCAACAACCTATGATTATTGGAAATCCCCGACTACAAGTGGGATAGCGATGTCATTCNGACACTCTTCTCCACAGCCGCTGCAGNGGATCGCCAAGATTTCGAGCTAAATTGTCATNCCACCATCGATGATAGCTTCAATGCCCGTCGTGTAAGCAGATTCATCGGAGGCAAGATAAACCGCCAGAGCCGCAATTTCTTCTACCGTTCCCAGGCGACCCATGGGTTGGCGCGTGATGAAAGCCTTGCGGGCAGCAACTGGATCATCGAAAGCGCCGATACGGTCGTCGAGGGAAGGTGTTTGTACNGTGCCGGGACAGATTGCGTTGCAGCGGATGCCCTGGACGGCGAAATCTGCCGCCACCGATTTTGTCAGGCCGATCACCGCCGCCTTGGTCGCACCTTAGAGAAAACGGTTGGGTACGCCCTTAACGTTGGAGGCAACGGACGCGACATTGACGANGGAGCCACCGCCNTTCTCGATCATAGCAGGGAGCGCAGCGCGGATGGTGCGGTACATAGAACGCACATTGAGGTCAAAGGAAAAGTCCCAATCCGCTTCCGAACTATCGAGAATAGTGCCGTGATGGACGAAGCCAGCACAGTTGAAAAGCACGTCGACTGCGCCAATCTTCGCGATAGTAGCCGCAACGGCACCCGCATCAGTCACATCCAGCTGGCATACCTCGATGCCAGCCGCTTCACCGGCGAGAGTGGCGAGGGTATCCTCTTTGATATCCGTTGCCCAAACGTGCGCCCCTTCGTGAGCGAAGGCGAGCGCTGTGGCGCGGCCGATGCCTTGTCCCGCAGCGGTTATCAGCGCTAATTTATCGTGCAGTCGCCCGGTCATTCTCAATTATCTCCCGATTGGTATTTTTAAAGAATACCGTATTTTCCGAACACTTCCTTAAGGCTCGTACCGTTGGAGAGTTCTTCGCGCACGCTGTTTTCGCCTGAAACCTTCTCCATCGCGGCCTTTAGTACCTCTTCCGCCGTATGCTGCGGGATCGCCACCACGCCGTCGACGTCACCGAACATGATATCGCCCGGCGCGATACGCGCCTTGCCGATCTCCGCCGGCACATCAGCCATCATCATCTTGGCCCGGTTCTTGGTGTCAAGCGGACCGATACCACCGGCGAAAACCTGAAAACCCATCTCGCGGATCATACGGACATCGCGCACCAGTCCGTCGGTGACACATCCAACGGCACCGCGCGCATCGGCGGCTGTCGAGAGCAGTTCGCCCCAGGGTGCTATGCGGTTATTACCCGCGCATGAAAATACCGCCACATCTCTCGGCTTTAAATCGTCGACTAGGGCGATTTCGTGCTCATAGACGTCGAGTGCGTCGTCGTCGTGATAAACCGGCATATAAAGACCGGTGCGCGCTCGACCGCATAGGACCAAGCCTTCGTCAAGCGGGCGCACCGTCGGCGGCAAAGCCTGGTCCAACAGACCCATTTCGTCGAGGGTGTCGGAAATCACGGCCGTATATAGAACATGTTGTGCCTGTTCCAGAATTTCGTCGCTGATCGGCATTATTCCGTCTCCCTCTATTGGACAGCCTCATAACCGCGTTGCACGGGGCGAGGAGCCTCCATAACATGGTCTTTGAAACAAGCAAACTGAATCGCGCCGGAGGAGCTTTGAATATGGACATGGTGACGATGAATATTCTCGATTCCACCATGGTGGCAATCTGCCGAGAAATGGGCATCTCGCTGATGAAGACGTCCTATTCGACGATCTTCAACGAGGGTCTCGATTTTACCTGTGCACTAGCTGACACGAAAGGTGACATGATCTCGGTCGCCGAGTTCTGCCCGGCACAGATCGGCGGCATGCCATTATTGATAAAAACCTGCGCCGAGGAATTCCCCATAGACACTCTCGACGAGGGTGACGTGTTGATCCATAATGACCCCTATCGTGGCGGATTGCATGTGCCCGAGCATACCCTATTCAAACCATTCTTCCACGAAGGCAAGCCGCTCGGCTATCTAGTCTGTATTGGCCATATCGCTGAGGTAGGCGGTATGGTGCCAGGCGGCTTCGCCGGCGAGGCGACAGAAATTTTCCATGAAGGCCTCCGGGTACCGCCTATCAAGATAAAAAAGGCCGGTAAGGACGTCGATTCGGTGTGGAAACTCATGCTCGCAAATGTGCGGACGCCGAGATATAATTATGGTGACCTTCGTGCCATGATTGGAGTCCTTGATCTGGGCGAACAGCGCATGAAAGAACTGCTCGCAAAATATGGCGAGGAGACCTTCACTACCACTTGCCAAGATTTGATGAAGTATTCGGAGCGACGCATGCGCGCGGAGATCGAATCCTTCCCCGATGGCCATTACAGTTTCGAGGACACGGTTGAGAATGATGGCATCGAAGACAAACCCTACCTCCTGCGAGTTGATGTCTACGTCCAAGGCGACGAAGTAGTAGCGGATTTCTCCGGAAGCGCAGCGCAAGCCAAGGGGCCAATCAACGCCACTTTAGGCGTCACCTGGAGCGCCACCTACAACGCCATGTTCCACATGACCGACCCGTCGATACCGAAAAATGGCGGCTGCTTCCAGCCGATCCGAATCGTTGCAGCGCCGGGCAGCGTCACTAATGTTGATTACCCAGCGCCTGAGGTCGCCGGCAATACGGAGACCCATCCGCGCCTCGCCGCCATCGTCATCGGCGCACTTGCGCAGTGCAAACCGGAGCGTGCCATGGCCTCTGAAAGCGGCACAGGTGGAAATTT